>JBATES010000001.1:0-3660 GCA_049664145.1 Smithella sp.
GAACAGGACGACGTTTTATTTTGTAAAAACTTGTTTTTTAATTTCATAATGCTATATAAAATTAATTTATTTTTCAATAAAAATATTCAATAAATATTCGGATGGTTCTCTGTGCGGAATTTTATACGAGGCGTTTTTTTTCTGATGTTGGTCATCATTCCGGCAAACGGATTTTGTGATCATTCTTTTGAATCGAGTTCTCAGGTATGGAAAGTCGGTAAACGGCAGTGGACGATTCAAGAAGAAAACAGATACAGCAGGTGGGTTGCTGATAATATTACTGAAGACTTCTTTCTTCGTTATAACATTCCAGTTGACTGTGCCGATGTTGTTTACGGGATCCGCTGGATTTACGCAAGAATGGCTCATCTGCCGGCGGCGGCTACCACGGTTGACGGACAGTTGATAGGACACTGGTCAAAGAATTGGAAACATCTGCCCACACATAGAAAATGGTATAAAGATCGACGCTTCCGGACTGCATTGCTGTTTATGCTTTCCAAAACGTCAACGAAGACGCTACCCATGGATACTTATCCCATTCATATCGCAACTGACTCCGTCAACTCCGGCACTGTTTTCTTTATCGCTGAATCTCATGCCGGTATCGTCCGGAGTGTCATTTTGGACGGAAGCACGGCACATCCGGTTCAGACATTGGAAGCCATCATGCCGCCCCGCATTCAAAAATTAAACCACAAAAATTTCATTTCAACCCATCCCGAATCGTTATTTCAATCCGGTCTGGTGAAATTTCGATGGCTGGAAAGAAAGAATGACCGGTGGCAATATCTTTCTGTTCATGATCATCCTTATTATTCCGAAGAACAGTATTCGTCGACTTTTAATGAGGGATATGTTGACTATATCGAATCAGTAGCAAAACGGATCGATCCGAAAATTTATGATCCCCGTGATAAAATAAACAGATTGCTGGATGTTTTCATCCGTCAACTGAAAGACAGAATACCCGTAGTTCTGAAAGGCAGAGAGCAATGTTACGAAAAGCGTTGCCCGGAGGGATCACCATTATGGGAGTTATATAGCACCCCCGGCCGTGATGAGTATATCTATGTCATGATTTCGCATATCAAGGAAATCATCAAAAAAAATAATTTAATCCATGAAAATGTCCTGGGTAAAATGGCGGGCGTGCGCCTACAGATTGCTCCTCATCGTGTTGTGACGGCTGAGCAGGTATTCCAAAACGCGGTCTGGATGTCTTCAGATCCTGAAGATACCATTGCCAATCGCTGGGGGCTGGACAAATGCAGTATCATTGAAAGACGGATAAAAAAAGCGCAGGATACTATCGCCTTCATCAAGGAAACTTATGACACGATCAATCCCCGGCTTGCCGAGCGACTCATTACCGTTAGACAAACGATTGTGAATGATATGACAGAAGAAAAGAAAAAAAGTAACTGCACGGATATTGAATTGCAACATTAGCAGGGCGTGGCGGAATCTGATCTCCAAAATGATCATGTTTATCAGAAATCGTGCAATCAATTTTTCCGGCTTAGATTTTCTTGACATACAAACAGTGATTCCCTATAATTCATAAGCAAATAAGTAATGTCTTTTAAACCCGTTATCTTTTATACGGTTGTTTAAAGGAACACGAATTATCTTATCACGGAGGATACCCTGATGACCGGCATAGATTTGCGCCACGAAAGAGTTGTGGTAGAAACGGATCGTTATCGCGTAGAGGGGGACATAACACTTCCTCAGGGAAGTTACCGTAACGCACTTGCCGATTATATAAACCGCGGCGACCAGGAGTTTTTGTTACTCTCCAACGTGGAACTTCTGGCACTGGATGGCTCCGGTCAAAGCTGGCAATGCCCCTCACTGAATCTGGCGAGAAGGCACATCCGGTTAGTGGTGGCGATAGGTTTTTCAGAGGGGTAGCCGCTATTCGTCAGGCAAATAGTTTAAAAATAATCGATAAGAATATAGAGGATACCCTGATTAATAGTTTGTCAGATGTACGGAAATCTCTTGTTGTTCGTTGATTAGAATGAAAATCAAAAATATTTTATTCACATTATTATTAATAATATCATTGTTGTTCCTGGCGGGTTGTCAAGGACGTATGTATACGCTCGTTACTAACCTGCCTGACCTCCCGAAGGATTATAATAGAGAGTTGCCCCCGGGAGAACTGGCTTTGAGAAAAATCACCGATCCCAGCCAGATACCGGATTACACTCAGGCTTGTGCTGATATAGAAGGTCTGCAGGGTGCCATTTCCAGAAGTATCCATTACATGAACAAACCATCCAGTGAAAAGTTTTTTCCTTATGGTGACATCACCCATGAACAGGCCTTGAGGAGCCTGCAGGAATTGAAAAAACTTTTTGCGTTGCAGCTGCCTCCCCGAGAAATAAACACGATTTTAAAAGAAAAGTTCGATACATATGTATCCGTTGGATGTGATGACCGGGGTACCGTATTGTTTACAGGATATTATACGCCGATTTTTGACGGGTCCCCTGTGCGGACAGAACGTTTCCGATATTCTTTACACAAGACACCTGATGACCTGGTCAAAGATACTGATGGAACGATTTTAGGCCGGAAGGGAAAAGATGGTCAGATTCAGCAATACCCGAGCCGGGAGGAAATACAAAAATCAAACATATTGGCTGGCAGTGAACTGGTCTGGTTGGCTGATCCTTTCGAAGTTTATATTGTGCACGTGCAGGGTTCGGCAAAAATTCGCATGCCTGATGGACTGATCAAAACGGTTGGCTACGCCGCTCATAACGGTTGGGAATACAAGAGTATCAGAAAGAAAATGATCATTGACGGAAAGCTTTCAGAAACAAATATCAACATGAAAACCATGATTGATTATTTCAAGATTCATCCTGAAGAAGTTGATATGTATGTCAATCAGAATCCCCGGTTTGTTTTCTTTAGATACGAGGAAGGCGAGCCCCGGGGATCACTCAATGAGCCGGTAACACCATTCAGAACAATCGCGACGGATAAAATGATTTATCCCAGGGGAATGTTTGCTTTTGCCGCTGTTGATTTGGAAAAGCCCATCGGTTTTGTCCTTGATCAGGATACGGGAGGCGCTATTCGGGCGGCAGGACGTTGTGACGTTTACATGGGAGTCGGTGAACATGCCGGAGAGCTTGCCGGTAAAACCTACCGCGAAGGCCAGCTTTACTATCTTTTCCTGAAACCGGAGAGTAGTCCTGTTTCCCCTGCCGTTGAACAATAAGTTCAATTATATCGGAATATACATTGGAGGAATATTGATGTCTGACGTAAAACAAGTCAAGGGAACAATGCTGATTGACCAGGTGCGTATGATCAGAGGTAACAAAGATAAGGATTGGAACAGATATCTTACGCCTGAAGATTGGACGATCGTCAAGGGAATGGTACTACCCTCTGCATGGTATCCCATTGAAACATATAAGCGATGTGGACGTGCTGTTTTTCAGGTTCTTGCCGGAGGAAATACAGATATCGTACGTTTAAGGGGAAGAATCAGAGGCAAAGAATTATTTGAGACGACATACAAACACATGATTGCCGACCGCAATCCGATGAATGCGCTCAGTTCTTTTGTAAACTTGTATGGACAGCTGTTTATGCCCAATCCCCTCGAATTTTAAAAAATAGATACCACAAACG
>JBATES010000002.1:0-25114 GCA_049664145.1 Smithella sp.
CCGATGGATGCTACTCGCTCGGATAAGGATTATCTCGTCGAAATGGTTTCCGCTGTCATTGACGCCGGAGCGACAACCGTCAACATTCCCGATACGGTCGGCTACGCCATTCCCGAAGAATTCGGCAAACTGATTGCTTATCTGTTCGCCAACGTCAAAAACATGGGTGACACAATCATTGCCACGCATTGTCACAATGATTTAGGTCTGGCCGTGTCCAATTCCCTGGCTGGAATAAGAAACGGCGCGCGTCAGGTGGAATGCACCATCAACGGCATCGGCGAACGGGCAGGCAACACGGCCATGGAAGAAGTCGTCATGGCGCTGCAAACACGCAAAGATCTTTTCGGCCTTCATACAAAGATCAATACTGAACAAATTTATAAGACATCCCGTCTGTTGACGCAGATTACCGGCATCTCGGTGCAACCCAACAAGGCCATCGTGGGCGCCAACGCCTTCGCGCATGAATCCGGCATTCATCAGGACGGGCTGATCAAGGAAAAGATCACTTATGAGATTATGACTCCGCAGTCCGTCGGCATCAGTGACACACACATCGTTCTCGGCAAGCATTCCGGACGCAATGCCATTTCGCACCATTTGAAAAAAATGGGTTACATTCTGAATGAAGAGCAACTCAACAAGGTCGCGGCACGCGTTAAAGATCTGGCTGATGTTAAAAAAGATATTTACGATGAAGATCTGGAGGCCATTCTTTCCGAAGAAATTTACCGGGGAGAGGATAAATACACGCTGGTTTATCTCAATGTAGTCAGCGGCAACGTGGCCATTCCCACGGCAACCATGGAAATTCAGGTCGGTGAAGAAATCGTGCGCAAAGCAGGATTCGGCAACGGTCCGGTGGATGCCACTTTCGCGGCCATTCGCAACATCACGCAAACCAACTATCCCCTGATGAAATACATTGTCAACGCCATCACTGGCGGCTCGGACGCGCAGGGCGAAGTCACCGTCCAGTTGAAATACAATGAACATTCTGTCGTGGGAAGAGGCGCCCATCCCGATGTCATTGTCGCTTCCGCCAAGGCTTATATCAACGCGCTGAACCGCTTGGAATTTATCAAAAGCAACAGAAAAAAGGTTAAAGTTGTTGAATAAACCCTTGAAATAAGCTAAAGACCGATACACTTTTTAAAAGGAGCAAACATTGTGGGCAACACGATTACTGAAAAAATATTAATGGCTCATACCGGCCTGAAAAAAATTTCCGCCGATCAGTTGATCAACGCCAAAGTGGACATAGCGCTGGGCAATGATGTCACCGCGCCCATAGCAATCCACGAATTCAAAAAGGCGGGAGGAACAAAAGTTTTCAATAAAAATAAAATCGCACTGGTGCTGGATCATTTCACACCGAACAAGGATATCAACTCCGCACAGCAATGCAAGGCGGTGCGCGAATTTGCGCTGAAGCATAAGATAACACATTTTTATGAAGGCGGTCATGTGGGCGTGGAACACGCCCTGCTCCCGGAAAAAGGGATTGTCCTGCCTGGTGATCTGGTGATCGGAGCGGACAGTCACACCTGCACGTACGGCGCGCTGGGCGCCTTTGCCACCGGCGTGGGCAGCACCGACCTGGCTGCGGCCATGCTGACCGGAGAACTCTGGCTGAAAGTTCCGCAATCCATTAAATTCGTCATTTACGGCAAACTGCAGAAATGGGTTTCCGGCAAGGATTTGATTCTGCATATCATCGGACGAATCGGGGTTGACGGCGCACTTTATCAGGCGATGGAATTCACCGGAGAAACGATCAGTAAACTCCCGATGGCCGACAGATTCTCGATGGCCAACATGGCCATTGAAGCCGGCGCTAAAAACGGTATTTTCGCGCCGGACGCCATCACCCGGGAGTATGTTAAAAAAAGAGCGGCACGCGATTACAAATTTTATGCTTCCGACGCGGATGCCGGTTATGCGGACGTTATCGAAATCAACGCGGAAAAGATTGAGCCGCAGGTGGCTTTCCCTCATTTGCCTTCCAACGTAAAAGGGATAAGCAAAGCAGGCCGGGTGAAAATCGACCAGTCGCTCATCGGCTCCTGCACCAACGGACGGATTGAAGACTTGAGAATCGCGGCCAAAATCTTGAAAAACCGAAAAGCCGCACCCAACGTACGATTGATTGTCGTTCCGGCAACTCCGGAAATTTACAAACAGGCTATGAAAGAAGGTCTGCTGGAAATTTTCATGAAAGCCGATGCCGTCATCAGTCCGCCTTCGTGCGGCGCCTGTCTGGGCGGACATTTGGGAATACTGGCGGAAGGAGAAAGGGCGATAGCGACCACCAATCGCAATTTTGTCGGCCGTATGGGACATACCAAAAGTGAAGTTTATCTCGCGAATCCCGCGGTCGCGGCAGCCTCCGCCGTCTTGGGAAGAATCGCCTCCCCGGCAGAACTTTAACAAAAAAACAAACGAGGTTTCTTGATATGTTATTCAAAGGAAAAGTCTGGAAGTTTGGAAACAATATCGATACTGATGCCATTATTCCGGCACGGTATTTAACAACATCCGATCCGCAGGCGCTGGCCGCGCACTGCATGGAAGACGCCGATCCCGATTTTGTCTCCAGAATGAAAACTGGCGACATCATTTTGGGTGGAGAAAATTTCGGTTGCGGATCTTCGCGCGAACACGCACCGATTTCAATAAAAGCTGCCGGGGTTTCCTGCGTCATCGCCAAAAGCTTCGCCCGGATTTTTTATCGTAATTCCTTCAATATGGGACTGCCCATTTTTGAATCCAGAGAACTTTTCGACGCCATCCAAGAAGGTGAAGAAATCCACGTGGACAGCGCCGCCGGAACGATTACCGTGACGGGGTCAAACAGAATCTTCAAAATCAATCCCATTCCGCCGTTTATGGAAGAACTGATCGCCGACGGAGGTTTGATGAAACACATTGCCGGAAAAAGAGGGAAAAAATCACGGGCATGAATACTTTGAAAACAGAAACGTAGCGACCTGATGGTTATCATGCCCTCCGCTATGCGGGATAATTCGACCAACAAACTTCAGTGCACTTTGTTTCTGAAGTTTGGGTCTCATTAAATTGGAGTTTCACAATGAAAAAAGATAATTTCAAAATCGCCGTATTTGCCGGTGACGGTATCGGACCGGAGATCATGCGGGAGGCTTTAAAGATTTTACAAATTATCGCTGACGTCAGAAAGATTAACTTTCAACTCCAGGAAGGACTGGCCGGCGGATGCGCCTACGATCAATTTGGCACACCCCTGCCGGATGAAAGTTTGAAAATGGCCATGCGGAGTGACGCGGTTTTACTGGGAGCCGTTGGCGGCCCGCAATGGGAATCTCTGGATTACAGCGTCAGGCCGGAAAGAGCACTGCTGGGCCTGCGGGGCAAACTGGGTATTTATGCCAATCTGCGACCGATTATCGCGTTTGAAGAACTTCTGGATGCTTCGCCGCTGAAAAGAAATATCGTCCAGGGTATTGATATCATGATTATCCGCGAATTGACCGGCGATGTTTATTTCGGCAAGCCGCGGGGTGTCAAGCAAAACAAAAAAGGTAAACGCAAGGGTGTGAACACCATGGTTTACTCCGAAGATGAAATCCGCCGCATCGCCATCCGCGCTTTTGAAATTGCGCGCACGCGCAAAAAGAATGTCCTCTCGGTGGACAAAGCCAACATTCTCGAAACGATGGAACTGTGGCGTGACGTCGTCACTGAAGTTGGTAAAAATTATCCCGATGTCACCTTAAAACACATGTACGTGGACAATTGCGCCCTCCAGCTTATCCGCAATCCGGCTCAATTTGACGTCATTGTCACCGGCAATCTGTTCGGAGACATCTTAAGTGATGAAGCCGCCATGCTGACCGGCTCCATCGGGATGCTTCCTTCCGCCAGTCTGGGCAAAAAGAGCGCTTTATATGAACCGATCCACGGCTCTGCCCCTGACATAGCGGGAAGAAACATCGCCAACCCGCTGGCAACCATTTTGTCCGTGGCGTTAATGTTGCGTTATTCCTTTTCCATGTTATCGGAAGCCGACGTGATCGAGAAAGCGGTTGCCGAAACATTAAAAGAAGGTTTCCGCACGCAGGATATTTATCAACCGGATAAAAAACTTGTCGGCACAACAGCAATGGGCGATGCCGTAGCCGTAAACCTCCGTAAACTTTTAAACTGACCAAAGCCTCGACAGGCCGCCAACGGGCCTTTACCGCGATAAGGATTAAGATGAAATCTGTTATTTTTTTCGAAAAGATACCCATTGATCCTCCCCGTGAAAAAATATATCAGCGCCTGGGCTTCAAAAAAAACATTACTGAAGTTTCGACCATTCAGCAAAAAGAAACCGACGCGTTTATCCAGGAAGCCTCTGCCGTTATTTCTCTCCAGGGAATGTTCCTGCGCCTGAAAATCCGTCAAAACGAAGGCGAAAAAATATTGCTGTCCGGAGACCTGACTTTCAACAGTAAAAAATTATCCGTCTTCCTGCGGGATTGCCGGGAAGTGATTCTGATGGGCGCTACTGCCGGCCAGGCCGTTATGGCAGCCATTCAGGAAAAGACCGGTCGGAATGATTTGGCGGCCGCTGTCATTTACGACGCCACGGCCAGCGAAACAGTGGACGCCGGACTGGACTGGATCATGCATTATGTGAATCAGCAACTTCGTCGTGAAGGGAAAACCCTTCTGCCGCGACGTTTTTCCGCCGGCTATGCGGATTTTACCCTAGAAAATCAAAAAATAATTTATGAAAAGTTACAAATGGAAAAATTCGGTGTGAAAATCAATTCCAGTTTCATTCTCCATCCAGAAAAATCGGTTACCGCCGTTGGCGGTATTTCCTGAGGGAACTCAATGAAATTTCCGGGTAAAATCATTCTTGCTAATTTAAAAATCTTGTCATATGTTAAACAAAACAGTTTATTATCTTATATTTAGTAGATTTTCCCACAATAAACATCTTGATTCGTTGCAAAAGAACCAAAGGCCCGTTCATGAAAAAAAGTCATTCCTCTGATATCGGCAATCTCCAATCACTCCGGGTATTAATTATTGAAGATTCTGAAGATGATGTGCTGCTGGTCATCCGTGAATTGAAAAAGGGTGGATACCATCCTGATTACGAAAGAATAGAAACCGCCCCCGAGATGATCAAAGCTCTGCGCGAAAAACAATGGGATATCATCCTGTGTGATTATAATCTCCCTAAATTCAGTGCTCCCTCTGCGATTAATCTTTTAAAAGACGAAAATGCCGATATCCCTCTCATCGTGATATCCGGAACAATCAGTGAAGAGAAAGCTGTGGAATGTATGCGCTCAGGCGCACATGATTACATCATGAAAGGCAGCTACTCGCGTCTTTGTCCGGCTATTGACAGAGAGCTGGAAGAGGCAAAAAGCAAACAAGACAAAAACCGGGCGGAAGCGCAAAAAAAAGATGCTCTTGAGAAACTTCGCGACAGCGAAGAAAGGTATCGGAAAATTAACAACTGTATTCCGGACCTGATCTGGTCGATGGATTTGTCCGGTCGTTTCACCTTTGCCAATGAAGCGGTGATGCGCACCCATGGCTGGACAGCCGATGAATATGTAAAACTCTCCTTTGCCGATCTGGTTTCGCCGCAACAGGCCGCCAAAAATTTTGCACTGCTGGCGGAAGAACTTGCCAAAACGAGTGACCCGGCATATGACCGCAACGCTAAAATCACTTATGAATCGGAGGAATTAAGAAAGGACGGCTCCTCTTTTTGGGCGGAGGTTACCGCAACCTTCCTATGGTCGGAAGACGGCAAGCCCAACGGTGTCATCGGTATCACGCGTGATAATACAGAACGCAAGAAGGCCAGAGAGGCCTTGCAGGAAAGCGAAGAACTGAAAACGAGATTAGTCAATGCCATGCCTGATGTTGTTGTGCACACCGATCTTGAGGGGAGCATCCTTTTTGTAAACGATAATGCCGTCCAGATTGGCGGTTACAGCAAGGAGGAGTTCCTGGGACAAAATCTTCTGAAATTCGTTGCTCCGGAAGAACATAAGCTTGTGCTGAAAAACATACAACTCATGCGGGACGTCAAACTGGGACCGAGGGAATACCATCTGATGATCAAAGACGGGCGGAAAGTTCCGTTCGAAATTAATGGCGATATTTTACGACTGGAAGATGGAACCCCCTTTGCCGTTGTTCATATTTGCCGGGATGTCACCGAACGTAAAAGGACGGAGAAATTTTTAAGAGAAAGAGATGAACGGTTACGAGGCATCACCGAAAATCTGCCGGGGGTCATTTTTCAATTCTACGCCAAGGACGACGGCGAATACGGAAATCTGCGGGGAAACGAAATAATTCCCGAAGCCCGGATTCTGGCCGTGGCCGATGTTGTTGAAGCGATGGCATCGCACCGACCTTATCGTGCTTCATTAGGCATTGAATCCGCCCTGACGGAAATCGAAACAAATAAGGGAATTCTTTATGATGAGGCTGTCGTTAATGCATGCATAAGATTATTCATGGACAAGGGTTACGTCCTTACATAATAGCCGCCTTCATCATGTCGATTGGCCATTTCATCTAAAAAAATGCAGAATTTTTACAATGAATGATGTAAGAACAAATAAAAATACCATGCAGGAGATTGCCGTGAGCGCAGTGACTAAAATAAAAAATCTTTTAGCGAAAAAAATATTGATTCTCGATGGAGCCACAGGCACTGAATTACAAAAACGAGGGCTGCCGTCGGGTGTGTGCCCGGAATTATGGTGCATCGATAATCCTCAAATCATCAAAGATGTCCATGCGTCCTATCAGAAAGCGGGAGCGCAGATCGTTTATACCTGCACCTTTGGAGCCAATCGATTCAAACTTCAGCAATACGGCGTTCAGGAAGATGCTTATTCCGTCAATCTGAAACTGGCCAAGCTGGCCAAAGAAGCCTGCGGTCGTGAAACCCTGATTGCCGGCGATATCGGCCCGACCGGATTATTTATTGAGCCGTTCGGTCCCTTATCCTTTGCAGAGGCCGTGGAGACCTTTAAAGAGCAGGCACGCGGGCTGATTGCCGGCGGTTGCGACATGATCGTTATCGAAACGATGATTGATATTCAGGAAGCACGGGCGGCTCTGCTGGCCGTGAAAGAACTCTCGGATATCTTCACGATGGTGTCCATGACTTATGAAAAGGACGGTCACACGCTGGGCGGAACCCCGCCACAAAGCGCTTTAATCACCTTGCAGAGCCTGGGCGCGGACGCAGTGGGTTGCAACTGTTCGGCGGGGCCCGAACAAATGATTGATTTTATCACGATGATGAAACCCTACGCCACCGTACCGCTGCTGGCCAAGCCCAATGCCGGAATGCCCATACTCAAAGACGGCAAAACCATTTTTGAAATGGACGCGCGAACTTTTGCTTCCTTCGGAGCGGGCCTGGCCAAAGCCGGCGCCAATCTTCTGGGCGGCTGCTGCGGCACCACACCGGAACACATCCAGGCACTGGCACGCACCGTATCACGCAAAAAACCTGCCCGGCCCGTTCGCAAATCCATTTCCGCTCTCAGTTCAGCACGTGGTTTCCTGGAAATCAGCACAGACAAACCTCTTTATCTTGTCGGGGAAAGAATCAATCCCACCGGGAAAAAAGCGCTGCAACAGGAACTGCTTGAGGGAAAATTAAGCATCATCAGGCAAATGGCTCAGGAACAGGAAGCGCAGGGCGCTGCTCTACTGGATGTGAACATCGGACAGCCAGGTGTTGATGAAATTCAAACTATTAAAAACGTTGTCGGACTGTTATCCTCGTCCAGCCGTCTGCCGCTGGTAATTGATTCTTCCAGAATTGAAACCATTGAGACGGCGCTCCGGCTTTATCCGGGCAGAATGCTGATTAATTCCATTTCCGGTGAAAGAGAAAAAATAGCCAAGCTTCTGCCGCTGGCCGCCAAATACGGCGCCATGTTTATTTTACTGCCGCTGACCGGCGGAGAGCTGCCGAAGACAGCGAAGAAACGCGAAGCCATCATTGAAAATATTTATCGCAAAGCACAAAAATTCGGTTTCACGAAAGATGATTTTGTCGTTGACGGATTGACGATGGCCGTAGCTTCCGACACCAGTGCCGCCAAGGAAACACTGGCCACGATCAGTTGGTGTAAAAACACCTTCCAGTGCAAAACGATTTTGGGACTTTCCAATGTTTCATTCGGCATGCCGGGACGCCCCTGGCTTAACGCCGCTTTTCTGGCCATGGCCCAATACTGCGGACTGACGATGGCCATTGCCAACCCGGCCAGCGTCGAATTCATTAATGTGCAAAAAGCCGGCGATGCGCTGACCGCCCGGGAAAAGGCGTCTATACAGTTCATCCATCATTTTTCGCAGCAAAACGCTGCTCCGGCTCCGGTCCCCGTTGATTCAAGTTTGCCTGAAGAAAAAGCTGTCCAGGCTATTCTGGATGGCGATAAAGATAATATCGTGATGCTGCTGGATCAGGCCATGCATGGCGGTCGTCAGGCATCCGAACTCGTTGACGGATTCATGATTCCGGCCATTGTGCGTGTTGGAAATTTATATGAAAAAAAAGTTTATTTTCTGCCACAGCTGATGGCCGCGGCCGAAACCATGAAAAAGGGTTTGTCCCATCTTGACCCTTTCCTGAAAAAAACGACAGTAACCAACAAAGGGAAAGTGCTGCTGGCAACCGTCCGGGGAGACATTCACGATATCGGCAAGAACATCGTTGTTCTTCTTTTGAAAAATTACGGGTATTGTGTTATTGACCTCGGCAAAGACGTCCCCGATCAGGCCATTGTCAACGCGGCTAAAAAAGAAAAACCTGATGTTATCGGACTTTCCGCCCTGATGACCACGACCATGGTGAACATGAAAGATGTTATCACACTGGCACGCGCGCAGGGCGTCAGCGCCGCTTTCCTGATCGGCGGAGCGGTAGTGACCGAAAATTACGCCAGCGCTATCGGAGCTTATTTTGCCAAGGATGGCGTGGAAGCGGTTAAGGTCGTGGAAAAAATAATGAAGAAACAATAAATAATTAAATGACAACCTCTTTAAATTTAAGAAAAGAAAACAACGGGATAACCCCCGCCATCTTTTGTTCCCTGCTGATACACCTGATCGCAGGAATATTGCTGATATTTGCTATATCGACTGATTCCGCCTCCGATCCGAAATTGAACGGCATCAATCTCGTCTGGGTGTCACTTGCCACACCAACGGACAAAGGCGACAGAGATATATTAAAGAATTCTTCTGTTGAAAGAACATCCGTTAATAAGACAAATCACAATGTATTCATGACTGAAAAATCGACAGCAACGCTATCCAACCCTGCCGATCATCAGCAACCCGTCGGCATGGAAGCACAGGACACAAAACAGACGGAAAATCATTCCGGCGCGAAAAATATTGTCGTTGACGGTAATGTTCTCAACCCGTCATCGTTGAATACAGCCATTGCCTATCCCCTCTATAAAGAAAATACTCCGCCTGCTTATCCCGAAACAGCGCGCGTCCGGGGTTATGAAGGCATGGTACTCGTGTTTGCGGAAATTTTACCGAACGGCAGAGTTGGTAAAGTTAAAATCGGGAAGTCGTCAGGGTATGCCCTTCTGGATCAATCGGCTCTCGAAGCGGTACGGCCGTGGAAATTCGAACCGGCCAGAAAATTAGGAGCGCCCTTTACGGCCTGGGTGAAATTACCCATCAAATTTACATTAAAAAATAATTCTCAATCATAATTCACAGACGGCGGAGAAAACATCATGACCATTGAAAAAATGAAAGAAAGACTGGGCGAAATCATCCTGGAGAAATCGTTCAAGTACAGCGAAAATCCTCCCTTCACGCTCGCTTCCGGCAGGCAAAGTAATTTTTACTTCAATTGCAAACCGACAACGCTCGATCCCGAAGGGATGAACCTCATCGGCGCCATCATCTTTGATCTTGTCAAGGATACTGAAATTACCGCCGCCGGTGGACTGACGCTGGGCGCTGATCCCATTGCCAACGCGCTGGCCGTGATATCTTACCAGAAAGGCAAACCCGTCAAGTCTTTCATTGTCCGGAAAGATGTCAAGGATCACGGTACCAAAAGCGCCATCGAGGGCAATGTCCGGCCCGGTGAAAAAATCGCCATCATTGATGATGTCATTACAACCGGCGGTTCCACCATAACCGCCATTGAACATGCCCGCAAATCTGGACTGGATATTGAAATGGTTATCACGCTGATTGACCGCGAAGAAGGCGGCAGAGAAAATATCTTGAAATACGTTGATAACATCAAAAGCATCCTGACCAGGACTGAAGTCATGAAACTGCGCGAAAAACAAAATCAACGCTAAGCCAGAGAGGATGATATGAAAAATAAAATAAAATCGTTCATATTTGTAATGTTAATGCTGCTCGCAGGATGCAGTGCGGCCATAAATTTTCAGGGTAAAGTTGCCGGTATCAGTGCCGGCAACTTCTTCTATCAGGATGGCAGCCTGATCACCCAATACAAAGTTGATATAGATCCGGTCTGGAGAGCCTGTGAAAAAGCTTTAACTGAATTGAAAGCGACCGACATCCAAAAAGACCGTAAAATTTCAACAGGAGTGATCAAAGCTTTTATCCTGGAAGAAAATGTAACCATCAAAGTGGAATACCTGGATAGAAACTTGACGTCTGTCTCCGTCTTTGCGGGAACGGTCGGCAATCATATGGCCTCCCGTCTTATCCATGACAAAATAGCTGGCCATCTGGCCATCCACTGATTAAAATAACTGGAACTGTTACTTTATTTTAACCAGCAGCAATCCTTTCAGATAGCGCCCTTCGGGATGGCCCAGCAGAACAGGGTGATCCGGGCCTGCTTCCAGCCTCGCTAAAAGCTGCAAATCGGTACCGGCGTCTCGTGCCGCGGCAAGAACAATTTTATGAAAAAGATCTTCTTCAATGAAATTGGAACAGGAGAAGGTCGCGAGAACGCCACCAGCCTTGAGATGCTTCAAGGCCTGCAGATTAATCTCCTTATAACCGCGCGCGGCCTTCCGCACATCTTTCTTATCTTTGGCGAATGCGGGAGGATCCAGAATAATCATGTTGAAATGATCCGGCGTATTGCGCAGATAGGCAAACACATCAGTTTCCATGACCGGATGGTTATCCGCGGAAAACCAGTTGAGATGTAAATTCTTTCTCGCGAGGGCGCAGGCAGATTTGGATATATCCAGAGAAATAACCCGTTTCGCTCCCCCTTCGGCGCAATACACCGAAAAAGCGCCGCTGTAACAAAAACAATTCAACACCTGCGCGTCCCGGCTCAAGGCTCCCAGCCTTTCCCGATTGACGCGCTGATCGAGAAAAAATCCGGTTTTCTGGCCGGTGATGAAATCCACCTCAAACTTCAGGCCGTTTTCCATAATCTCCACAGGATCACATTGATCATCTCCGAAGATCATGCCGTTTCTTTTTTCCAACCCTTCCAACTCGCGGGACCGGCTGCCGCTTTGTTCATAAATCCTCGCTGGTTTGAGCTGGGATATCAGAGCGTTTAGAATATGACTTTTTTGTTTTTCCATACCCGCCGTGGCAATCGAAACAACCACCGTGTCCTGATAGACATCGATAATCAATCCGGGGAATCCGTCACCTTCGGCATTGATCAGACGGTAAGCGTTGGTTTGTTCACTGATCACCTTCTGCCTCAGTTTGCCGGCGGCATTCAGACGGGATTGCCAGAAATACTGGGAAATATTTTCTTCGCATCTGTCCGTTAAAACACGAAAGGCGATAGCGGTTAAAGGATTGTAAAATCCCAGCGCCACCGGATTGCCTCCGGAATCTCTGGCTAACACAATGTCGCCAAGCCCCGGCTTTCCCTTCGTCGTGGCAATCGCGCCGGAAAACACCCAGGGATGTCCGCGCAGCAATGCGGCTTCCCTTCCTTTCTTCAATGTGATTTCCGGATACACTATGGTTGTCATGGTGTGAAAAATTATCTTTTCCCGCTTGAAATTGCAAGACACATTATATTATAAGCATCCATCACGCTCGTTCAGAGACGACAGAGGAGATAAGACATGTACGCAGTCATCATGGCCGGTGGTAAAGGCGCAAGATTCTGGCCCCGCAGCCGGGAGAAGAAGCCCAAACATTTGCTGGATATCACCAGTGAAAAAACCATTCTCCAGGAAACAGTAGAACGCATCAAAGTACTGGTTTCGCCGGAAAATATTCTGCTGGTAACTGGCAGGAAACATGCCCGTACTTTAAGAAAACAGCTTCCTGAAATTCCCGCGCGCAATATTATCATCGAACCGGAAGGCAGAAACACCGCCGCGTGTATCGGGCTGGCCGCTTTACATATCCGTAAAATCGTTTCCGATGATGTCATGGTGGTCCTGCCCTCCGACCACGCCATTGCCGATTCTCAAAAATATATTGATCTCATCAGCGCCGCCGTAAAAGTCGCCACGCAGGAAAACGGCCTGGTGACCATCGGCATCAAACCGTCCAGCGTCCAGACCGGTTTCGGATACATTGAAATGGAGAATTTATTCGGGAAAATCAATAATGAAGATGTTTTCCGCGTCCGCTCCATCCGGGAAAAACCGGATTTTAAAAAGGCTCAGGAATTCGTCCAAAGCGGCAATTTCTACTGGAACAGCGGCATGTTTATCTGGCGGACATCCGTCATCCTGCAGGAAATCAGTCTCCGGCTGCCAAGCTTATATGCCGGGCTGATGAAAATTGATCAGGCTCTGGGTTCTGCTGAAGAAGACGCTATCGTTGCCCGCGTGTATAAAAAACTTGAGGCCATTTCCATTGATTATGGCGTCATGGAAAAAGCGGATAAAGTTTTTATCATTCCGGGAGACTTCGGCTGGAGTGATGTGGGAAGCTGGGATGCCGTCTGGGAAATATCTCCCCGGGACGGCAACGGTAATGTTGCACTAAAAGACAGCCGGATGATTGCGGAAGATTCGGAAGGTTCCCTGATCTATAATCCGGGAAGATTAACAGCGCTGGTGGGAGTCAGGGATCTCATTATCGTTGAAACCAAAGATGCTTTGCTGATCTGCAAAAAAGGCCGCTCCCAGGACGTCAAAAAGATCGTTGAAAAACTGGAAGCGGCGAAACTGAAAAAACATCTTTAGTTTTTATTTTAAATAAACCGGTTTCCCCTGAACTTCTTTTCCACCTTTTTTAAGTTCACCGGTAATGATTTTAATGGTGGTTACCTTATCGTCGAAAGTGACCGTCATAAAATCTTTTTGCTCGAAGTCATACTTCTTGACGCCTTTGATTCCCTTCAGGATAGCCCCTATCCTGTTTTTATTGCCTCAGGCGTTGCAACCCGGTATGTTCAACTTCGCAACTCTCTCTTTAGCCAGCGCTTCGCTGCCGAATGCTGCCAGGAAAATCATCATCAATACAAGAATAAATGTCTTTTTCATGGTCATCTCCATTATTTTGTTGCACGAAACCATAACAACATTTTTAACGAATTTGCAAATACAATTTATAATTGACAGTGAAGGTTAAATCTGTGATAGAAATTCCAAATTGTGATTTTTTTAAAGTAAAAAATATGCCGATTCATTCTGATTATAAATTCATCTTAGCTTCCGCGTCACCCCGACGACGGGAACTTCTCCGGTCGGCAGGATTAAAGTTCAAAATTATTCCGGCCCATGTCAACGAAGATTATCTTGAAGGTGAAAGTCCCCGGCAGCACGTAAAGAGACTGTCCCGTGAAAAAGCGTTGACTGTTGCCCGCAAACACCAGGACACCTGGGTTTTAGGCGCCGACACCATCGTGGTTATTGACGGCGTTATTTTAGGGAAGCCGACAAACCGCAATCAGGCCCAGACGATGCTGCAAAAATTAAGTGGACATGAGCATCGCGTTTTTACAGGATTTACAATTATCCATCTGGAATCCAAAATCCGCGTAACCGGCGTCGTTCAATCCCATGTAAAATTCAAAAATATCAGTCCGGATGAAATGAACTGGTACATTGCCTGCGATGAACCTTATGATAAAGCCGGGGGCTACGCCATTCAGGGCAAGGGCGCTTATTTCATTCAATCCATCCGCGGATCCTACACCAACGTCATCGGATTGCCGCTTTGTGAAGTTCTGGAAACTTTAAAAAAATTGAAAGCAATCAGTTTTCGATAGAAAATTATGGAAACGGATATCATTGCCAATATCATTCAAGTCAGACAGAGGATCGCTGCCGCCGCCGCAAGGTGTAACCGTTCTCCCGATTCCGTCAAACTTTTAGCCGTCACCAAAACCGTTGCCCCTGAGCTTGTGCAGCAGGCGATCAAAGCGGGAGTAACAGCTTGCGGAGAAAATTATGTTCAGGAAGCCAGAGAAAAAATCGGTTTGATCAGAGAGAAGGTCCAGTGGCATATGATCGGTTATCTGCAAACCAACAAGGCCAAGTATGTCGTCAATCTGTTCGACTACATCCATTCCGTTGACCGTCTGGAGCTGGCCCGGGAAATCGACAAAAGAGCCGGTCTGATCGGCCGTAAAATCAATATTCTGATTGAAGTCAACGTCAGTGGAGAAGAATCAAAAAGCGGCATTGAGACTTCACGGGTTCCGGCACTGATAAAAGATGTTTCCCTGCTGGAAAATCTGAGCGTAAAAGGTCTGATGACCATGGCGCCCTATTCCACCAACCCGGAAGATTCCCGCCCCTGTTTTTCCGCACTGAAAAATCTTCAGCAAAAGATTATTCAAGAAGGAATTGCGGGCATTCAGATGGATGAACTTTCCATGGGGATGACGGATGATTTTGAAATAGCCATTGAAGAAGGCGCAACCCTTGTGCGCATCGGCAGAGCAATTTTCGGAGAAAGAAACCGGTAGAAGATTGCGGCATGTTTTTTATGAAGGTATAATTTGCCGCAGAAATTGACCGGTTACAGAATTTTCATCCCGGGCCACCTTTTCCACGGAACCGGAAGAAACAATTCTTCCGCCGCCGGTGCCTCCTTCCGGCCCCAGATCGATAATATGGTCGGCACATTTAATCACATCCAGATTATGTTCAATCACCACCATGGTATTGCCCATATCCACAAGGCGCATCAACACATCCAGCAGTTTTTGAATATCCGCGAAATGCAATCCGATGGTCGGTTCATCCAGAATATAAAGGGTATTGCTGTTTAATTTTTTGCCCAGTTCCCGGGCCAGCTTTATCCTTTGCGCTTCACCGCCGGAAAGCGTCGTCGCCGACTGTCCCAGATGGATATAGCCCAGACCGACCTCATTGAGCAGTTGCAGGTGTGATTTAATCGAAGGAATGTTGGAAAAAAAGACCAGTGCCTGATTAACGGTCATATCCAGCACATCGGCAATGTTCTTATCCTTATATTTGATATCCAGCGTGTCCCGGTTAAACCGTTTGCCGTGACAGGCATCACAGGTCACATAAATATCCGGCAGGAAGTGCATCTCGATTTTAATCATGCCGTTCCCCTCACAGGCCTCGCAGCGCCCGCCCTTGACGTTAAAGCTGAAACGTCCCGGTTTGTAACCGCGCATTCTGGATTCGGGAAGATTGGTGAATAAATCGCGGATGAAAGAAAAAATGCCCGTGTAGGTTACCGGATTAGAGCGCGGCGTGCGTCCGATGGGATGCTGATTAATCATAATGACGCGCTCAATATCGCCCAGATCAACCACTTTTTTAATTTTCCCCATGGAGCCGTTATACTGATCGAGGCGACGCGCCATCACTTTGTAAAGCGTCTCAATGACCATCGTACTCTTTCCGGAACCGGATACACCCGTCACCGCTGTAAAAACGCCCACAGGAATTTTAATGTCAATATTCTTCAGATTGTTTTCACTGGCGCCTTCAATAATAATGCATCTTCCTTTCATGGATCTTTTCCGCGCAGGTAACGCGATGACATCTTTCCCCGATAAATACCGCCCCGTCAGGGATTTTTCATCGTTCATGATTTCGGACGGCGTTCCCTGAAAAACAATTTCTCCGCCTTGTGTACCGGCGCCGGGACCGATATCCACGATGTGATCGCAGGCCAGAATCATATCGGCATCATGCTCCACGACCAGAACCGTATTCCCCATGTCGCGCAATCTTTTCAAGGTTTCGATCAGACGCAGATTATCCTTCTGATGCAGCCCGACAGTCGGCTCATCCAGCACATACAAAACACCCATCAGCCCGGAACCGATCTGCGTCGCCAGCCGGATGCGCTGACTTTCTCCGCCCGATAAAGATGAAGTGGCCCGGTCCAGGCTCAGATAATCCATGCCGACATTCAACAGAAACTTCAGACGGCTTTTAATTTCCCGGATGATTCTCTCGGTAATGTTTTTTTCCTGTGGAGACAGATTCATCTGTTCGAAAAAATTATAGCAGTCGCGAATGGACAATCGGCACAACTCATAGATATTTTTGTCCATTATCGTAACGGCCAGGATTTCTTTTTTCAGGCGCGCGCCATGACAGGTATCGCAGGCGCTCAAATCAATGTAACGCATCAGATCGTTGCGCATGACCGTCGATGTTGTTTCTTTCCAGCGGCGTTCCAGTTGTTTGATCACGCCTTCGAACGGCCGGTGCGAGAAATACCTTTTATCGCCGCGATCATGATAAAATTTGACAGGATCATTACCCGATCCGTAGAGCAGAATTTTTCGAATTCTCTCCGGCAGCTTATTAAACGGCGTATTGACATCGAATCCGTAATGCGTGCAGAGCGCATCCAGCAAATTATAATAGTAAAGAGAATGCCGTCCGGCCCACGGCGCAATCGCTCCGTCCCGCAGGGATAATCCGGAATCCGGCACAACCAGATATTCGGTAAAACGCATGGAGGAACCGAGACCGTTACAATCAGGACATGCCCCATAGGGATTATTAAAGGAAAACATTCTCGGCGTCAGATCAGGAATACTGATGCCGCAATCGGGACAGGCGTATTTTTCACTGAAAAGTATTTCTTCGCCGCCGGTCGTCACAATACGGACGAGGCCTGCAGTTCGGGAGGTAGCCATTTCCAGAGAATCCCGCAATCTTTTTCGGACGCCATCTTTTAAAATCAAGCGATCTACCACCAGATCAATATCATGTCGCTTCGTCTTCGCCAGAACGATTTCTTCGGCCAGATCACGAATCTCTCCGTCAATCCGGACACGCGCGAATCCTTCTTTCTGAAGTTTTTTCAGTTCTTTCTGAAACTCGCCTTTTTTCCCGCGGACCAGCGGCGCCAGCACACTGAAGGCCGTATTTTCGGGAAGCGCAAGAATACTGTCCAGAATGCCGTCAATGGTCTGTGATTTGATTTCCCGGCCGCATTGATAGCAGTGACAGACCCCGACTGCGGCATAAAGCAGACGAAAATAATCGTAAATCTCCGTCACCGTGCCCACGGTAGAACGAGGATTATGACTGGCCGTGCGCTGTTCGATGGCGATGGCTGGAGATAAGCCTTCGATGGATTCCACATGAGGCTTATCCATCTGTCCGATAAACTGCCGCGCGTAGGTGGAAAGCGATTCCACATAACGTCTCTGCCCTTCGGCATAAATCGTATCAAATGCCAGAGACGATTTGCCTGAACCGCTCACCCCTGTAATAATCACAAATTTATCTCTGGGAATATCCAGGCTTATGTTTTTTAAATTGTGCTGAGCGGCTCCTCTGATTTTTATGGTATCCATTTTTTCAACTTCTTTTACAATCTCGTTTCGATGTGCGCTTTCTCACGGACAGAAGAAATCCATTCTTCATATTTCTTGTCCAGTTTTTCGTTTTCAATTTTTTCCTTGATTTCTTCACGCACAACGTTAACCGGCTTCAAACCGGCGCCCTTTTTATCGATGACCTTGATGATGTGGAATCCCATAGCGGATTCGATGACGTCACTGACTTGTTCCGGTGGAAAGCTGAAAGCGACCGTTTCAACTTCCGGGATGATTGTTCCCTTCTCGACAAAACCGACATCACCGCCCTGGGTTGCCGCCGGCCCCTGCGAATATTGCGCCGTCAGCGCATCAAAAGATTCACCTTGTAATATCCTTTCGCGCAAACGCAAAGCTTCATTTTTCAGCTTCATCTTTTCATCCTGAGACGCATTGGCGGGTAAAAGCAATAACAGCTGTTTGATTCTCACGCTTTCCTTTCCTTCATATTCCTGACGATGTTTATTATAATATTCACCGATCTCTTCATCGGTGATCATGATCCTGTCCCTGACCTCTTTTTTCAAAAGCTTCATCCGGATAATCTGAGATCGGATTTCTTTTTTCACGGCCTCGAGGGAGCCACCCTCGCGGGCAAGATTTTTCACAAATTCATCCATGCTTATTTTTTGTTTCTTCAACATCCCCTGAATAACATTCATGACATCTTCGTCCTTGACACTGATGCCTGTTTTTTGAGCTTCCTGTTCAATCAGCATGTTGTCAATCATTCGCTGAAAGAAAGTCTCCCTGGTCTGCCGGATGACGGAATCTTTATCTTTCCCTTTGTAAGTATTTTCGATGTTTTTCCCATAAGGTTCAAACGCGGTATTTAATTCACGCTGCGTGATGACTTCATCATTGACCACCGCAGCAATTCTATCCACCACTTCCGCGCGAACCGGCAGACTGACAAACATCACCAACAAGAAAAATAAAATGTGTTTTATATATTTCAAAGTCATTCCTCCCTTGATTTATTTCACTGATTGATTTTTTATTACTTTAATATCGGTTTCTTTTTTAATCACCGCTTTACTTTTTAATTCTTCCAGCCAGACGGCAAAAGCCGCTTCCTCTTTCTGCATCCGGATATCGTCCATCACTTCCTGCCGGACATCCGCCAGCGTTCCCTCCCTGGCCGGCTGACTTTCCAGTACCTTGAAAATGTGAAAACCATAGGAACTCTGAACAATCGGGCTGATCTGATGAACCGGCATCTGGAAAATAGTTTTATCCAGCGGATCCGGCATCATCCGCCTGGTAATAAATCCCAGATCACCGCCATGTCTTGCTTCCGGCCCGATCGACATATCCGCGGCAACTTTTTCAAATTTTTCTCCCGATTTGAGACGGGCCATCGCCTTTTTCGCCCCGGCCATGTCCCGGACAACGATTTGCGCGACTCTCACCCGTGAATCCTTTTTATAACGACGGGTGTTTTGATTATAATAATCTCTGATTTCGTCTTCCGTAATTTTTATTTTAGCATTCACATCCAGGGCAATCAGTTTCCGGATCAGCATCTCTTCCCTGAATTCGGCCTTCCATTGATCGTAATTCATATTCTGTCGGGTAAAAAGACCGGTAAAATCCTCCCCGTAATCTTCTCTGATTTCGTTTATTTTCTTCTCCAGTTCGTCCTCGCTCACGGAGATATTGAGTTCCCGTGCCCTCAGCTGCATGATCTTCTCTGTAATCATGCCTTCCAGAACTTCTGCCTCAAATTTTTTCATATATTCAGGATGATTCAGGAAATCTTCCGTCAGCATTTGTTTCTTTTTGTTCAGACGTGCCTGAAAATCTTCCAGATAAATTTTAGAATCGTTGACCGTAGCCACATGCGGTCGGGAAAACTGATCAATCTTATCACAGGCGATCATTAAAAACGGCAGCATGAAGGATAAGAAAACATAGCGAGCCATTAAAATCTTTTGTGATTTTCTGATTGCCGAAATTAAACCGGATTCAGCAGATGCGTTTTTCATAATTTTTCTTTATATCCTGCTTACGCTTATTGGGCAAGCATCTTTAACAACATGCCCGCCTGAACAATGATTTCCTTTTCGGGCAGTTGAGGCGCGGGAATAAAGAGCTTATAATCCGGCGTAAAACGCAATTCCTTAATTTTCTTACGATAAAGCGCCATAATCTTTGCCGGATCTACCGGCGAATTATCCTGGAAATAAATATACAGATATTTCCCGTCATAGCCCATTTTCCTGGCTTTTAGCGGCTTCAGGGCATTTCTGATGCTGATGACCTGTAAAAGATTTTCCACGTTTTGAGGCAAATCTCCATAACAGTCCCTGAGTTCATTTTTAATCTCGCCAAGTTCTTCATCACTGGACGCCATCGATATTCTCTTGTACAAAACCAGACGCTGATGAACATCCTGCACATAGTCTTCGGGAATGAAAGCCGAGATACCCAGTTGAATTTCCGGCAGCAATTCCTCTTCCTCTGTTTTCTCCCCTTTAATTTCCCGAATCGTTTTTTCCATCAGTTCCGTGTACAACTCGTAACCGACAGCCGAAATATGTCCGGACTGGGAAATGCCCAGCAGATTTCCGCCACCGCGGATTTCCAGATCATTATAGGCTATCCGGAAACCGGAACCCGGCTCGGAAAATTCCTTGATGACCTGCAACCTTTTCATGGCCTCGCGCGACAGCATCGCCCCTTTGGGCAACAGCAGGTACGCGAAAGCTTCCCGGCTGGAGCGTCCGACACGTCCCCGAATCTGATATAACTGCGCCAGCCCGAATTTCTCGGCGCGATTGATAATGATGGTGTTGGCCGACGGGATATCCAGACCGGAACCGATAATCGTCGTGCAGACCAGAACCTCGCATTCCTGCCGGATAAAGGCAGTCATCGTTTTTTCAATTTCCGCCGGCTTCATTTGACCGTGCACCACGCCGACGCTTGCCTGCGGCACAAGGCGCTGAACCAGGCGGGCGATGGCATAAATTGAACGGACCCGGTCATGGACGAAAAATACCTGACCGCCGCGCGCCAGTTCTTTCTCGATGGCAGCTTTAATCGCGTCCTCATCGAATTCCAGCACGTAGGTTTTGATGGACACCCTGTCTTCCGGCGGCGTGTTGATAATGGACAAATCCCGGATGCCGACCAGCGACAGATGCAGAGTGCGCGGAATCGGGGTCGCCGAAAGAGTCAGTACATCCACCAGGGTGCGCATTTTCTTTAATTTTTCCTTATGCGACACACCGAAACGCTGCTCCTCATCAATGATCACCAGCCCCAAATCCTTAAATGCAACATCCTTCTGCAGCAGCCGGTGCGTGCCCACGACAATGTCCACCTTTTGATTTTTCAGGTCTTCCACAATTTTCTTTTGTTCCGCGGAACTCTTGAAACGGTTGAGCGCTTCCACACGTACCGGAAAATCATTGAAGCGGCGGGAAAAAGTCTGAAAATGCTGTTCCGCGAGAATCGTCGTGGGAACCAGCACGGCGACCTGTTTCCCGTCCATGACCGCACGGAAAGCCGAACGTATTGCCACTTCCGTTTTGCCGAAGCCGGCGTCGCCGCAAATCAATCTGTCCATCGGCTTTTGATCATCCATGTCCATGTTGATGTCTTCAATGGCCTTGACCTGATCCGGCGTTTCTTCAAATTCGAAAGTGGAGCAGAATTCTTCATAGATGCGATCCGGCGGTGAAAAAGATTTTCGTTCCAGGGCTTCGCGGGCTGCATAAACGGCAACCAGCTCTTCGGCATATTCCCGCACTGATTTTTTTACCTTTTCCTTGACCGCCTCCCAGGACGTTCCTCCCATTTTTTCGATTTTGGGCACATAACCATCCGGTCCGAGATAGCGTTGAATCTTCTCCAGCGCATTAACGGGTATATAGAGCTTGTCGCCATCCGCGTATTCGACAACCAGAAAATCATTTTCGATTTTTCCCACCGTGATCTTTTTCAAACCACGGTAAATGCCGATGCCGAAATCCGTGTGAACGATAAAATCGTCTTCTTTTAAATCACCGAACGATTTAATAAAGTAACCTTGCCGGACCGGCCGCGCACGGCGACGGATATTCTTTTTAACAAATATTTCTTCTTCGCTTAAAAATGCGAGCTTCATCGCCGGAATAACGCAACCTTTGGAGAGCTCCCCTTTGATCAGCACAAGTTGCGGATTTTCATCGCCGCGGTTAATGATTTCCAGAACAGGATCGCCGGACGATGAAGTCAGCACCGGCACATCGTACGACGCAAGCAACTGCTTCATCCGTTGAACATCTTCCGGAGCGGGACAGAAAAAGAAAATCAGTATGTCTTCGGCAAGCCACAATTTGATCTGCTCCACCGTCCACCGTAAAGCCGCATCTTCCCTGATCTCACCGGCTTTAAGTTCTCCCGAACAAACGTACCGGTGCGTTTCCAGATCAATGCCTGGCAAATCTCCCCCTGACTTTTCCAGATTGAGCCCTTCCAGTAAAATCTGCCCGAAGCCCTCCAGTTGAGCCATTATCCCGGCGGGTTGGAGGTAGGTATTTTCCTGCTCCAGATAAAATTTTCCGCTGTTTTTCGTTTTAAACAATAATTTGTCGATACTGAGCCGGGCATTTTGAACAGCCTGCCTGAAAGCCAGCGGATCATCAATGATCACCAGTGTATTCTTCGATAAATAATCAAAAAGACCTGACAACTTATTTTGCGAAAGTCCGTTCTCACTCTCATACGACTCATAAAAAAGCGGTAAAAATATCGGATTGATCGAGTTGGTCAGCCCTTCTTTCAGCGTATCCACCAGACGGTTACGAATCTCGCGAGAAATGGAAAGTTCATCGCATCGGCGCCGGATATTGCGCACGGCCAGTTCCAGCGTGGATGAATTGATGATGACTTCACCGGACGGAGGCACGATAAAAGCGGTTGCTGTCCCGATGGAACGCTGGGAAGCAGGATCAAAAACCCGGATGGATTCTATTTCATCACCGAACATTTCCAGGCGCAGCGGATTTTTTTCGGCAGGCGGAAAGATATCAATAATATTCCCCCGGATGCTGAACTCACCTTTTTCTTCCACCAGACTTTCGCGCTGGTATCCCTGAGCCACAAGCCGCGCGCCGAATTCATCGATGTTCAACGTATCACCCACGGAAATAATCTGCAGATATTGACCGAATTCATCAACGGGCATCACCTTCTGCATTAAAGCCGCAGCGGAAGCGACCATCACCATTTTGTTTCCAACCTGCAGATTCGCCAGCGCCTCCAAGCGACTCAATTCCTCCTCTTTCTGGAGAGCAAACATATCAATCGTCAGAAAATCCAATGACGGGTAATGAAATACGGATTCTTCGCCCAGAAAAAAAGAAAGATCACGCGCGAAAGCCGCCGCTTCTTTTTCTTCCGGACAGACCACCAGCAGAGGCCGCTCCAGTCTTTCAAAAAGAAGCGCCGACAAAAAAGATCGGGAAGAACCGTTTAACCCGCCGACCTCAATGCTGGTCTGCCCCTCTGCAATCTGCCTGATGATACGATTTAAGGATTCAACATCCGCCCTATTTTTTTTCGTTACGATTTTTCGCACTGATTTCATCCTGAAATTCAATATTGACAACACCAAAACCCATTCTGAATTAAAATGAATCTTTCAGAACGGGTCAATATAAATGCTTCCTAATCTTCTTTAACGCATAATTCAATGAAAATTTTTCTACCATCTGAAAACCATCACAAGATAAACAAATGTTTCCTCCATTATGTATTGACAAGCGCTCCGTCTTTGATAAACTGCTCAACATCAAATTATCGGAGAAAAAAACATGATTTCTGTGGAAGAAGCCCTCAAAACCATCCTGGTTAATTTCCGGCCGCTGGGTCTGGAAAAAATCAATGTTCTGGAAGCCCGCGGCCGCGTAATCGGCGAAGATGTGTTCGCCCCGCGCAACATCCCTTCCGCCCATAATTCGGCAATGGATGGCTACGCAGTGCGCTGCGCCGACACCAAAGGCGCCTCAAAAGCAAAACCTCTGCAACTGAAAATCATCGAAGATATTCCCGCGGGCAAACTGGCCCTGAAAAAAATAAAAAAGGGCGAAGCCGCCCGCATCATGACCGGCGCAGTGATTCCGGAAGGCGCCGATGCCGTCATTCGTCAGGAAGATACGCTTAAAGAAGGCAAAATGGTTATCCTTTACACCTCCGCGGAAAAATCTGAAAATATTCGTTTTGCCGGAGAAGACGTACAAAAGGGCGAACTGGTGGTGAAAAAAGGACGTGCTTTGCGTCCGTCGGATATCGGAATGCTTGCCGCGCTGGGCAAGGCCTTTGTCAGCGCTTATCAGAAGCCCCGCGTGGCCATCATGTCCACCGGTGATGAACTGGTGGATATCGAGATCGATCCTCCTCCCGGAAAAATCGTCAACAGCAACAGTTATTCATTATCGGCGCAGGTCATGGAATGCGGCGCAGTACCGATCATGCTGGGAATTTCCAGAGACAAAAAAACGGATTTGCAGGAAACATTCAAAACCGCCCTGCATGCCGATTTGATTATTTCCTCCGGCGGCGTTTCCGTCGGTGATTTTGATTTCGTCAAAAATGTCATGGGCGAAATCGGCAACGCCATGCATTTCTGGCAGGTGGCCATGCGTCCGGGCAAACCGCTGGCTTTCGGCGCCATTGAAGGCGTTCCCCTTTTCGGCCTGCCGGGAAATCCGGTTTCCGCCATGGTCTCCTTCGAACAATTTGTGCGCCCTTCCCTTCTCAAGATGCAGGGCCACACCAAAATCTTCCGTCAAACCATCAAGGCCGTTTGCACCGATGCGTTTGAAAAAAAGGCGGGATTCAGGCATTTTATCCGCGCCATCGTCAAGAAAGAAAAAGGAAAGTATGTTGCCGTCACCACGGGTGATCAGGGCTCCGGCATTCTGAAATCAATGGTTGCCGCCAACGGACTGATTGTAATGGGAGAAAATGAAACAACAATTAAAAAAGGCTCAGAAGTAACGATCCAGTTGCTGGATGACTCTCTGTACCTGTCCGATACCCTTCAATTCTAAATAATCTGCTCAAGCGAAAAAAATATCACTAATGATCTTTTGCTTGTTGACACTTTTCCATTTTATAGATAAATTCAAAAGTGGAAGTGCCAAGGTCACTGGTGGGCCTCTCAGACTTCAAATCTGATGTGGGGCGCTAAAACCGTCCCAGGTGGGTTCGATTCCCATGCACTTCCGCCATTAAATCTTTTAATTGGAGAATCCGCTGAAAGCGGCAGGTGATTCCGGAGGAAGAAAGCACCCTGTTGTCTACTGAAAACTGCCGAGAGATCAAATAACATACCCTGCCGGCATCAGTCAATATTTTCTAATATTTTAC
>JBATES010000003.1:0-11387 GCA_049664145.1 Smithella sp.
CGGCGCCTGCTGCCGCGAATTCAGCAAAGCTGAAAGTTGCCGTTAAGAGAACTACCGCTGCCGCTACGATTGTTGTTGCCATTGTCTTTTTCATGATCTGTTACCTCCTTGGGGTAATTTGTTTGTTTATTTGCCTTTATACTAATGAAAATACCGTGCCAAAATTTAAAAATAAACAGAACAGTAATATAACTTATTGATATACAAAATTAATTATCGATAACAGGTTCTGATGATAAATATCTCTAAAGTCTCTTTATTGATATTTTTTTAATGAAATGTTTAAACAGTTTAAAGGAATAATCAATAAACGTCAGATGGAGAGAGGTGTAATACGCAAAGAGTAATATTTCTTGTAGACATGAATGCCTTTTTTATCAGTTGTGAGATGACGAGAAATGCTTCTCTTGTCGGAATCCCTGCCGCTGTTGCCGGTGATCCGAAGAAACGCACCGGTATCATTCTTGCGGCCAATTATGAGGCAAGATCATTCGGTGTCAAGACGGCCATGGTTCTTCATGAAGCCTTGAAACTCTGTCCTGATTTAAAAGTCGTTCCGCCGGATCATCATTTTTACGGGCAGAAATCAGATGAAGTGATGAGCCTGCTGTCCGGCTATACGCCTGCTTTGGAACAGAACAGCATTGATGAAGCCTGGCTGGATATGACCGGAAGCGGGGGACTGTTCGGGAAGCCTCTCGTTGCCGCAAGAAAAATCATGAACGACATCAAAGACGGCCTTGGGTTGTGGTGTTCAATAGGAATTGCCGAAAACAAGTGGCTGGCAAAGATGGCTGCTGAAATGAAGAAACCGCTGGGCATTACCGAATTATGGCCACAAGACATTCAGAATAAACTCTGGCCGCTTCCGGTTAAGGAAATGTATGGTGTCGGTTCGAGGACCGCGGAAAAACTGAACCGTTTGGGTATCAAGACCATAGGGGAGCTGGCCGAGTCTGACTTAAACATCATCATCAGAGAATTGGGCAAAGCGGGCAATGAGATTCATCTTCACGCCAATGGAATTGATCACTCGCCTGTTGTCGCCCATTCGGAGGATGACGTTAAATCTATCGGACGGGAAAAAACATTGTCGGAAGACATCACGGATATTGAAAAGGCCAGAATTATCCTGATGGAACTTGCCGACGACGTTGGCATGACCGTAAGAAAACAGGGCAAGGAAGGCCGTACGGTTCATATTACCTTGAAATATTCTGACTTTCATTCCGTCACCAGACAGACAACCATTCCGGCAACCTCCGTTACCAGAGAAATATACCAGGCCGGTTGCCGGCTGCTCGAACAAAACTGGAATAAGTCGCATCCGGTCAGATTAATCGGAATCAGCATTTCGGGATTTCATGAAGACATTGCGTCCAATCAGTTGTCACTTTTTGATCCGACGCAAGATCATGTTCAAACAGATAAAAACAGGCAAATCGACAAAGCCATGGATAAAATCAGGAACAAGTTCGGCTCTGCAAAAATAACCGTTGCCACGCTGGTGAAGAAAGACAAAGATACAGCCGGAGATGATTAATGCGTTCATCGAGACCGCGTGATAACGACACCCACTGCTCCCGCTGTTACATGCGCAGGGAATCCTGTATCTGCCCGATCCTGCCTACCGTGCGAACGCGCACAGAGTTTTTAATTTTGAGGCATATCTGGGAATCTGAACGACCGAGCAACACGGGAAGACTGGCAGCGTTGGCAATGCCCAATGCGCTGATTATTCCATGCGGAGGAGGAGATCGCATCGGTCTTGTGCCGGTTGATGATACTTTGCTGCGGGCGTCAAACACCTGGTTGCTCTGGCCGGATGGCGCCGACGCACAGCCGGAACTGCCGCCGCCTGAACGAATAATTGTTCTGGACGCCACGTGGCAACAGGCTCGCCGGTTGTATAGCCGCACGCCGGCGCTTCAAGCCATGACGAGGCTGGTTTTACCTGTTCCGGACAAAAGCCGGAAGAGGCTTCGTGATCCTCACAGAGCCGACGGCATGTCCACCATTGAAGCAGTAGCCGCAGCCGTCGCTTTGCTGGAAGGGAAAGAAGCCGCTGAACCTCTGGAAAGGTTGTACGATGAGGTCGTTCGCCGCACAATCACACTGCGCTGGGGAATGAAATCATCCTGATTGTTACAACATGGCTAGGATCAATCCTTGCAATTTGTATCAGGTGTATACTTTCCCTTGAATCATGGTGACAATTCTTGGATTTTAGGTTAATGAGGCTCATCTTAATTTGTACTGAAAACCGGTATTTCCGATTTTTATTTTTTAAAAGGTCATGATGCTCAGTCGGGTAAAAATCTTATTTTATTTCATTGAACTCATCAATTGTTATGCCGCAGTTTTTTATTCCAATTTTCTCTTTTTTTATTTAAAAAACACATTCGGCTTTGGTGAAGTCGCGAATCTGGCAACAGCGGCGCTCGGCGGTTTCGTCTATATTATCGCGTCCTGGCAGGGCGGCAGATTAGCCCAGCGCTACGGTTCCCTAAAGCTGCTTTCCATAGGCGCCTGCATCGTTATTTTGTCTTTGATCCTCGGCGTGATGCTTTCTACACCGGCCGAACAAATCTCGGTGTATTGTTTTTGGACAGTGGGAATTTGCCTGATGTGGCCGGCCCTGGAAATTCTGATCAGTGAAAGGGCAGGGAAGGCACTGCCGAAAATGATCGGCATCTATAATGTGACATGGGCTGTCGGTGGTTTCATAAGTTATTTTTCCGCGGGTATGCTGATTGAGAAATTCGGCATGGCCAGTTTATTCTGGATTCCCCTCGGGATTACGCTCATCGAACTTTCTCTGATGCCGCTTGCCGCCGGATGGCTGAGTCAGGAGACCGCTTTTGAATCTGACGGGCAACTCTTAACACCGGAATCGCGCCATGCGGAAACCGGACAGTTCATCAGGATGGCCTGGATTGCCAATCCTTTTTCCTATGTGGCGATCAATACGGTCATTCCTTTAATTCCCTCCATTGCGGAAAAACTTTCCCTTTCCACGGGAATGGCGGGCATTGTCTGTTCTGTCTGGATGTTCGCCCGGCTAATGGCTTTTGTGACCTTCTGGCAATGGACAGACTGGCATTACCGTTTTCAGTGGCTGGCCGGCTCTTTTTTCATGATGATCGTCAGTTTTTTCGGAATTCTGATGGCGCAATCTGTTGGATTTCTCCTGGTCGCGCAAGTGGGCTTCGGCCTTTCTATCGGGCTCATCTATTACTCTTCGCTCTATTATTCCATGAATGTGACGGAAAATCAGGGCGCCAACGCCGGTGTTCATGAAGCGATGATCGGGGCAGGCCAGTTTATCGGGCCCGCCGTCGGCGCCGCCGCGCTGTATCTTGTACCCGCTGCAACGGGCATAGGCGCCTGGTCTGTGGGCGGCCTGTTGTGCATTGGTTTATCCGGTTTATTCCTGGTGAGACATCACGGGGAAAAGTCATAGGAGCCTATCAGCGTTTTCCATTTTTCAGAGCGAACCGGTTTACCAGCATGAAAGCCAGTTCTGTTCCTCTCTCGCGGGTTCAATCTTGTAGATTGAATCCGGTGGTTTGGGCTTGGCTGAAGAAAATAACTGGTTCAGGCTGCAATTCTGAACCCGCAAGAGATCCGCGGGCCGTTTCCCGGATGATTGCTCCCAGCGGGTGCCGCTTACGAGCATTCAAAATCATTTTTATTTAAGCAATCTATTCAGAAGAACATCTTCAATATTTTGTCGTGAGTCAATAACCGATAACACAAATACTTTTCCATCTGATATACGATAGATAATCCGCCATGGAGCTAAAATCAACTCCCTGTAAATGTTTATTCCTTGTCCCTGTAGTTCGGAAACAATTCGACCGCGTTCAGGAAAAGCATAAAGATTTGATGCTTTTTGTCGAACTTTCTTCAATATTTGTAAAGCATTGTCTGGGCTATCTTCCGCAATGTAATCGATCATCCGTTTTAAGTCGCTTTCAGCGGCAGACGCCCATTCAACCTCGTACTTTTCATTCATTTAAGCCTTTTATTTAATGCAGCTTCAATTTCATCAAACATCTTTTCCTGTGGTTTCACCCTGCCGGACCGAATATCGGCTTCTCCTTGTGAAAGAAGCTTCAAAATGCCGATAGCGTTGCGCATATTTTCATAGCTGACTGGATCTTGCAGAACGGCTCGTGGTTCGCCGTTTTGGGTAATAATGACAGGTCTCTGTGTTTCGTTGATCTGGTTGAGTAGATCAGCGGCTCTTGATTTTAAATAAGTAACAGGCTTGATATCGTTTACGATACTCATAATATTTACCTCCGGTTAGAATACGGTACCATAATCGGACCGCATGTCAAGTGGTTTATGGCTAATGTAAATCAATGTCTGGTTCAATCTACGACGGGCTTGAATCCTGGTAGTTTAGCCAAGTATTTTGGACTTGGCTGAAGAAAACAACTGGTTCAGGCTGCAAACCTGAACCGAAACATTTAGGAGCAATCTGCAAGATTGCTCCAGCAAGAGGAGCGGGAAGCAATTCCCATCAACCTGTCATTTCGGGTGTAATGGTAAAAAATGAGTGTACTTTGACTTATTTTTTAGTATAAGCCCACCAACTGTTATTCAAAATATGGAAGAAGAATTATGAGAACATATGACATTATCGAACTGATCGGCAATACCCCTTTAATCAAAATCAGAAAAGAAAATATCATCGCCAAGGCTGAATTTCTTAATCCCGGCGGCAGCATCAAAGACCGCGTCGCGCTCGCGATGATCGAAGCCGCCGAGCGTGAGGGAACCCTGAAACCGGGAAGGAAAATCGTTGAGCCTACATCCGGTAATACCGGCATTGGCATCACGCTGGTCGGCGTTGCCAAAGGCTATGAAGTATTCATCGTCATGCCCGAAGGCATGAGCGAAGAGAGAAAGAACATCATCAAGGTTCTTGGCGGAAATCTTGTGCTTACCCCGGATGGCGAAAGCATTGCCGGCGCGGTCAAAAAAGCAGAGGAACTGGTTGAAAAATTTAACGCCTACATGCCGAATCAATTTAAAAATCCCACGAACCCGAAAGCACACTATGAACACACCGCGCAGGAACTATGGAGACAGGCCGGACAAAAAATTGACGCCTTTGTCTCCGGCATCGGCAGCGGCGGCACCATTCAGGGCGTGGGCACTTTCCTGAAGGAAAAAAATCCGGATGTGAAAATTATCGCTGTTGAACCCAAAAACGTATCGGCTCTTCTCGGCCATGAACCGGGCCTGCATCAGATCCAGGGCATAGGCGATGGATTTATTCCCGACATTTTGGATGTATCTCTGATCGACAGGATCATAGAAGTTACCGATGATGATGCCATCGCGACAACGCGCGAGCTGGCAACCAGCAATTCTCTTTTATGCGGCACGTCATCCGGGGCCAACATCTGGGCCGCCAGACAAATCGCCATCGAACATCCGGAATGGGTGATCGCTACCGTGCTTCCCGACCGGGCAGAACGGTATTTCAGCACCGGTTTGCTTTAGTCGAAAAAATCGTCTTCATCAAAACCAATAAAAAAGCCCCTCAGGTTCTCGAGACGAGCTCTAAGATTGCAGCGCATCTTCCGACTTTTTTTATGGTTTCATCGGATTTACACAAAGTTTGTTGTAAAGTTTCTCATCTTCGCTGCCCGGTGCAATAAATCCCCATTCACTATTTTTATTTATAATGGTGTTTAAGACTTTCCCTTTATTATCATAATCTATGACCTTTTCAAGACTTGTCATTTTCTTCTGACAATCAATATTACTCAATACCGTGTAATGGTCATAATTTTGATATTTTTTTAATTCCTCATGTTGCTTCATGTTTTCCAATCTCTTTTTTCTAACATCATTTGTTATAATTGAATAAGTCCAGACTTTTATAATATTGACTGATTTAGAAATATTTTTTTTATTATAATACCTTCCCTTGGCAAAAGACTCCCACACTTTACTGTCTGGTTGTTCTGAAAAACAAAATGACGGGAAAGAAAAGGTAACGAAAAACATAACAAGAAATGATAAAGAAATAACTGATCTAATTTTTTTCATGATTTGTCCTCCAAGCATCGTATTTTTGATGCTTATATATTTTATTAATCTTTTTTTAAAGAGGAAATTAAAAGCAGCATGAAGCAATGTCGGAATGTGCCTGAAAGAATTGCATCTGTGCAGGATCCCATATCTTATGCCCATAATCTTCTTGACACTTCAGCGTGTGCTCAATATACTTTTTCTCAAGAAAAAAAGTTCTTATCAATAAATCACGCTTTGAACGTATTTGTCCCGGGAGTCGAGCGGATGAATCGCTTTAATTCGTCAACAAAATGCTCTTTGTTTTTTCTGGCAACGCTTACCATAATCTTGCTGGCTCCTTTTGCGACAAAAGCATTTCACATCGATGATCCTCTCTTCATTTGGGCGGCGAAGCATATACAGAGTCACCCTGAAAATCCGTACGGCTTTTATGTGAACTGGTATGATGCAAAAATGGGGATGTGGGAGGTTACAAAAAATCCGCCCCTGACCTGTTACTATATCGCGTTTATTGCATTCATATTCGGTTGGAGCGAGGCAGCCTTGCACATCGCTTTTCTTATCCCTATCATAGCCACTGTCTTGGGTACATATTTTCTTGCCCGCAGACTCTGTTCCAGGCCGCTGTTGGCAGGAATAATGGCATTGGGCATGCCGGTCTTTCTTATCTCCGGTACGACCATCATGTCTGATATGCTGATGCTTGCCTTCTGGATATGGGCGGTTGAGCTTTGGATGCGCGGGTTGGAAAACAACGATCATAAAATCATCTTTCTGTCTTCTGTACTGATTGCCATGAGCGCTTTAACGAAATATTTCGGAATGAGTCTGTTACTGCTCTTGCCTTTTTACGCCGTGATGAAGCAACGCAAATTTGGTTCGTCGCTCATTTATCTGGCCATGCCGATCATTGTTCTCTTGGCGTATCAATGGCAGACATATATGCTCTATGGAAAAGGATTATTGCTTGATGCAGGTGCTTTCGCGACAGAAATCCGCAGTCACCGGGAAACCGGCAGTGTCATGCATGGAATAATCGGGATCGCTTTTACCGGCGGTTGCTTATCTGTTATTTTATTTTACCTTTCTTTTTTATGGTCAAAAAAGATTTTAATTATTCAGCTTTTAATTCTGTTGATGCTTGTCGCAGGCATGGCTTGTCTGCAAAATATAGGCAGTTTTCAACTGCATAGTCTGGAGGGAAGAAAGTGGTCGTTTATTTTTCAGTTTAGTCTGGTATTTCTTGCCGGAGCCAATATTCTCGTCCTTGCGGCAATCGCATTGTGGAAAAACAAAATGGACGCTGATGATGTGTTACTGTTTTGCTGGATTTTCGGGACGTTCTTTTTCGCAGCATTTGTTAATTGGAGCATAAACGGCAGGTCTATCCTGCCCATGGTTCCCGCTGTGGCCGTATTATTGGTCAGACGCATTGATGGGATGAATAAGCCGTTGAAAAATTCTCAAATCTTATTTTGGCCTGTTATACCGGCCATTTGCGTTAGTCTTTTGGCCGTTCAAGGAGATTTCGCACTGGCAAATTCTGCTCGCGATGCAGCGGCCAAAATATCATCTGAATACGGTCATGGAGCCGGTAAATTATGGTTCCAGGGACATTGGGGTTTTCAATATTATATGGAACTCAAGGGTGGAGAAGTGACTGAACGTAATAACTTAAGTCTTACACCGGGAGATATTGTAGTCATTCCTCAAAACAACAATTACACATTCTCCTTACCGGGGAATATTTCCCAAAAAATAATAGAAATTAAGGAGATTCCCCTGAAGGCAGTGGTGAGTACGATGAATAAGGAAGCCGGTTCCGGATTTTATTCACATTTATGGGGCCCGTTGCCTTTCGTGTTGGGTCGCATACCCGGGGAACGTTACGGCATACTGGGCATCAACCAGGTCATAAATTGAAATTATTAATTGATCGACTCAGTGTCCGGCAACAGGCATCAGTTCAGAAAGCCTTCATGAATCCTTGAGAATCGCGGCAACCAGACGGTTCATTCCCAGAATGCCCAGAATAAAAATCCCGCCGGCAACAAGCTCGACACCCATCCAGACATAAGGTGAAACTTTAGCCGTGGGCAGAGCGAGGGCTGCGACAAGAAAAAACATGAACGCATAACTGTTGAAGACATACGGAATGGCATCCTTCAAAAGAACAATGGAATAGACAAAAAGTCCGATGAAGAGAAGTTTGGCCGCTTCATGCCCGATGGCAGGCTGGAGGATTGCAATAAACTTTTCGCACAGCAAAACGCAGGCGATTCCCGCAAGTCCGCCGATAAGAATGGGGAGGGCCTGTTCTGCATGTTCATGAATGACAAAGAAGAAAATCATCACCATAAAGGCTGGCCAGGCGGGCAGAGAAAGGCGTGCCAGTATGATTTCAAAAACGATTACAAAAGCCACCAGCAGAAATCCGAAAAGAACATTTTTTTTCGTAAAGATTTTTCCCATTTGTTCACCACAGTAATAAATTTAATTTTGTCAACGTAAATAAATAATTTTCCGGCATGTGTCAAGGTGGAATAAAAAAACTACTGACCTATTAACTGACATATGTTAAAAGAAGCTACAGCAGGTTATCATGAAGAATAAATATAATTATCTGATTATCATATTCCTGATCGTCACATCTTTTATTGCCTTCAGTCCTATTGCGGCCAATGAGTTTATCAATTTTGACGATAACGGATACATTACCGAAAATGTCCAGGTTCAGATGGGAATCAATCTGCAGACCGTTACATGGGCCTTGACAACGACTTATTTCAGCAACTGGCATCCGCTGACGTGGATTTCACATATGCTGGACTGGCGTTTATTTGGCGCAAATGCTTCAGGACATCATCTGGTCAGTCTCATCCTCCACATCGGTAGCGTTATTGTCTTCTTTCTTTTTTTATATAAAACAACCGGCAATCTCTGGCCGGCGGCTTTTGCAGCGGCATTGTTTTCTCTGCATCCGCTGCGCGTCGAATCGGTAGCCTGGGCGTCAGAGCGTAAAGATGTTTTAAATCTTTTCTTTACGATCATTTGCTTCTACGCGTACGCTATCTACGCGGATGAAAAAAAGATTTCCCGTTATGTTCTTTGTCTGTTTATCTTTATTCTGGCGGTGATGTCCAAACCCATGGCCGTGACTTTACCATTTGTTCTGCTGCTGCTGGATTACTGGCCGCTCAATCGGTGGGGGAAACCATATAATGAGAAGGCAAAAAACGGCTTTTCTTCGGCAAGGCAATTGATCGTGGAAAAGATTCCTTTTTTCTGTGTGAGTATCGCTGCCAGCGCCGCCGCTGTCTGGGCGCAGTCAAAAGAAGGAACGGTTGCTTCTCTGGATTATGTCCCGTTTATGATTCGCGCATCCAATGCTATCGTTGCTTATGCCTCTTATTTGGGGAAACTGTTGTGGCCGGTGAATCTGGCCGTGTTTTATCCTTATGAACCCTTGCTGCCGCTCTGGAAAATTTTGTTTTCCGCAGCCTTTATTTTAGTCATCACGCTGATCGTTATTTATTACATCAGAAGAAAACCTTTCCTGTTTGTCGGCTGGTTTATCTATCTGGGAACACTGGTGCCTGTCATCGGTCTGGTGCAGGTGGGTTCGCAGGCCATGGCGGATCGCTACACGTATGTACCTTCCGTGGGCATTGCCTTTATGATTGCGTGGGGGATACCTTCCATAATCGGAAGCGAGAGGCTGAGAAAGTATGTCCTGGCTCCGGTGGCCGTCATTTTTCTTTCGCTGCTGATGTTATTAACGTGGCAACAATGTCACTACTGGAAAAACAGCGTGACGGTTTTCAGTCACGCCTTAAGCGTTACAAAAAATAACGCGCTGGCCAACAATCAGTTGGGACTGGCATTTTATGAACAGGGCAGGGACAGCGAAGCTCTTTATCATTTTGATAAAACCATCTTATTGCAGCCTGATCAGGATAGCCCTTATAATAACAGGGGAGCTATTTATTTAAAATACGGCCGGACTGAGCAGGCGCTTCATGATTTTAACAAAACCCTTGATGTCAATCCTCATTATGTTAAAGCTTACAACAACCGGGCGAATCTCTATATTCAAAAAGGGCAGCATCGATTGGCTATGGAAGATTTTAACGAAGCGATCAGGCTTAAACCTGATTACGTCCTTGCTTATTTTAATCGCGGTCTCCTTTTGGCCAGGCTGGGTGATTATCAAAAAGCCATTCATGATTTTGACAGCGTAACCATGCTTAATGCCAATCATGTTTACGCCTATTATAATCGGGCATCATTGCATCTTAATATGGGGAATATTCAGTCAGGATGTCTTGACGCGCAAAAAGCTTGCGCGCTGGGAAATTGTCAGATAGCGGAAGCGGCCAGAGCCAGAGGATACTGTCGCTGAGACTGGCAGTAAAGAGACGTTGAATATCAATGAGAACTCAGAATATAAATAAAGAAATGTTTTCCGGAGTGTTCAGCATTTTTTGTTGCTCGCTCGGATGGGTTATAATTTTTCTTTTCCCCCTGATTATGTTTCATTTTGCGGAGATCAGTAGCGCGAGGGAGATCCCTCCAAAAAAGATACCTTTCCAACCCGGAGAGAAACTAACGTATCAAGGGATGTGGGGAAACATACCCGCTGGCGAACTTACCTTGGAAGTTTTGCCGAAAACCAGCATCAACGGCATGGATGCTTATCATTTGGTGATGATTACGAAAACCAGCCCCGTGGTTGATTTGATCTATAAGATACGGGAACAACAGGATTCCTATATTGATACCGGCATTACCCGCAGTCTGTTTTATAAAAAAAATACAATCAGCAAGCATCCGCGTGATGTCAGTGTAAATTTTGACTGGAAAAACATGCAGGCCACCTATACCAATTTCGGTAAGAAAAGCAAACCCGTTAATATTTTACCGGGCACCTTCGATCCCCTGGCGCTTTTTTATGTGCTTCGTTTGCAAAACCTGCAAGAAGGCTCCACAATTTATATACCGCTGACCGATGGTAAAAAAAACATTGAGGTCAGGGCGATTGTCGGTAAAAGCAGCCAGGTGAAAATTGACGGCAGAACTTATAACACCATTGCCATTACGCCGGATATGAAAATGTCCGATTACCTGAAAAAAGCAGCGAAAAAAAATGAAAACGCACAACTGAAAATATGGGTGACTGACGATGATAAAAAGATTCCCATAAAAATCAGAAGTAAAGTGGGAATCATTTCATTTGATTTTGAACTTGTTCCCCGTCTGTCTGTCATCAGATAGTTTTGCCGTGTGTTTGTAGAATTATGTTTTGGATAGCCAGTGCCTGAAGCAGTGTT
>JBATES010000004.1:0-22321 GCA_049664145.1 Smithella sp.
GAATGACCGTGCCGATATGCCAAAACAGGCTCACGAGATGATGACCGCCGGCATAATTTCCGAAGAGACTCCAGTCCAGCATGTGCGAAAGCAAAGTTAAAGGATGCCAGTTACTCACGACAACGGCGGTGAAGGCCCACTTGATATTCTCAAAACTCAAGCCGGATTGAATATTATTATTTTCAGTGATGTACAGGTTGTCGTCAAAATTAACAAATTCATTGCCCGCTATGGGCCTGAAGGATATTCCGGAAGCAGCAATTAAACAGATAATGATTAGATAAAAATATTTTCTATTCATAGAATTTTATCAAAACTTCATTAAAGATTCGTTTGGTCCGAAGGGCAAAATATTTCTAACGGCAAAATCCTTTACTTTCTGCGGTTTGTAATGCCACGCAAGTTCCCATTTCACAAGCTTTTTTCGCGTCCCGGCAACCCAATGCTGTTTCACCCGTGATAAAGAAAGCGTTTGCCCGGTTGCCGTAAGCCTGGACATAATCCTGTTTCAACCGGATGCTCTCCGTGTAGTTCGTGATGGCCGCCTGATACTGACCAAGTTCAGTATAAGCGTTGCCACGGTTGAAATAGGCTTCGGCATAATCAGGCTGGAGACGAATGGCTTGATTGTATTCCTTGATGGCCAGCGACTGCTGTTTGAGTTTATAATATGCGATTCCCCTGTTGTTGTGTGCTTTTACATTTTGAGGATTGAGCTGGCTGGCTTTGTTGTAATCTTGAATGGCCGATTGATATTGATCGAATTTCATGTAGGCGTTTCCCCGGTTATAATAAGCCCTGTCATTATCCGGTTTAATCTGAATGGATTTATTATAGTCCTCAATGGCTTGCTGATACCGGCCGCTCCTGTAGTAAACATTTCCACGATTGTAGTAAGCTTCGGCATCATCCGGTTTCAGCCGGATGGCCTGATTATAGTTCTCGATGGCCTGTTGATACCCGCCAAGTTCCTCATAAACATTGCCTCGGTTGACGTAATATACCCCGGCGAAATCGGGCTTCAACCGGATGGCTTCATTATAGTCCTTAAGGGCGTGGGATTTCTGCCCAAGTCTGTAGTACGCGTGACCGCGATGATAGTATGCTTCGGCATAATCCGGTTTCAGCCGGATAGCTGTATTGTAGTTTTCGATGGCCTGCTGATACTGCTTCAGTTCTCCATAAGCATCGCCCCTGTTGGCATATCCTTCGGCCCTGTCGGGTTTCAGGCGAATGCCCAGGTTATAATCCTCAACGGCCCGCTTATACTGACCCAGTTTACCGTAAGCATTTCCCCGGTTAAAATAGCCGCTGCCGTCATCCGGTTTCAGGCGAATGCCATGACTTAAGTCCTCAATGGCCCGTTGATACTGTTCCAGTTTCGCGTAAGCGAAACCCCTGTTGAAATAGGCATAGGAATAATCAGGTTTTATCTTGAGAGCTTTGGTGCAGTCTTCAATGGCCTGCTGATACCTGCCCAGCAGAACGTTGGCGTTGCCCCGATTGGTATAAGCCAGGTAATTATCCTTTGTTACCAGCGCGGTATGATTAAAAAGTTCGAAACTGTTTTTCCAGCAGGCACATTGCTGCCAGGTTAAGAATATCAGGACGGCCAGTAAGGCGATGGTTAACGGAAATAAAACCTTCTTTCTTGCTTCCGCCGGGGGAATCAGGGAGGGTATCCCCCAGGCCGTCATGATGGCGATGCCGATGAACGGCAAATAAACATAATGATCGGATATCGCAAAAAAACCTTTGCGGATAATTCCGATCACCGGCAAAAGAGCGATCAGGAACCACAGCCAGCCGACCAGAAGAAAGGGCCGGCGTTTCACTGTGACGAACGTGACGGCACTGATAACAAAAATCAACAAAGCCGCCTGCGCGACCTGCAGCGGCGGAAAAGTTTCCGGAAAAGGATAGAAAACCGCCAGATTATGGGGCCAGAATATCTTTTCCAGATAACTGACAAAATAAACCAGAGCGTTGGAGATTCTGGTACCCAGATGAGTGACACCATAGAAAAGTTCCCCGGTGATCCTGGAAACAGGAGGCATCTGTTTTCCGGAAGATTGAGTGTAAATGGTAATGACGGAGAAAACAGCGGATAAAACAAAAAAAGGCGCCTTTTCTTTGAACTGCCACCGGAAAAAGCCTTCTTTTCTCTGATCAAAACGACCCAGCGGCCAGAAATCCAGAAGAATCATGATGGCCGGCAGCGTCACCACCATCGGCTTGCTCATCAGCGCCAGAAGAAAAGTGAATAGAACCGCCAGATACCTCCGGATAACCGGATTTTCCGTGTAACGGACATAAAGACACAGCGTCAGCATCCCAAACAGGGCGCTGAGCACATCTTTTCTTTGGGAAATCCAGGCAACCGGCTCCACCTGAAGCGGGTGAAGGGCGAAGGCGGCGGCGACAAAAGCGCTCCTCCAGACGGCGCCTGTCATGCGGTTAAAAAGCCAGAAGAGCAATAACGTGCTCAAAATGTGCAGAATGAGATTGGTGACATGATAGCCACCGGCTTTCAACCCGTAAATCTCATAATCAAACATTAAAGTCAGCCACGTCAGTGGATGCCAGAATTCGGCGTGCGTTGTGCTGAATGCCCACGTCACGCTGTTCAGGGTGATGCCCGACTGAACATGACGGTTCTCTTTAACATAAACAACATCGTCAAAATTGACAAAATCAAATTGACGAACCTGCCAGTAAACGGCGAGCGTCACAACAGCTAATGCGATATATATGATTAACGTCTGTTTTTGGAGACTGAGATTCAGTTTATTGAGCATATTTCCCTTCCGCGCATTCATTTACCATATGTTGCTGTGGAGTTCAGCCATTTTTTGGTTTTATGGCTGGATTGGCTGTTTGAATCTTTAGAAGCCTATCATTCTGAATTTATCATTACAGAAACATTGCAAGGAGGTATATTTCTGTTATCTTTTCAAGACAACGAGAATAAGCGGGAGTTAGCTCTTTTTGCTGGTATCGAGGAGTTCGAGCATTTTTTGCGGATCGTTTGTCGGCAAAGCACAGGTGAAATTTGTGCAGACATAAGCCGTTGCTTTTCCATTAATCAGGGAGCGCGATTGAACAGCCGGAGCGATGGTTTCAATATCCGGCTGTTGTGATTTTTCAGGGCGGAAGAGGACGACTTTATTGGGTGTAAAGTTTCTCCGCAAAATCCTGAGTAGTTCTTGCGTGCTTGCTTTATCCATGTCTCCGGCAACGATGACTTCGCTTGACGGTCCAATCATAAAATCAAGGCCGCAGAGAAATTGCGTGAATCCTGTCGGCATCGCATCCGCCTGCGCGCGGAAGGCGCTGTAAATGTCCTTCGTACGTTTTTCCATATCGGCATCGCCGGTCATTTTGAATAAGCGCAGGGCGTTGATAAAAGCGACGGAATTGCCGGAAGGAACCGCGCCGTCGTAAAATTCTTTCGGACGGGTCAGAAGCTCTTCAGCGTCGGTGGAGGTAAAAAAGAATCCGCCGTTTTTTTCGTCGAGGAAACGGCTGAATAAGAGATTTTGATAGTCCAGCGCTTTTTGCAAATACCGGGTCTGAAAAGTTGCTTCGTAAAGTTCCAAAAGCGCCCAGATAATAAAAGAATAATCATCAATATTGGCTGTAATCGCGGATTCACCTTTTCTGTGCCGGTGCAGCAACCGACCGTCCCCGGTTTGCATAAACTGAAGAATAAAGTCCATCGCACGACAGGCCGCCTTTGCGTAGTCCGGTTCATCAAAGACCTGCGCACCGCGCGCCAGTGCTGCAATCATCAGGCCGTTCCAGTCGGTCAGAATTTTGTCGTCCTTGTGAGGATGCACTCGTTTTTCGCGATAAGCGAAAAGTTTTTTCCGAATCTGTTCAATGCTGGAGATGGCTTCATGGACACGATTTTCTTTTGTGATGACCGGTTGCAGATGCGGAATAAAATGCCCGGCCGGAATTTCGTGCATGCCCGGCACGTCATTGTCGCTGCCGTGTCGGTAACGCGATAAGAATAAATCAGTTTCTTTTGAGGTCAGAATGCTGTGGATTTCCTCTTCGGTCCAGAGGTAGAATTTTCCTTCCATACCTTCGCTGTCTGCATCTTCGGCGCAGTAAAATCCTCCCTGTTCATCCGTCAGATCACGAAGAACATAGGTAAATATTTCGCGGGCCGTGGTTTCGTATTCTTGCTTGCCGGTGGCCTGATAAAGCTCGGTATAGGCCATAGCCATCAGGGCCTGATCGTAAAGCATCTTTTCAAAATGCGGGACGATCCAGCGGGCGTCGGTCGAATAACGATGAAATCCGAAGCCGATCTGATCGTAAATGCCGCCACGCCTCATGTTTTGCAGTGTATGTTCAAGCATTTGCAGCGCTTTAGCTTCTCCGGTTCGCCTCCAGTAGCGCAGCAGAAAAAAGAAATTGTGCGGGGAGGGAAATTTAGGCGCTTGACCGAACCCGCCGAATGCCGGGTCAAAACTCATCGAGAGCGAACGAAATGCGCGATGCAGCGTTTCTTCAGACAGATCATTGCCCTTTTCGGCGATAGGCTGGTGGAGGGCTTTGGTAATTTCCGATGCGGAGGAAAGGACATCCGCGCGTTTCTGCTGCCAGAGAGACTTTATCCGGGGAATAATTTCCAGCATTCCGGCACGGCCGTATTGATTTTCTCTGGGAATATAGGTTGCGGCAAAAAAAGGTTTTTTGTCCGGCGTCATCATGATCGTCAGAGGCCAGCCGCCGCTTTGCGTCATCAACTGACAGACTTTCATGTAAACCGCGTCAATGTCGGGACGCTCTTCGCGATCCACCTTGATATTGACGAAATTATCATTGAGCAGCGCGGCGACTTTTTCATTCTCGAAAGATTCGCGTTCCATGACGTGACACCAGTGGCAGGTGGAATAGCCGATAGAAAGAAATACAGGTTTATCTTCCCGCTTTGCTTTGGCAAATGCCTCGTCACTCCAGGGAAACCAGTCCACCGGATTGTGAGCGTGTTGAAGAAGATAAGGACTTTTTTCATGGATCAGACGATTCGTTTTCATAACATCAAATATAATGAGATTCTCCTGTAATTCTTTTATAAGAAATATTCTTGTCTGGCTATTTATTTTTCAGGAGCCGTGGCAATGATGTCGAAAGTTGCATCATTTATTTAACCTGTTTGCCCTTGACTTCGGTATCATGATATTGCTACGTTTATATCACATTGTTTCCATAGAAAGTTAAAAAGACTTTAAGTTTATAAAGGAGAAAAATATGAATTACGAACTGACCGAAGAAATGAAAATGTTGAAAGATATGGCTTATAAATTTGCCGTGTTGGAAATCAAACCTGTATCGCAGGAATGCGACGAACATGAAAAATACCTGCCGGAAATCAGAAAGAAAGCTGCCCAAAACGGTTTGGTCGGTGCGTGGATTCCGGAACAATACGGCGGCTCCGGCGCAGGTATCTTGGGCAACACAATCATCACGGAAGAAATATCCAAAATAGACATGGGCATCAGCCTCAATGTTGTTGCGTCCGGTTTCGGCTGCGAATCCATTATGAATTACGGGACGGAAGAACAGAAAAAAACGTACCTGCCGCCGATCTGTTCCGGAGAAAAAGTATGTGCCGGCGCCTACACCGAGCCCAATGCCGGAACGGATGTCTCGGGTTACAAAACCCGCGCGGTCAAAGACGGCAAGGACTATGTCATCAACGGCAATAAAATGTTCATCACCAACGGCACCGTTTGTGATTTCATGGTCGCACAATGCATTACCAATCCTGAAGAAAAAAAACACAACAGTTTCAGCCTCATTATTGTCCCCGCGGATGCCAAAGGAATCACGCGCAATAAAATTCACGGGAAGATGGGTATCCGGGCCAGTGATACAGCGGAAATTGCTTTTGAGGATGTGCGCGTTCCGCAGACCAATTTGGTCGGAAAAGAAGGACAGGGCTTTCGCCAACTCATGCACTTTTTTGATATCACCCGCGTGATGGTATCGGGTCAGGCACTGGGAATTTCGGAGGCTTGCCTGGAAACAAGCATCAAATACGTCAAGGAAAGAACAGCCTTCGGCGCGCCGTTGGGATCCTACCAGATGACGCAAATGAAACTGACTGAAATGGCAATTCGCATTGAAGCTCTGCGCGGGCTGGCTTATAAAGCCGCCTGGCTGATTGATCAGGGAAAGCCTGATTATACGTTGGCGGCCATGGCTAAATTCTTCGGCGGGCAGACGGCTGTTTTCTGCGCCAATTATGCTGTGGAACTGCACGGCGGTTATGGTTACATCGAGGAATATCCTGTGCAAAAATGGTATCGCGACGCGAAAATCCTCGAGCTTTATGAAGGCACAAAAGAAGCTGAAATCATGACGATCGGCCGCGCGCTTCAGGCCAGGTAATGAGATTAAGATTCTTTTTTCATATTATATTGCATATGCGGTGAATCATTCCGTGATTGTTTTCCGGATGAGGGCGAAAAGCCAGACGACTTCCGCTTCGTCCAGACCCGCGGCCAACGCAACTTCAATTTTATCGCTGCGGGCGATGATGCCTTTTGAGCTGACCATTTTCATCAGTGACAAAAGCAGGCGTGGCACAGGTCGCCCGTCAGGCATGCGGGGAGTTCCTGTGTCACCGAGAGGGACCTTTTTTATTCCCGGCACTTCAATCGCGTTGATTATTCCCTGTCTTGCGGGAGCCACCAGATCCTCCAGCTCATCCGCTGGAATTTCGGTAATTGTTTTCTTGCCTTGTTTCATTGTTTCCACGCGCAGAAAAGCCCTTGTTACGGTGATTCGTTCAAAATCTTTTTTCAATTGGTGGAATGTCCGGAGCGCCGATAATAAAGGCAGGATAATGAACAGTCCGAGAAAGCCAAGAATAATATAGCGGATCAAATCGGATATGTCAGACCTGAGAATCGAGGGTAGGAAAAACCAGGTAACGCCGATGGCGAAGATGAGAGAAAAGACAAGGGGAATGTAATGAAGTCTTTTGTTTGTGTTTTCGGGAATGTGGATAACTAAACCTTCTCCTGTTCGTTCCACTCGTGAACGCATACCGGATGGCTCCGGAGGCAAGATTCCTGCCGCCTTGTCCGTTCGTCTCATTCTGTCCCGATATGATTCGTTGAGGTGACCGGAGTCGCGGATGATTCTTTCGCCGGTGGATGTATCCACGAGCGGTTTTTGCAGGAAGCGGGAAAGCTCTTCGGCCAGTTGTCTGGCCTCGGTAAAACTGGTCGGTTGCGAAACGGCAATGGGTCGCGTCATGCTCCTGCCGGACAGCTTGATTGGCCAGGTTGCGGGAGAATCACTGTCGCCGCTGGAGAAATTCATTTCAACCTGATCTATCGCGTCCATCAAATATTCGGTTCTTTTGAGAGGCACGAGCAAACCGTACCACTGGACAATGCGCCCTCGCGACCGGTCCAGAATAATGCCGGCACGTCCAAAAACGAGAACGGTTCCTGCTAACGTAAAAACAGCGCCAAAGAGAATAACAAAAAGGGAAGACGGTGTATCCGATGAACTGTTTACAGGGATAAGACCAAAAGGAAGCTGCAGGACAAAAAGACCGCTCAGCAGAAAGGGCAGACCGAAAATGGAAATACAGCCGCCTCCGCTGCGAATTTCCAGAGTTGCCTGATCCCTGTAAATAAAAGGGCTTTGTTTTGCGCCGAATGCACCCTGATTAAAAATGTTCATAGCCCTTCACCGGGGCCGTGCATCTTTTGATATCTGATCATTGGAATAATATTTACCATATCTGCATGATCGAAGACAGAAGAAATTTGGAGATCATGATTTTTCAAAAACAATATGAATATATGGCCATATTATGATAAATTATTTTCCGGTGAAGCCATAAAAACAGGGGAACAAAAACGTTGTTTTGGGTGTCTAATACCATAGAGAGCAGGAACGCCGCTGCCGAAGATGAGGATCTGCAATATGTGACTCTTTGTCAAAAGGGCGAAGTGGACGCTTTTGCAGTGCTGGTTGAAAGGCATCAGAAAAAAATGTTGAATATCGCCTACAGAATGACCGGTGATTACGATGAAGCCTGTGACGTGACGCAGGAGGCATTTATTGCGGCTTACAAATCGATTAAGCAGTTCAAGGCGGAAGCGAAATTTTCCACCTGGCTTTACAGAATCGTGATTAACTATTCCAAGAACCGTCTAAAACAGTTGCACGGCAGATCCAGGCATGAAATCGTTTCCATGGATGATTCCCGTGGGGTAAAAATTGAAAACGCGGGGAATTCATCGCTGAGTCATAACAGCAATCCCGGCATCGATATGGAAAAACGGGAAAGGGAAGCGCATGTGCAAAGATGCGTAAATTCCCTCGATAATGAATACAGGGAAGTTCTGGTGCTCCGGGATATTCAGGGATTTTCGTATGAAGAGATAGGGAATATCCTGAAGGCGCCTGACGGAACCGTTAAATCCAGACTTTCCCGTGCCCGTAACGCGCTGAAAGATTGTCTGGCTAAAATTATTGGTGATTTATGAAAGAATGCAAACAGATTGAAAACAACCTCCCTTTGTATTTGGATGATTCGTTGTCCAGCGCTGATAAAAAAGCCGTGGAGGAGCATTTGAAGTCATGCCCCGGTTGTACAAAACAACTGGCGCAACTAAGAAAGACGCAGTCTCTGGTGAATAATCTGGCGGAAGTTGAGCCTCCCGCCTGGTTCAAACAAAAGATTATGGCCGGTGTACGTCAGGAAGCCGAAAAAAAGAGTTGGTTCCGGAAACTGTTTTATCCCTTGAAGATAAAAATTCCTGTTCAGATATTTGCTACAGTCTGTATTGCGGTGCTGGCCGTTTACATTTACAGGGCGGGGGAGGATCAGATGAGGGAAGTTGCGACATCGTATGCTCCGCCGCCTGTTATTGACGTTCAGAGAGAACAATTGCCTGAACCGAAATTGAAAACATCGGCTGATGAAGAGGTTCAACAAGAGCAATCAATAAAAAGACAAGAACAAATATTGTCCGCAAAAGGTGTGGCACGTGAAAAAGATTTTGCCGCAGTGGTGCCATCTGCGGCAAGGGATTTAAACGAACAAGCCCCTGGCGCTCCGGCAGCCCGATCCGTCATGACTGCGGAAAAAGCCGATAAGGTTGAAAGCGTTACGGCTGCAAATTCTGCCGTGACCGCTGAGGCAACTGACCGATATGAAAGAGCGCCGATTGCAAAATCTGAAATGATGGCAGAAGATCTTATGGAAAAGAAAAAAGACACGGGTGTTGGAGGTATCGCCATGAAAGCCGCCAGAGCGCCTCAGACGCAAAGCATGGTCAAATCTTTTGCCATTTCATTGCAGGTTGCCGATAGGGATAAAGCGGTGACAGAAGTTGAAAAACTTCTGGAAAAATATGAGGCAAAGGATATCACCAGACAAAAGACACAGAACAAAGCCATCCTGACTGCTCGATTGAAAAATCAGAAAGTAGAAGACTTAAAAGATCATTTGAAAATGATTGGACGGATCGAATTTAAGGATATATCAACGAACAGTTTTGAAAACGAAATAACAATGGTCATAGAGATTGTGAGTCATTAAAGCGTCGCTATTATTTCATAGAATCAGCTTGACTTTCAGTCATGATTTGGTTAATTTAACGCCAGATCCCCACAGGGATCTGAAAGAGAAAAAAAGATTTATCTGTCACAAGTGTGAATGGTCAATCTGTAATCAAATAGTTGTTTTCAAGTGAAGATTCATTTAATCTTTTTTCTGCTGATAATTATCAAAATGTATTTTAAACGTTATAGATTTTGCCCCCAAGATTTTACGGGCAAAACTTTATTCAATATTAAAGCGTTCAAGAAAGGAGGATACGGAGATGGCAAAATATCTCTACAATCAGGAAGCGGTCGAAAATCTGAGATTGAGTGACACATCCAGGCTGGACCGGTTAATCGATTTTGAATCGGCGCGCGAAGCGCATTCGAAAAAAGAACACGCTAAAAAAGACAAGCGAATGACAATGGGTGAAGCTGTTGCGACATTTGTTCAGGATGGCGACATCATTACCGATGGCGGATTTTCTTACGTCCGAACGCCGCATCAGGCTTTTCACGAGGTTATCAGGCAGGGGAAAAAGAATCTGCAGATGATCGGATCACCCAATACGAACCAGAGTTTTTTTATCTTTTACGGATGTGTGGATTATTCTCACAATTCATACTCCGGGGCGGAGATGCGCGGGATTGACAGACTCTATGACCGCGCTCTGAAGCAAGACAAGGTCAAAATTCTTTCCGAGTGGAGTCACGGCGGCATGGCGCAGGGATTCAAAGCCGCTCAACTGGGATCGCCGGGTGTTGCCAGTAAGCAGATGATCGGCAGTGACCTTGTCCGCTACAATCCTTATCTCAAAGTCATCCAGAATCCCTTGAAGAAAGATAAAGACCCCGTTGTGTTCGTTCCGGCTTTGTATCCCGATGTTTCCTTTATTCATTGTCACGCGGCAGACAAATACGGCAACGCGTATATCTATGGTCCGGCGGTGAATGATCTGGCGATGGCCGCAGCGGCCCGCAAAGTCATTATTACAGCGGAAGAAATTGTGCCCGAAAACGACATTCGCTACAACAAACAGGGGCAGATCATTCCGTTCTTTTATGCGGATGCCGTGGTGGAAATGCCTTTCGGGGCGCTGCCCGGAAGCATGCCCGGCTGTTACTACTGGCCGAGACAGTGGTGGGAAAAATGCATGCGCTGGGCTACCCTGACGGACGAAAACGCCAAAACATTTCTTGACGAATGGATTATTAATATCAAGGACCAGTTCGAATTTGTCGAAAAACTGGGCGGTGCGAAATGGATAGCTGAAGCCCGTCGCCAGACAAAAGCCGCCGAAGGCGATAATGAAGACATTGATTTCTCTTACGAGGAATTTACCCTGAAACATGATTCAGGACTCTACTATTAGAAAGGAGAAAACCATGCGAGACTTAAATGCACCAGCCAATCCTTTGGAAACATTGGCTTATATTATTGCGCAGCAGATTCACGATCATTCGATCGTATACATAGGAACCGGATTGCCCATGGTGGCGGGGATTCTGGCCAAGAAAACCCATGCCCCCAATATCACCATCGTCTATGAATCCGGCGGTCAGGATCCGATTGAAGGTGACATGCCCTGGTCGGTCGGTTGTCCCTTTACCTGGCGCAAATCACCCACCATTATGGAAATGGCTTATTCTTTCGCACAGTGTTACAATGGGTACGTTGATATCGGATTCCTGGGGTTTGCCCAGGTGGATATGTACGGCAATATCAATACTCACATGATCGGCAAGGATTTTCATCATCCCAAGGTTCGTTTGACGGGCAGCGGCGGCAACAACGATCTTTCTTCTTTGATGGACAATATGGTTTTGGTCGGACTCCAGACTGCGGATAAATTTCCGGAGAAGGTTGATTTCATCACCTCTGTGGGACATTTGACCGGCGGGAACTCCCGTCAGGACGCCGGTCTCATCGGCAACGGTCCCAGCGCGGTCATCAGCCCCTGGGGTGTTTATGATTTTCATCCGGTCAGTAAACGTATGCGGGTCAAATCGTTGACTCCGGGTGTTACTTTTGAGATTGCTCAATCGCTCACCGGTTTTGAGCTTTTGAAACCGGAAGGAGAAATACCTCAGACAAAATTAATCACGGATGATGCCTTGAAAATCATCCGCACGCAGGTCGATCCGCGTGGTGTTTTCACGACCATGCCGACCGCGTAATAAGAAGGGAGGAAGCTTATGGAAGACATTAAAAGAATTCTTGTTGTCAGTTGGATCACCCAATACTGCAAAGCGACTGTTCGTTCCGCAGTGTCACTGGCGTCAAAATACGACGCTGAACTTTTTGTGGTGCATGTCGTCGATAACTCATTATTGCACGGCTGGAATTTTCCCATGGGATTTTATGAAGAAGAACACCGGAAATATTTGAATCAAATTCAGACGGAGCTGAATGGGATTATCAACCGTGAAAAAAAGAGTGGCATGGCAATCAAAACCATTGTCAGGGAAGGTGAACCGGTCGAAGAAATTCTGAAAATGATTAAGAAGGAAAAGATTGATCTGCTTGTCCTGCGCGCCAATGAAGAAAGCCGGATTGAACACTTTCTGGTTGGTGGCAGCAATGATGAACTGATCAGGATGATGCCCTGCTCGATTTTTCTTGTTAAGAATGAACCGAAATCCAGAGTGGCGCGGATTAAAAAGTGATGCGGGCTGAAGGCTAAAATTCATTCAGCCGGAATGAGTTCTATCGACGTGAACTTAAAAAAACTGAATACGCTGATGTCATTGTGGCTGGGGATAATGGTCTGCTTTTTTCTGGCGGCCTGTTCTTCCCAGCCTCAGTTGCCTGCTCTGGCCAGTGATGCTGTTGTGTTGGCTTTCGGTGACAGCCTGACTTTTGGAACAGGCGCTGATGCCGCCGAGAGTTATCCGGCATTCCTAGGAAAAATGATCGGTCGGCGGGTCGTCAATTACGGAATACCGGGCGAGGTGACCGCGGAAGGACTGTCGCGGTTGCCGGACGTTCTGGAAAGGGAGAAGCCGGCGTTGATGCTGCTGTGTCACGGCGGAAACGATCAGCTTAGACGCAAGGATCTTAGGCAATCGGCCGACAACATTAGAGCCATGATCAAATTAGCCCAAAAATCCGGAGCGGCTGTTGTGCTCATTGCGGTGCCGGCTCCTGGACTATCCCTTAAACCTCCTTCTTTGTACCGGAAAATTGCAAGGGAAATGTCTATTCCTGTTGAAGAAGAAATATTGTCGGATATATTATCTGATAACTCTTTCAAGTCGGACTTAATCCATCCCAATGCCGCCGGATACCGCCGCATGGCCGAGAGCATCACCACTCTTCTTCAAAAGAGCGGTGCGATTGATTAAGCCTGAGGGTCCGCAGTTTAAATCCACTTGAGGATTCCCGCAAAGACAATCAGCGCAACAGCGTTAATGGCGAAAAGAGAGAAGATGAAAAGTTTCTGCGCGCGGGGCGTCCAGTCATGCACATAACAGGCGGCGGCAAAGAAGGGGATGTAAACAGTCACAAAGACCGGGAAAGCGCCCCACCATCCATAAACCCAGACGAAAGCCGGGGTTCGCACCAGAAAAATTTCCAGAATAGAGGCAAAGGCGGCATTGACAACAGCAAAGAACAGACGATTGTTGACACCCATGATTTTCAGCGTCGGATCTTTCGGCATCAGCTTGCAGACGACAACTCCGGCAATGGAAAACATCAGGCTGATTTCGATGCCGACCCCCACCATGATTTCAAATGCCGTTGCCGTGGGCACAGTCCACAGAGCATGCCCTGAAAAATGCTGAATGAGAGCGTTGATGATTTCCACAAACCAGTGGACCATATACAGGGCCAGTCCGCCGGCGATAGCACGGTAATTGCCTTTTTCATATTCGTTGGCATAAATGTACAAAACAATCACAAGCAGTGGAATAACGTACCACTGAAAATTATCACCGCTCCTTAAAATGTTCAATGCCTGGTTGGTGGCTTCGGGATTGTTCAGATTCATCGCTTCACCTCCTTTTTTGATGGCCGGTTAAAAATGATCATTTCTTCTAGCCGGGCTCCGGAACTTAACGTAACGGATAAATTTATCTTTGATTCCTTTTATTTAATCTTCTGCAACATCTCCCCCATCATTTTATGAATCAAATTGATGGCCTTGAGCGGACGAATCATGACTTTGAATTCGGTAATCCGGCCATCCGCGTCCCAGGTAATCATATCCACGCCGTTGATTTGAATTCCTTCAATTTCGGTGCAGAATTCCAGAACGGCATTGTTGCCGGCAACGATCTCTCTTAAATACCGGAAGTGACCGTTATTGAACACAAAGAGCGCTGCGGTCAGATAAAGTTTGGTGATCGATTTTCCAACTTGCGGTGTATGAACAACCGGGGAATGGAAAACAACATTATCGGCCAGAATGTCATCAAGGCCGGCTGCGTCTTTGGTCTCCAGTAATTTGTGCCACGTGGCAACGGTATTTTCAATCATATCATCATCCTTTACGTTGCTTTATATTTTTTTTCGACTTGCTCCTGAAAAACATTGCCTGATTTTGCTGGACTATCTTGAAAAGCCTGTCTTTATTTTTCCTGCAGTTTATTCAGTCGCGCTTTAGCGGCCTTGTGTCCCTGGTCGGCTGCTTTCTGGTACCATTTGGCGGCTACTTTGTCATCCTGGGAAACACCCGTGCCATCCTGATACATTCCTCCCAGATTGAACTGCGCCGCCGCGCTTCCTTTCTCGCACATTGCCACCAGGTTATCCAGGGCATTTTCATTTTCCTGTTCGGCGGCCTTCCGGTACCATTTGGCCGCTTCTTCATCGTCCTGTGTAACGCCTTCTCCTGTTTCATACATCTGTGCCAGATTAAACTGGGCCACGGCATTGCCCCGGCTGCACATTGCCGTCAAGCTCATCAAGGCGTCTTCATCACCCTGTCCGGCCGCCTGACGATACCATTTTATCGCCTCGGTTGTGTCCTGCTTGACCCCTTTGCCTTCTTCATAAAGTGACGCTAAAGATAACTGGGCTCTGGCGAAACCCTGTTCGGCTGCGTTCAAGAACCATTTGAAAGCCTCCGTATCGTCGCGGGGAATTCCATCGCCGCTTTGATACATCAGGCCCAGGTTAATCTGAGCCTGCCCGTTGCCCTGTTCGGCCGCCTTCCGGAACTGGTTTGCTGCTTCCGCATAATCCAGCGGAACGCCTTTACTTTCGAGATACATCACCCCCAGATTATTCTGCGCGTCGGCGTGGGCCTGCTGGGCTGCCTTGCGGAACCACCTGACTGCTTCCGCATAATCTTCCGTCACGCCGGCGCCGTTCAGATACATCAGACCCAGGTTATTTTGAGCTGATGGATCACCCTGGTGGGCTGCCTTGAGATACCATTTAGCCGCTTCGGCATCATCCTGCCCGACACCTTTACCTTTTTGGTACATCCACCCGAGATGAATCTGAGCGCGCACGTCGCCCTGTTCGGCCGCCTTGCGGTAACAATTTGCGGCTTCCCGGAAATCCTGTTCAATGCCTTCACCTCTTTCATACATGATACCAAGATTATTGAGTGCCGTTTGATCATCCTGCCCGGCCGCTTTTGAAAACCATCTGAACGCCTCGGTATAATCTGACGGGACGCCTTTGCCTTCATAATACATGACGCCTAAATTGCACTGCGCTAATGCGTTGTCCTGCTCGGCTGCCTGACGATACCATTTCACGGCTTCTGTATCATCTTGAGGAACTCCTTTCCCATTTTCGTATTCAACGCCCAGGTTGAACTGTGCTTCGGCGTTACCCTGTTCGGCCGCTTTCAGAAACCACTTAACCGCTTCGGCATCATCTTGTTGCACGCCGATGCCTTCCTGATACATTTCCGCCAGATGGCACTGGGCTATAGCATTTCCCCGGTTGCCTATTTCGATCAGATTATCCAGAGCCGTTGCGTTGCCCTGTTCAACAGCCCGGCGGTACCATTTGGCCGCTTCCGCTTCGTCTCCGGATACGCCTTCACCTTTGTCGTACTTGATTCCCAGATAAAGTTGGGCGCGGGTATTTCCATGCTCCGCCGCTTTCAAAAACCAGTGGAAGGCTTCGTCATCGTCCGCCTCCAGGCCTTCACCTTTGTCGTACTTGACACCCAGATGGAACTGCGCTTCGGCATTCTCCTGTTCGGCGGCTTTACGGAACCATTTGATTGCTTCGGTGTTGTCCCGGGGAACACCTCTGCCTTCCTGGTACATTTCACCCAGCAGATTTTGTGCATAGGCATTGCCCATTTCCGCCGTTTTTAAATACCACCGGGCGGCTTCAGCATCGTCGTGCTGAACACCTTTTCCGTTGAGGTACATCACACCGAGGCTGTTCTGAGCGTCTGCATCACCCTGTTCGGCCGCCTGACGATACCATTTTACAGCCAGGGTGTAATCCTGAGGAACGCCTCTTCCTTCCTGATACATCCCGCCTAACAGGTTTTGCGCATAGGCATTGCCCCGTTCGGCGGCTTTTTCAAACCACCGGGTGGCTTCCGCGTCGTCTCGCGTAACACCCTCGCCCCGGCGGTACATCATGCCCAGGTTGATCTGGGCACGCACATTTCCCTGTCGGGCGGCTCTCAGATACCATTTTGTGGCCTCGGTATAGTCCTGAGAAACGCCATCACCGTTACTGTACTTTTCACCCAGAATGAACTGGGCTTCCGGATTTCCCTGTTGCGCCGCTTTATAATACCAGTGAGCGGCCTTGACGTCGTCCTGTGGAATATTCAGTCCCGCCTGATATATTTCCGCAAGATTGAATTGCGCGACGGAGTTTCCCCGGTTGGCGATGACCGTCAAGTTATTGAGTGCGGTTTGATTGCCCTGTTGCGCCGCTTTCATAAACCAGCGCAACGCTTCAGATTCGTCCTGAGGAGCGCCTTTCCCGCTGTCATACTTGACGCCGAGATTGCACTGGGCGCGCGCATTGCCTTGTTCGGCTGCCTTGAGATACCATTGGAATGCTTCGGCATCGTCCTGCTCGACACCTTCTCCGTTATCGTACTTCACGCCGAGATTGAACTGTGCTTCGGCGTTGCCCTGCTCGGCTGATTCCATGAGCCACTTGATGGCTGTTTCATTATCCTGTGCAACTCCTTCACCGCTGGCGTACAGGGTGCCCAGCAGACTTTTGGCTTCGGCGTTACCCTGGCCGGCCGCCTTTTGCAACCACTTTGCCGCTTGGGCCTGATCTTGGGCAATTCCTTTTCCTTTCAGGTAAACAATGCCCAGATTGCTCTGCGCTTCGGCATCGCCGCGTTCGGCCGCTTTCTGAAACCACTGGACAGCCGCCAGGTCATCCTGTGCAACACCTTTTCCTTCCCGGTAAAACAAACCGAGATTGCGCTGAGCAAACCGGTTGAACTGCTCGGCGGCCTTTTGATACCATTTGAATGCTTCGCCATCGTTTTGTGAGACGCCATCGCCTGTATGGTACATCAAAGCCAGATTAATCTGGGCAAGAACGTTTCCCTGTTCGGCAGCGTTTTGAAACCATTTGACCGCTTCCGTACTGTCGGGTGTAATTCCTTTCCCCTTGCGGTACATGAAGCCAAGGTGATACTGAGCATTCATTTCTCCTTTTCCTGCCGCTTTGTTCAGCCAGTTGAAAGCCTCGGTTTCGTCCTGATCAACTCCTTCACCCTGAAGGTACATGACTCCCAGATAAAACTGGGCTTCGGCAAAGTCCTGATCAGCCGCTTTGCTCAGCCATTTGATCGCTTCACCGGTGTCCCGCGCAACACCCTCGCCGGACAGATGCATCAATCCCAGATTAAATTGGGCTTCCGCAGAATCCTGAACAGCCGCTTTGCGAAACCACTTGACCGCTTCGACATCGTCCGTTGGAAATCCCTCGCCTTTGATGTACATTAATCCGAGGGTTAACTGGGCTTCCGCGAGACCCTGCGCGGCCGATTTGCTGTACCATTTGACCGCTTCACCATAATTTTGTTTAACGCCCTTGCCTGCCTCGTGCATCAATCCCAGATTGAGCTGTGCCACGGCGCTCCCTTTGTCACATAAATCGGTCAGATTGCGCATGGCTTTGGCATCGCCGTTTTCGGCTGCTTTGCGATACCATTTGGCCGCTTCCGCTTCGTCCCGGGAAACACCCTCGCCTTTAAAATACATGTCGGCCAGGAATCGCTGTGCTTTGGGATTGTCCTGTCCGGCCGCTTGTTGAAACCATTTGGAAGCTTTTATGTAATCTTGTGGAACCCCATTGCCGAAATGAAACATCAGGCCCAAATTGCATTGTGCTTCTGCGTTGCCCTGTTCGGCCGCTTTCCGGTACCATTTGGAGGCTTCTGCATAATCTTGCGGGACCCCTTCGCCGTTTTCATACTTAACGCCAAGACTGTTTTGTGCCTGTTCATCGCCCTGTTCAGCTGCCTTGCGCAACCACTGCACTGCCTCGGTATTATTTCGGGGGACCCCTTCGCCCTTATCGTACATCATGCCCAGATGGGACTGGGCTTCCGCCTCGCCCTGCTCGGCCGCCTGACGCAGCAAGCTTAATGCTTTGTTATAATCTTTCGGGACTCCCTCGCCGTTTTTATACATCAGGCCAAGGCGAAGCTGGGCGGCTGCAAGACCGTGTTCCGCCGCTTTGCTGTACCACTTCATTGACTCGGCGAAATCCTGACCAACCCCTTCACCTTTGTGGTACTTCCAGCCCAGTGCATATTGGGAACAGGCATCACCCTGTTCGGCCTCTTTGATATACCACTTGATCGCTTCGGCATGATCACGGGGAACTCCTTTTCCTTCTTCATACATCCAACCCAGAGAGGACTGTGCCGACGTATTGCCCTGTTCCGCCGCTTTCCGGTACCACTTTGCCGCCTGGGCGTAATCTTTGGGAACCCCTTCGCCGTTCTGGTACTTCGCCCCCAGATAAAACTGGGCCGCCGCAAAATTATTTTCCGCCGCTTGCCGAAGCCATTTCATCGCCCCGGTATTGTCCTGCTCAATGCCTTTGCCTGATTGATACATTAATCCCAGATGGAACTGTGCCTCAGCGTAATTTTTTTCTGCCGCCTGCAGAAGCCACCTCAGGGCTTCTGCATCATCGAGGGAAGCTTCTTCGTCGTAACGATACATCATGCCCAGTTTGAACTGTGCTGCTGCGTCGCCCTTTTCCGCTTCTTGACGAAGATCCGACAATGAGGATTTTTCTTTGGCCATGAAATTATTATCTGAAGGATGAATTGAACCTAATCAGATCCCTGTTTTTTTAAATTATTTTCCGTCTTCTATGTGCGCTCTGGCCGTTTTCAGCGCCAGTTCGATATCTTTGGTAAACAGCCACCATTGCGGGCGCGTGACGTGAGGTCCGTTTTCCTTATCACGTCCCCGGCAATAAAACCAGTCACCGTAACGCTCGACCGTGGCGAAAGGATGGTCCTTCGCGCAGAGAATCGTGCAGGGACGAATTTCTTTAAAATATACCGTTTGGTCCGGTGTTTCTTCATGGACCATTTCTTCAGGCAATGCGATGTGAGAAACGTCGATGCCTTCGGCCTCTTTTTTGTCCAACCATTTTGAAATTCTCATAATGGATTTCTCCTTGATTTCAACGCTGAAATTATGCTGTTCCCTTGTCTTGAAGACGAGTGATGGTCAATCCGATTAATCGGGAAACGACAACGGCGATGTAGGCGACACCGGCAAACTGTTCCAGCATGACCAGTACCCGTGATGACGATTTTACCGGCACAATGTCGCTGAGCCCTGTTGCCGAAAGATTGGCGAAGCTCAAAAAAAGCAGTTCGATGAAACTCAGCGGCTCCTGGGGATGAGTTGCGTAGGAAAAAGCATTCGGACTCCAGGCCTGACAAACCAGATACAGATAAGCAAAACCCCAGGCAATCAGCGTAAAGGTAGCGCCGGCGGCAAACAAATCGTCGGTAGTCACGTGTTCGTCGCCCATCATATAAGTTATCAGACTGCCCGCTCCGTAAAAATACAACATGGCCTCCAGCAATGTCGCCCAGATTAACAGCCTCGGACTGGCAAGAAGCCAGGAAAATATTAAAAGGAGAATGGTCATGCCCGCAATGATCCAGGCAAGCCAGTTGATAGCGGGGCTGTGGATGACGACCCAGACCACCAGCAGAAGGACCAGTGTTCCGAAAATACTGAGAATGAAAGGTCCACTCGGGACGCCTTCCAATACCACGTAGAGGATCAGGCTGAGCAGTTGAGCGGCCAGCAGAAACGCTGACGGATGATGACGGGCAATACTGCTCCAGTTTGTTAACGGGGTGTCCTGATTCATGTTTTTTATTTTTATCCTTTACCAAAGAAGTATAAAAATATTGGAACACATTTTTATCTTGTCAAAAAATCGGCTGGTGGGCTTTTTTGCCGTAAACGCGTTCATAGGCTTTGCAAAAAGGGCAAAGGTTGCCTTCAATCTTTTGGACAAACTGAAACGCAAGCCCTTTTTGCTGTTTACGCGCGTGTTTACATACCGGACAGGTCAGACAGAACTTCGCCATTTTTCGATCCTTCTTCGAAACATTACGTTTTACGGGTTTTTGAGCCACCTTTTTTTTAGCCATTATTGCCATCCTTAATTATTCCTGCTGTGTTGAGTGAGGTATTTTTGTCTGTAGAAGTATATCAATATGAATTTTACGTGTCAAAGCACTTTTAATAATAAAATTATAGTGTCCGAAGTGTTCAGTATATAACAACAGGCAGAAGAACTGTTTCGCCCGCCTGTTGTTTGCCCTGCCGGTATTGTGGTCAGCGTCGGCATGGCGGGGGAGGGGCGTAACCATCATTTTCCCAGATGCGATTGACGGAGTGTTCATGGGGACGGCCGCAGTTGATGATGTGTAGTTTACAAAGTGTTTCGCGCCATTCGTATTTAATCAGGATTGATTCCACCGCTTTCTTTTCCGGCTCAAATTCAACGCGATAAGAAGGGGAATATTCTTCGTAACCATAGCCGGTACCCGCGCTTTCCAACGCCCGGGACTGGCCTTTCGCCGAAGGAGCCGCCGCCATATCCCGCGCCTCATTTTTCATTTTTCTTTCCGGTACAGGATAGGAATATTTAATGGGCGGTTCGTAACGCTGGATTTCGGGATAAACGGCAACCGCAATGATTCCCATGGCGGATTTATCGCCGAAAGCCGCCGCGTAGGAATCGGGAGCATCGGTGAAATAGAATCGGTTGATTTTATCCTGCCTGGTGCGCCAGCCCGAAAATTCGTTGCTGGAATAAGCGTCGATGATATACATTCTTTCCATGTTTTTCAGCCAGGATTTCTGGCCGGAGACAATATTCCTGCCGTCAACGGCAATAACCACGCCGACCCGGCGATTCAGTTTATTGCGGACAATGATCCGGTAATGATCCCCTTTGTAGGCCTCGGCATAGACCTTCTTCAGATGATGATGACTTTGAACCGGATAAAAGGGCAGCGCCCAACCGTTATCGGTAATAACACTGACATCAACTGCATCGCCAATCGTATCCGCCACGGCAACATTTACCCACATCAACAGAATAAAACTGATCAATATTAATTTTTTCATATCTTCCTCCTTTGATTTGCATTTTTTTGGCTTTTCACTGCCATTTACCTTTTAGACAAATGGAGCCGTAAAAAAGTTCCCGATTATTTTTGATGAGATCTGCGGGAACGCATCTGCATTGAAGTAAATCACGGGTATGAATCCCAGGGCAAGCCCTGGACCATAATTCCGCCCCAAGGGGCGGGGTGTTATACCCTCCGCTTATGGCGGGATTGTTCGACTAGCAAATTTCAATACACTTCGTTTTTGAAATTTGAGTCTCACAATAAGGATTTTCGCTCGAAAGGACGTATGGCAGTCAAAAATTACTGGCCGCTATCTTTGAGTAAAGAAGGGCTTGTTTAAAACAAATGAATGGAAGTTAGAAGTTATTGAGAATTGTTATTTTAATGGAAAAATCAGCCGGAGCGCAGCGATCGGGTTTGTTCAGTTTTTATTGCAAAATTATTCTTCACCAAGAGATTCAAGGTCTGCTAGATCTTTTTTCCGGCCAATAGCCCGTTTATTGGCTATGTATTGTTCTCTGCCAAGGAAGTAAACCGGAATATCTCCATATACCCCTTCCAGCTTCCCTTTATCAGATTCTTGCCATGTAACACCAGTTATTGAAGTAATGATGTCAATGCGAACTGGGGGAACACCGAGCTGAACTACGGAATCAGGATTCTGAAAATCGTCAATTGTCAGATTCAGCGCGCCAAAACCAAAATCAGACAAAGCAGATAAGATTCTCTGTGCGTTATCGAGCGAAGGTTTAACAAAAATATCAATATCGCCGGTAAAACGTGGCGCTCCATGGTATGCGAGAGCATAAGCCCCAACAATCATGTATTCAACTTTATGTCCGTTGAATAACTCTAGCAACTCTTTGAAGTCTTTCTGTGCTTCCATAATATTGCTTTCTCAGATAATCGACGGTTGCAACGCGTTCTGCCGCAGGTCGGCTTAACCAGTACGAGAGATCGATCTTGGCAGATTGGAGATTATAAAGACTACTTTTGTGAACAACCATTTTAATCATAAATAATTGATAAGAACTTGCTTTCAGTTGTCGGCAGTATAAGAAACGCCGTCTTGTGTGTCAAGAATATTCTGCCACAAGATGTGGGATACGGCGCCAGTGACCGTGCTGAAGGCACATTGCGACAACCGT
>JBATES010000005.1:0-14693 GCA_049664145.1 Smithella sp.
ATATTGCCGCGCTGGATGTCATCATGAAGAATCTGCGCGACATTTTTCTGCGCATGAAAGATCCCGCTTTCCTGTTTACTCCGGGCGATCCTTTTCAAAATATGGACTATTACCGGCCGATGGGAGAACTGCTCGATTCGCTGAGCGCCTCCGCTCCCTTGAGAGCTGTATTATCCGTTCCCTGCAATCTTATTGGTGTCCCGCTCAATGATTGTCCAGTCATTTTTCACCATATGGTTTTGGCCAGTTATCTTTTTTCTTCCTGGCGCCTGAAGGAAAGCGGCAGCAAAATGACGGAGGTCTTTGTGCAGCGCTTTCAGGAACTGGGAGGAATGCTGATGCTCCATGACGGTGTCAAAAAAATATCTATCAACGATGGCCGGGTGAAAGCAGTCATTCTGGAATCTGATGCAACGCTCGATGCTGATGCCGTTGTCGCGGCCATACATCCCAAGATATTGCTCGGATTACTGGAGGAAAACACGTTGCGCGACACCTACCGACGACGCATCCGCTGTCTGCGGGAAACAGAAGGGGTAATTGCTGTGCAGGTAAGTGTGGATGCCACGATTCACCCTGCCCTGAATCATAACATCTACCGGCTTCATCGGGATGAAAAAGGTGTTATTCTGGACGGCGTTTTTTACCAGTTACAACGCACAAATCAGGCCGGCATCAACCTGATTTCCATCATTACAAGATCGCTGTACAACGATTGGCGTCCATGGGAAGATACCTTTACCGGCAAACGCGGCGACAAATATCAGGAAAAGAAAATGAGCATCGCCAAAGTTTTACTGAAAAAAGCGGAGGAAATTTTCGGTAATCTGGGAGATGCCAGGATACTGGATGTTTACACGCCTCTTACCATCAGGGATTATGTCAATGTTCCGGAAGGATCGTGCTATGGAATCATGCGCTCCTCGCGACAGTTACTGAAGGCCATGTCCATCAATAACCTCCCCATTGCCGGCTTGTGCCTGGCCGGACAAAACGCGATTGCCCCCGGCGTGATGGGCTGCCTGCTGGGTTCGTTCAACGCAGCCAGACAAATTATCGGCGCCGAGAAATTTGCTCAAGAAATTGATAGAAATTTAAAACATTGAAAAGCAGTTTAATATTTGCTAGAGACTACGAAATAAATCCAGGAAGTTACATCAGGTAAAATGAATCGTCAGGAAATTGAAAACGAAGTAAAAAATGTTTTTCAGCGGGAGTTTGAAATCGAAAATCCGGACATGGATGCCGATTTGCGCGAAACGTATGAATTCGACAGTATCGACGCCATCGAACTCCTTCTGGCGATCGAAACTTTTCTGGAAACGGAAATCACGCAGGAAGAAAAAAAGCAGGCCATCAATATCCGCACGATCAATCAGATTTGCGATTATATTGAAAATATTGCCAGAAAAAGAAACCTTTTAACCCCGGCATAAAAAATAATTATGGAACGCAGAGTTGTTATCACAGGCATGTCCGCGATTACACCTATCGGTCACGGGAAGGACCCGATCATCCAGGGCCTGCAAAACGGGATTTCCGGAATCAAACCTTTGCGCGCGGAAGAATTCCTCAGTCCCTATATTCATTCCAAAGTTTACGGCACGGTCGATTATTCGGTGGAGTATGATTTTAAAAGAAATCACCGCAAGACCATGGGCCCGGTGGCTTATTACGCCTGCCAGGTCGCCAAGGAAGTTCTGGAACAATCCGGCCTGAGCGAAGAATTTATCACGTCCGGAAGACTCGGCGTGGCCTTCGGTTCCATTCACGGTTCGCCCACGATTCAGCGCAATATTTACCGCATCTTTTTTGGTGCTACCGATAAAAAAGCGGTCCGGGAAATCGGCGCGGTTGATTACCTGAAATCCATGGTGCACACCACCGCCGTTAATATCACCAAGATGTTTGGCATAACCGGACGAGTCATTGCTTCGGGAACGGCCTGCACGACGAGTTCTCAGTCCATCGGTTACGGCTATGAATCCGTCAAATTCGGCATGCAGGATGCGATGCTCTGCGGCGGCGCCGATGAATACGATACGACCACCGTTGCTGTTTTTGATAATCTTTTGGCCTGCTCCACGGCATTCAATTCCGAACCCCACCGGACACCGCGTCCGTTTGACAAAGATCGTGACGGTCTGGTGGTGGGAGAAGGCGCAGGAGCGGTCATGCTGGAAGAATATGAATTCGCGAAAAAGCGCGGGGCGAGCATCCTGGGAGAAGTTATCGGTTTTGCCTGTAACAACAACGGCGGCGATATGATATTGCCGAACCTGACCGGAATAACCAACACGCTCAAACTCGGTGTGGAAAACGCCAAAATTAATCCTCAGGATGTTGATTTGATCAGCGCGCATGCAACCGCCACCAAGATGGGCGATATTATTGAAGCGCAGGCCATTTATGCCGTTTTCGGTAACCATCCCCATGTCATAGGATTAAAGAGTTACACCGGCCACACCATGGCCGCCTGCGGCGCCATTGAAACAATCATGTGTCTCTACATGATGCAGGAAGGCTTTATCGCCCCGACGTTGAATCTTGAAGAAATTGATGAACGATGCGCGATGATCAAGCACGTAAAAAAAACGTTACAGCAGCCGGTGAAAACGGCGGCGATTCAAAATTTCGCTTTCGGCGGCGTCAATACCATCCTGCTAATAAAAAAATTCTCCTGAGATCAAGATGTTCCTGGTCCGTATTTTTCATTTTGTAATCGATTTATCCATAACCTTGATTCTATGGTTTTATTTCCTGTTCGGATATCTGTTTATTTTATTGTTTTTATATATACCCGCTTACGTATTCGCGAAAAACCGCGCCACCGTTTTTCAAAACCTAAACCACGTCCATTTGAAAGTTTTCTTTGCGTTGACACGACTGCTTATTCCCCGCACAAAATTCAACATTCCGAAAGATGTGCGGGAAATTCATTCGGCCATCATCGTCTGTAATCATCTTTCGTATCTCGATCCCATTCTGCTGGTATCGCTTTTTCAGCGGCAGCAAACGATTGTAAAGTATTCTTTTTTTAAAGTGCCCTTCTTCGGCAGTCTTTTAAAAAATTCCGGTTATATTTCTTCCGGAGCAAGCGACTTGCTGGGACCGGCAATGATTAATAATCTGGAGGATGCAAAGAAACGTTTGGCAGCGGGAGGAATTTTATTTGTCTTTCCGGAAGGAACCCGAAGCCGCGACGGCAAGCTTGCGCCTTTCAACAAGGGCGTTTTTACGATTGCCCGTTACTGCCAAGCTCCGCTGAAACTCATTTTGATTTCCGGCACAAACAAACTTTTTCCACCGGAAAATTACCTTTTTAACACTCACGACTTTAATCAAATCACATTGGAACTAATCGGCTCGCTGGAACCGGATTACAAGGGAAGTAATTTTTCTATTTCTGCATTGGCTGATCAGGCCCGAAATATTTTTGAAGAAAAAATGATGAAGATTGAATCAAGGAAAGAGAAACCAAAACCAGTTAACAGTTAAAATATGCAAACGGAGGGAAAGCTCATGGAACTGCAGGAAGCTATATTAAAAAGAAGAAGTGTCAGAAAGTTTACCGATTACATCGTAACCGATGAAGAACTTAAACAGATCTTTGAAGCCGTGCGGTGGTCTCCTTCCTGGGCCAATACCCAGACCTGGGAATTTATCGTTGTGCGTGACAAAGAGTTGATTGAAAAAGTAACAGGCACCTATTCCGAAAAGAATCCGGCAACTAAAGGCTCGCTGGTCGCTTCCGCGCTGATTGTCGCCTGCGCGAAAACAGGAATTTCCGGATGTTACGACGGCAAAGAAGTAACAGCAGTTAAAAACTGGGGAATGTTCGATCTGGGCATCGCCGTGCAGACCCTTTGCCTGAAAGCACATGAGCTGGGACTGGGGACTGTCGTTGTCGGCCTGATGAATCATGAAGCCTGTGAAAAAATTCTGGCCATTCCTGAAGGTCATAAAGTCATTGCCGTCCTTCCGATCGGCCGGCCCGCTACTGAACCCAAGGCAGGTCCGGCGCGAAAATCCCTCTCCGAAATCGTATTTTTAAATAACCTCGATAAACCGATGTTTTAAATCATTCCGCTCCACCGGCAGGGAGCCTTCTCCCTGCCCTATCAAAACGAAAGTAACCTTAGCTTCAGGTTGAGTTATTTTTGAATGAAGATAAGTATAGCTTCCTAAAAAAAATAAAACGCCAACCTTCGTACCTATAAAAGATTTCAAGCCGTAAGAAACACAATTCAGGCCTTATGAGAAAAATCATATAACGCTTTATTTTTACTTGACAAATAATAAAAAGGCTTATTTTAAAGCCATCAAAAGTTGTACGTTTCCTACCATTCCTTCTGTACGTTTCTCCATGAAAGAAAACAAAATATTTTTTCGTAAATATTAACCAGTCAAACAAATATTAACTTTCTGGTTTAAGCCATGAAAAGGATTTATCAGAAGTTGCCGATTATTAGCCTCCAAGGGATTATTTCGTCCTTTGGAGGTTTCTTCATTTAGTTTCAATAAAGTGAATCCTGGAAGGCAAAGACAAGGGGTCATAGCTATTTGTTCCCTTAGTTGAGGTGTCCGCAGTATTTCCGGATGAAAAAGGCAAAGGGTCAAAAAAGTAATCTGTCAGGTTTAATCCCGCGACTCGCAATCCTCCGGCACCTGCCGGGGGATTGCGCCGTAGACCGCGGGAGGTCGCGTTTTTAATGGGAGCCTCCAGCTCCTGCCGGAGGGGGCTCCACTGTTTCTGCTTTAAGGGCAGGATCGGAAATGGCCATGCCTTTCACTTTGGAACTCGCTGCCCCCGTTGCTAAAGCCATAAAGGCAAATCACACAGTCGATGCATACTGGATTAGAAGCACGTATGTCCGTGAGGAAGGAAAACTATACTGTGAGTGGGATGCAAAAGATGCTGAGTCTATAAATCAAGTCATAAATAAAGCGGTGCCAGGCTTTGCAACCGAAATCTACAAGCTGGAAGATGAGTTCACCGTCAACTCGGAAAGTTTCAGATAGATTCACTCATATGAAAGGAGATAAAAAATGTATATTATTATAAGTTCGTTATATCCAAACGATAAAGCAAAAGAAGTGGCAAAAATGTATCTTAAATGCTTAGAAAAATATCCTGTAGATAATAGTGTGGCAACCCCAATCGTGCCAGTTGCAATACGACCAACCCATGAAGGCATAAGAACCATTGTTATCAGTGAGGTGAAAAAAGGAAAATTTGACGATGCCATGGCTAATACAGTGAACAGAATGGCGATGTTCCATGATATTCCAGGATACAGATACTCAATTAAACCATTTTTAAGTCTTGAAGAAGGTTTGAAAGTTTTAGGTATGTAACCGAAATCTCACAAAATCATTTTCTTGGTTAGTGAATGAAAGGCAGGGTCAGCAATGGCTCTTCCTTTTTATTTTATCCTTCCTGTACTTCACAATTCTAATATTGCCAATTTTATGCTAAGTTACACCCCGTAATGTTGACCAATGCCCTCTACTGAACCTTTGAAGGTAAACTCAGTAAGGATTTTATCCTCTAGTCAAGCATGAGGTCATTTTTTGCGAACTTGCCTACTTTCAAACAGTAATCACCATAGTACCTGACCATCTGCTCGCTGCGGTTGGTGATATGCGAACACATCGCCGCCAGCCATTCCATTGCGGGGGAAGTTCTTGCTTGCCCGGCCATCTCTGGCGACATAGATGACCTTGCCTTCCTGTTCCAGATAGCGCATACGCTCCTGAGAGAAAGACGCCCGAATGATATAAGAATGATATAACGCGCCAGATTTTCCATTGCCGTTTTATCATTGGGCAATATGCGATTGCCGCAGAAGACGTTGAAGCCGGAGTGCCGCCATGTCGAGAGCATGGCAATCAGTTCTTTCGTTATCTTTCCCTTCTTCAGGAGCATTCTGAATATCTTGTGCCGGAAAATGGCCTCCAGCTTTTTGAGTTCCAGAGGCGGCGCGACGCGGAACACCGCTTCCCTGCTCTTTGTAGCAGCAGCCATTGCCCACGTGATTCTGAACTGGAAGGTGCTGACCCATTATGTGAGCGCCAGGGTTGGAGAGTATGTGCGGTTCAGGCGAGAGCTATTGATAGCGGTGCTGGGTGTGTCAGGACTTGTGTTGCTTGCAGCGTCCCATGTGCTCCACGTTCCGTAGGGATTGTCTTTGTGAGCGGAGTAAACATGGACAAACAAAAATAAACATCACTCAACGCACTCAATTTCAAGCCCCGTAAACATTTTATAAAATTCATCCTGTATGTCGGTATTTTCCCACGTGTCGACTTTTTCTCCTTTCTTATTTATAAAACTCGTACCATTGTAATAAACAACACACCAGAATTTTACTTTGGGACAGTTAAAATAACGCGTAATGACAGAACCTTTTATGGTTATCCTATGCCATGGACTAACAAGTGCATAAACTTTTTCATCCGGTAATCCCACGAATCCGCGTATAGTATATAATTTGGTCATATCAGTTATTGATGTATCCGTTAACGCGGAAATAGTATCAAACGCAGATGTAATTTTATACCATGACCTGTTTTTTTCATCTGATATTAAATCAAATTTGTAATTTAAATTTTTATCAAAAGGAAAAGTATCCATAAACTTGTCTTCATTGAAACCTTTTTGATTCTTATGGGTATTAAGAACGATTAACATTTGGTCCAGTTTGGGCAGTTCACTAATCGAATTAATGTTAAAATTATCATATGAATCAGGTCTGCCTTCAGGATTTTTAAGAAAAAACCGCCGCCCTCTTCCTGACGGATCATCAAATACTATGTAAGCTCCAAACCATGCATCCTTGAATTTACTTGTAGGATCCAAAAAATTATTAACGGTATGTATTTTGCCGGAGGGGTCTTTATCCATGCTGCCTATAGTATAGGTATTAATGACATCCAATATTATTTTCCCCCTGGATAATTTTTCAATGCGATTGCCGAAGTCTAACAGGAAAGGTTTGTTCTGTATCCCTATAGGTGTATATTTATATCTGAGATATATACCCCGCTTTTTAAGATCATAACTCGCAACTACACGGATAAGTTTGGATGTAAAATCGGGGTTGAATGACAAATGTAAAAAAACAGATAAGAACAATGTAATAATTATAGTTAATATTATAATTTTTTTAAGCATAAAATAAATCTTGTACTAGAAAATTGAATTGAATTGATTGATATTGATTGAATTGATAAAAACTTTCTTTTTGTTTGGGGCAGTATAAGAAACGCGCCCTTGTGTGTCAAGAATATTGTACCACCATAGTGCAATTTCATACCAAACTCCCACATAAATTCTTTGCATTAGTTATCCTCAAACATGAATGCCTAATAGTGAATCTTAGTAGGCGGCAAGAACTTATCCACAACACAACGTCAACATCGCAAATAATGCCACCTTTCGATTCGTAATCAATAAAGTTGCACCCACATCTTGTGACCATAATCTTCTTGACACAAGAGTGCATTTTTTATACTGCCGACAACTAAAAGAGTTCTTATCAATATCATTTGGAGTATGTTTAATGAAGTTGTCCCATGAACAGAAAGTAAAGAGTTTGCAGCGTTTGTCCTGGTTGGTCCATTGTATCTTGATTAAACCATTGGCATTTCTCAATAAAAATCCGATCATGCTGAAAACCGGTTCGTTTCACCTGGTTTATTTTGGTCTTTTGGCATCTCTGGGATTTATGGCCAGTTTGAGCATTGCTTTCTTTTATCTTGATGCCCGAGGGTGTTTTTCGGATTTGCCGGTGTTCCTCGTGACTTTGTTTTACGTCTTGAGCTGCATGATTGGCGTTAAAGCCTTGTATTTTTTTTCACTGGGCAAAAAGTTCTTTCAAAAGCCCCTGGATTATCTGAATGAAACAACCATGTATAATCAGGGTGGGGTTTTCGGTATTTTTGTCGTTGGAATCGTTATTGTGTTTGTCTATGACATCAATCTGATGGTGATGATGGATGCGATGGCGTTATCCGGTTCTCTGGGCCTTTTTTTCGGGCGATTGGGTTGCTTCAATTATGGGTGCTGTTTCGGCAAGCCGACCAACGGACCGGCTCATGTTGCTTATCATAGGTCCAGGTCTAAAGTCATTCGGACCAACCCGGAGTTACGGGGAGTTCCGTTAGTGCCCACACAGCTTTATACCGCTTATATCGATTTGCTGATGTTTATTATCTTCGTTGTTGCAGTGAATATCTATCCTGCCGACGGGCTTATTTCTTTGATCTTTATTTTTATTTTCAATGGATTTAGAATGTTTATTCAACCATATCGTTTCACGGAGCAATCGGATCTTATGAATTTTAAAAAAATGGCGATAATCTATTTGACCGGTTACGTACTGATTTGGTTTGTCGCTTTTCTGGTAAGCGGAGCAACGCTGGTACAACGTGCTTCTGAGGTATCCTTCAATCCGGTTGCCTGGGCCGTATTTGTGATGACGACACCCGATGTGTTCCTGTCCATCGTTATAGCCGGAATCATCACTTTTCTGTTTTTCGGGCTGCACGGCAGGCAATTGGGAACGCATATCAATCTTGCCAAAGGAGAATATGCCGATTAAAGTGGAAATAACAAAAATCCCGGCATATTTTATCTGGATGATGGGGTTGCTGGAAGCGATTACGGTTCCGTTAGTTGTTGCGCTACCGGCGTGGACCGGCACGGGATTAAAGAATCCGTTGCATGGGATGGTGGTCGGATTTGCCGGTGTGCTCATCCTTTTTTATGTTATCAATCGGCTGCTGGGCGCATTGCGCATGAACCTGTGGAATAGCCCCGTTATAGGCATCAGCATATTTTCTTCCGCCTTCTGGAGCGGTCTGATTCTGGCGTTGATCTTTTCCATTCAGCACGTTTTAAAATACAGGTTTCCCTTTGACTATCCGTTCAAGGAAATTATTGTCGGATTTTGCTGTGCGGGCGGCGCCGTTTTAATCTGTGGCCTGATATACAGGATTGTCGCAGACCGCTTTCCTTTTTTAAGCATCAACATCCTGATGTCGACCGGTGCGTTTCAGGTGAAGAATTTTTCCCTGTGGCGTTTTTCATTCTGGGCCGGCGTTTACGAAAGTGTTGCACTACCCGTTATTTTAATCTGGAGTTTTTATCCCCGGCATCAGGCAGTCGTTGCGGTGATCACCGGGCTTGCGGGCGGCATCGTAGGTGGTGCCTGTATCTGGTTGATGGCAATGATATTCAAAGAACCAGCATTTATCGTTTTAGACAAAGTCACGGCGGATCGTTCTTCCGAACGGTGATTCGCTCATTGATCCTTTCTCTGCGTACTGCGCACCCGCACTGAATTGGCGTGCGCATCCAGTCCTTCCATTTGGGCAAAATGCTGTGTTCTCGTGTAAGCGCCACTGTTTCAATCAGTTATCATCGACTCAGACGACTATCAAATATTGTGGAATAGTAGGTACTATACGTAATCCAAACAACTTTCAAAAACTGTGAAGTTGTAGGTGAACTCTGCTTACAGCATAATCAGAGTAAGCTTTCAATTTTTGCTACATATCCGTCATTGACAGCGGTCATCTGCATGTGAAATAAAGCACGCAGCCCAATGACGGAGAAAAGCTTTGAGCATCAACCCACAATTTATTCGGCAAATCAAGAAACGCATCGACCAGACCATGGCGGCAGACTATCCTTTCCTTGTCCGTGAGATCAATGATATCGAGCAGAATATCATACCAGACAAAAAAGCTTTCTTCAAAACACTGAGCCGGCTCAAGCGGCGCTTTGACACCTCGCATCAGCGTTATCAACGTCGTCTGCAAAACATACCAAATGTTACCTTTCCACGGGAGTTGCCCATATCGGTAAAGCGCAAAGAGATTATTGAAAGCGTTAAAAATAATCAGGTCACGATTATCACCGGCGAAACCGGATCGGGAAAGACAACGCAAATCCCCAAAATGTGCCTTGCCGCCGGCCTAGGTCTGCGGGGCATGATCGGTCTTACACAGCCCAGACGGATCGCCGCCGTCAGCATTGCCCAGCGCATTGCTTCGGAACTAGGCGAGGAGTGCGGCCAATCCGTTGGCTATAAGATCCGTTTTGAAGAAAAAAGCTCCGCCGAACCGCTGATTAAAGTCATGACCGATGGAATCCTGCTGGCGGAAACGGTGAAAGACCGGGATTTGCTGGCCTACGATACTTTGATTGTGGATGAAGCTCACGAGCGCAGCCTGAACATCGATTTTATTCTGGGTTATCTGCGAACGCTGCTTGCGAGGAGAAAAGATTTAAAGGTAATCATCACTTCGGCAACGATTGATACGGCAAAATTTTCAGAGGCTTTCAACAACGCGCCGGTCATCAAAGTTTCAGGCCGGATGTATCCGGTTGAGGTCCGCTATAGGCCGGTTGATCCGGACAAAGAAGAAAAAGGCGAGACAACATATGTTGATGAAGCCGTAACCTGTGTGGAGGCCCTGCAGCGCGAACGCCGTTATGAAGATATTTTGATTTTTATGCCGACCGAGCAGGACATTCGTGAAACCTGCGGACTGCTGGCTAAAAAATGTTCCGGCTTGGTTTTACCCTTGTATGCGCGGCTGTCGGGCGCTCAGCAAAGACTGATCTTTGCCCCTGCGGACCAGCAGAAAATCATTGTGGCCACCAATATCGCGGAAACGTCGCTGACGATTCCCGGCATCAAATATGTGATTGACGCCGGACTGGCGAGAATCCTGGAGTACAATCCCCGCAGCCAGACGACCGGTCTGCCGATCAAACCGATATCTGCAAGCAGCGCCGAGCAGAGAAAAGGGCGCTGCGGCCGTGTGCAAAACGGCATCTGCATCCGGCTCTATTCGCAGGAGGAGTTTTCCCAAAAGACGCTATACACATCACCGGAAATCATGCGCTCCAATCTGGCCGGCGTCATTCTGCGAATGCTGGAGCTTAACCTCGGCGCGGTTACGTCCTTTCCTTTTATCGACACGCCGCAGCCTAAAAATATCCGTGACGGCCTTGATATCCTGCGCGATCTGGGAGCCCTGACCAAATATGACAGCGCCGAGGAAACAAACCTTTATAAGCTGACGGACACCGGCTGGAAGATGGCTGAGTTTCCGCTTGATCCCCGCGCTTCCCGAATGCTGATTGAAGCGCAACAGGAAAACTGCGTCAACGAAATCGCCATCATTGCCGCCGCCTTGAGCATTCAGGACCCGCGTGAACGTCCCTACGAAAAAGCCGATGAGGCATCCAAGGCTCATGCCCAATTCGCGCATCCGGAGTCGGACTTTTTAACGTATCTCAATATCTGGAACCGTTATCATGGTTCTCTGGAGAGCCTGACGTCGCAGAGCAAACAAAGAAAATTTTGCCGCGATCATTTTCTGTCCTACAAGAGAATGATCGAATGGCGGGACATCTACCATCAAATTCTGGACATCATTGACGGGAAAAGCAAAACAAAAAATAGAAAACATCGCAAGATTGAAATCAATCAGGATATCGCCGACCGGATTCACCGCTGTATTTTAAGCGGCTATCTTTCCAACATCGCACGGAAGAAAGAGAAAAACTTTTACACCGCCGCCAGGAGCAGGGAGGTAATGATATTCCCCGGCTCCGGCCTGTTCAATCGTGCCGGACAGTGGATTGTAGCGGGGGAAATCAGCCTGACCTCGCGAATCTTTGCCCGCAATGTTGGCAACATCAAGAGCGAGTGGCTGGAAAAACTGGGCGGCGACAACTGCCGCTACACGTATGCCGCCGCTCACTGGGAGAAAAACCGCGGGCAGGTTGTCGCTCTGGAAAAGGTGACGCTTTTTGGATTGACGATTGTGGAAAGCCGTCCTGTCGCTTACGAGCGAATCAATGCCGAGGAAGCCAAATCCATCTTCATTCGGGAAGCGCTTGTTACGGGGGAAGTTGCCCGCCGGATTCCATTTCTCGAGCATAATCTGTCTTTATACGAGCACGTCAAAACGATGGAGGAAAAACTACGCCGCCGCGGCATTGTCGCCGATGAAGAAACCATTGCCAATCTTTACGAACAGAGACTGCCGGTGCTTTCTGATATCCGGTCTCTGCAAAAGCTGATTAAAGAAAAAGGCAGCGATGACTTTCTGCGTTTCCGGGAAGAGGATTTGATTGTCCGCGAACCGGATGAGGAGGAAATTGCTCAGTATCCCGATCAGATTAAAATCGGGGATGCCGCTTTCAACTGCCGTTATAATTTTGAACCGGGAAAAAATGATGACGGCGTCACGGTTAAAGTTCCGCTGGGATTTATCTCCAAAGCCGCGACAGAAAACATCGATCGCCATCTGCCTTCGTTATTAAAGGAAAAGGCCGTTCACTTATTGAAGTCGCTGCCCAAATCAATTCGCCTGAAGTTACCGCCACCCGCCAAAATTGTTGAGCTTTTGGTGGAAGATAAATCGAATTTGGACAAGCCTTTGCCTCAAGCGCTTAGTCAGTTGCTACTCCATCAATACAAAGTTAAGATTTCCAGGGATGATTGGGCAACGGAGAAACTGCCGGACTACTTGAATATCCGCTACAGCGTCATCGATGAAAAAGGGAAAGAGATCCAAGAAAGCCGGGACATCAACCAACTGCAAAAAGAACTGGCCGACACGGTCAACACGTCGGCCATGGATAAGATCAGAGGCGATTGGGAAAAAGATGGAGTCACCGATTGGGATTTCGGGGATTTGCCGCAGCAGATTCCTCTTCGGGGAACTCACGGTTTGATCGGTTACACGTATCTGGCGCTGAATGTTGTCGATGGCTCGATTAATCTCCGGCTCTTTTCCGATGAGAAACAAAGCGCCTTCCATCACCTGCGAGGCGTTGCCGCTCTTTATGAAATTCACTTTGCCGATTTACTCAAACAGCTCAAAAAAAATGTCGCCCTGCCGCCGTCGCTCAAGGCTATGGCTGCCAATATCGGCAATCCCAAACAACTGGAACATTCCATCATCAACCGGGTGAAGAAAGATTTATTTTGCAAGCCGTGGCGCAACCGCGAAGAGTTTCTCGATTACGCCAATTCGATCAAGCTGAAGATTCTGCCTTACGGACAACAGGTTCTTACAGCAATCGAACCGGTATTGAAAGCCTTTGATGATGCCTGCACCTGCGTGCAAAAACTCAAAAAGAAAAGCACGGGCAACAATCCCGTCCTGAAACTGCTCAATAATATACAAACGGAATTGCATATGCTTGTACCTGTTGATTTTCCAGATCTTTATACCTTTGACCGGATGAAGGAACTGCCGCGCTACTGCCGGGCGCTTGCCCTGCGCGCCGAGCGTGGAAGCCTTAACCTGACAGCAGCCGAAAAGAAATTGCAGGAAGTATTCATTTATACCAGCCGATTAAAGCAGATGCTAAGTGACACGTTTCTCCCCTCCCTTGACGGCCACGGTGCCCTTCAGGGCAGAGAGGGCAGGAATACTCTTCTCCCCTCCCTTGACGGGAGGGGCAGGGGGAGGGTGGATAACAACCGAAGCACACACGTTCAGCAGTGTATCGGTTTTAAGGAAATCAACAATTTTAAAGAAGACATTACAATCGATTGTCCCGAAGAAAAGAAAGCGATGATTGAAGAATTATTCTGGATGATCGAAGAATACAAAGTATCCCTGTTTGCGCAGGAACTCAAAACCCCCTATCCCGTCTCACCGAAGAAGCTGAATCAGTTGATTGAAGAAATTGAAAAACTTTAACGACCAGATGAACCGCAGTGTAGCAATCGGCCGGTTTGACCTCCTTACCTAATTTTCAGGTTCGTCAGGCAGCTGAGCACCCTGCCATACCGCAACTATCCATACTTCATTATTGTGAACTTTGTAAAAAAAACGATAGGGTTTAACTATGACTTCACGAAAAGGTAGATCCGGAAATTCCGGAAGTGGCCTTCCCGATTCAGAAAACTTTATCAAGCGGGACAGAGATTTCTCTACTTTTTGGCGAAAAGACACAGCGACAGAAGACTTGTCCCTGTGAATATAAGCAATTGCTTCAAGAAATTGGCGACGGCCTGTGGGCGTAAATAATATTCTCAACGTTTTGCAGCCTCAAGGTAAATATCTGCTTCTCTTAATACGTCTTCAAGTTCATACCCTGTTCCGGCGGCTATTTCTTTCTCACCTCTGGCCAACAAGTGCAAAATATCCATTTCATGCTGCGCGTTTTTATAAACTTCCATGCTGACCAACACAGCTGCAGCTCTTCCACGCTGAGTAATAAAAACTGGTTCTCTTGAAGACGAAACACTTTTCACTACCTCGCTGGCATTTTGCCTAAGATCGGAAATGGGTATAATTTTTGGCCCGGGTGGCCACCCAAAATCCCCCACCTGTGGCCACTTGAAAATCCCCCACCCAACGGGTGTTTTTAGGACCTGAAGAACAGGTTTTCAAAAGCACCTTCACAAACGGTCGGCAGAACGTTACAGACTCCCGTTTCGCAACAGCACATGGGAGGAAGAGAAAGGATGAACGTTTTGCAACCGAACAAGAAAGTATCAATAATTACATTACTTAGCAACGGCGTCAGCCAGCGCGAGATCGGGCGGAAAGTACGCGTGGATCGCAAGACCATCCGTAAATACGCCCGTATTGCGGAAAGCCACAAGCAGATGGGCAACGATGTTTCAAAATCCCCCGGGGTGGCCACC
>JBATES010000006.1:0-13201 GCA_049664145.1 Smithella sp.
TTACGTTTAAGATTCACAGCTCTCTTTCCCGATCCGTCTTCATGCTCACCCTTTTTGAAGACATTGATCCTTTTCAAGCCGCTGTTCATTTACTGCCATTTATACTCATGTTTGTTTATGCCCGAAAAAAACAGAATTTATGACTACCAGTCTTTATCTAAATCGACGGCAACTGTCAAACTGATATTTTGAATTGTTCATGAAATAGGCATCATTTTTTCTTGACAATAGAACGTTCGTTCTACTAAGTCTTATCGCTTCGGGATGGACTTATCCATTCTGTGAAGCGAGGAAGACATGCCATTGGCAACAGCCTCATACCACCCACGCCACCCGCAAGATACGGATTATTATCACTGCGTCGAGGATTATTTTGAAACCTATGTGCAGGAATATGACGACCGTTTCTCACAGCAATATGGATTCTGGCGGCCTTATGTCGAAAAGGTAATCTACCGCTATCTCGATTGCGGCGATCTGCGCCACGGCTTTGCCCGCGTCAAATGCAAAGACTGCGGCCATGAATACCTCCTGGCCTTCTCGTGCAAAAGAAGGCACTTCTGCCCGTCCTGCCATCAGAAGCGCGTCGTGGAATTCGGGGAATGGCTCTGCATGGATGTCCTCAAGAAGGTACCCCACCGTCATTTCATCTTCAGCATCCCGAAGATTCTCCGCCGGTACTTCTTATATGACAGAAAGCTTCTTGCCGGTCTCAGCCGCTGTGCATGGGAATCCCTGAAGGTCTTTATCAAAGAGGCCGTACCGGAAAAGGCACCCATCCCCGGCGCAATCATTGCCATGCAGACGTTTGGTGATTTTCTCGGATTCAATCCCCACTGCCACATCCTCCTGACGGACGGCTGTTTTTATGGAAACAGAGGAATGTTCCGCGTCGCCCCGCCGCTGGAACTCAAAAAACTGGAGGCCATTTTCCGGCACAAAGTATTCAGGATGCTCCTGAACAGGGGAAAGATAACGAGAGAGGTGATTGCCATGCTTTCTACATGGCGGCATTCCGGTTTTAATGTTTTCTGCGGCAACCGCATCTTGCCGAAAGATGAAACCTCGATGGAAAATCTGGCGCGTTACATTATCCGGGCATCGTTCTCGCAGGAACGCATGCGTTATCTGGAACAGGAAGGTACGGTCATCTATTCATCCAAAGATGGCAGGACAAGCAAGAACTTCCCTGCAATGGAATGGCTGGCGGCCATGTGTTCGCATATTCCCAACCGGGGAGAGCAGATGGTCAGGTACTACGGGTATTACAGTAATGTCTCACGGGGGAAACGAAAAGAAACTGGAGCAGATGACGCCATGCCTTGCATTCTCGAATCGGATGGAAATGCGAAGGCTTTCAGGAAAAGCTGGGCAAGATTGATTCAAAAAATATATCAGATTGATCCTCTGGTCTGTCCGAAATGTCAAGGTGTCATGCGGATCATCAGCTTCATCGAAGACCAGCACATCATCCGCAACATCCTCACGCATCTGGGACTTTGGCTTTTCAGGTCAAGACCGCCGCCGAAAATACGCACGGCCATCACATTATCCGAATCCAAAGCCTCCGATTCCTACGCGCATCCTCCACACCAACAAGCCGACGCCTACGCCGACCCCGAATACTCATGGGATGAATATATTCAGTCATAACGTTTTGTGATTTTTTTCAAGAATCATTTAAGGCGCGCCGGTGAGGTCTGCCTGAATTCTGTAAAAAACAACTATTTTTCAGCTGAAACGGCCAGGAGATGAACACATGTTTCATAAGAACAGAAACCACAATCCACTACTCGTTCGCTAATTTGTGACACACCCCACATCTTGTGGCAAAATATTCTTGACACACAAGAAAACGTTTCTTATACTGCCGACAACTAAAAGCAAGTTCTTATCAATAACTGAAATAATTATCCGGGTAAAAACTTGCAGATTTTTTTGATTTATTGACCAGAATAACGATAAGGAGAAATCAATGAACAAGCACATAAAAGTTGCCGCGATTCAACTTGCGACAAAAATAGCGGATTCAGCCGCCAATATTGCAAGCTGCGAGCGTTTATCGTTGCAGGCGGTCAATCAAGGTGCGCGCTGGATTGCGTTGCCGGAGTTCTTCAACACTGGCGTGAGCTGGAACAAGAAGATTGCCTCGGCTATTCAGACACCTGATGACAAAGCGGCAATGTTCTTGCGTGACTTTTCAGCAAGACATCACGTTGTGATAGGCGGTTCATTTTTATGCAGACTGCCTGATGGCAGTGTGCGTAACCGCTACATGTGTTACGCAGACGGCAAACTTATAGGTCGACACGATAAAGACCTGCCCACAATGTGGGAAAACGCTTTTTATGAAGGCGGAGACTCTACTGACATCGGTATACTTGGAATCTATGAAAACACGCGCATCGGCGCAGCCGTCTGTTGGGAATTCATGCGCACGATGACTGCCCGCAGGCTTCGCAATCAGGTTGATGTCATTATGGGTGGCTCTTGCTGGTGGAGCATACCGATAAATTTCCCGGGATTTCTCCAGAGGCTCTGGGAGCCTGATAATAGGCGAAGCGCTCTTGCTGCCATACAGGATAGTGCGCGTCTGATTGGTGCACCGGTTATTCATGCTGCGCATTGCGGTGAGGTCGAGTGTCCAATGCCGGGGCTGCCCATAGGTTACCGGGGGTTCTTTGAGGGTAACGCAGCTGTCGTGGATGCGGACGGTCAGGTGCTTGCGCATCGGCGTACTGAAGAGGGCGAGGGAATCGTCTGCGCGGAGATATTGCCAATAGCAAAATCAAACAACCTGGAGATTCCCAATCGCTACTGGTTGCGAAGCAGAGGCCTGCTGCCGACTTTTGCCTGGCATCAACAACGTATGTTGGGACGGCTCTGGTATACACGCAACGTACGCCATGCGTAAAAACTTGCAATATGCCATTTGGGAGGTATAGGGGACGTACTTCAAAATATCAATTGACATGTTTTGAATCGAATGTTATGAGATGAACATGCCAAGACAATCGCGCATCGACACATCAGGCGCCCTACATCATGTGATATGCAGGGGAATTGACCGCCGGAAAATCTTCACGGATCAGAATGATTATTTGTTGTTTCTGAAACGTCTTGCGGATTGGTTGACGGAAACCAGGACATCCTGCTTTGCCTGGGCGTTAATCCCCAACCACTTTCATCTTTTGCTGAGAACAGGAAATGTTCCGATTTCCCTTCTGATGAAAAGATTGCTTACCGGATATGCGGTCAATTTTAACCGGCGGCACAACCGCTGTGGACATCTTTTCCAGAATCGTTATAAATCCATTTTGTGCCAGGAGGACGTTTATCTTCTGGAACTTGTTCGCTACATTCATTTGAATCCGTTGCGTGCAAAACTTGTTTCGGAATATGGAAGCCTGGCCGGGTATCCCTATTGTGGACACGGCACCATGATGGGGCGACGAAAAATTGAATGGCAGGATACGCAATATGTGCTCGGACTTTTTGAAAATGAATTGTCAACCGCCAGGAGTGAATACAGCCGGTTTGTCCGAAGCGGCATAGAGCAGGGGCGTCGTACTGATTTGACGGGCGGCGGTTTGTTGCGAAGTCACGGGGGATGGACCGGCATCAAAGCGTTAAGAGCGACAGGTGACTATCAAAAAGGCGATGAGCGAATATTGGGAGATGGAACTTTTGTCAGTGAAGTTCTGGATAAGGCCGAAGAAAAATTCAAGGAAGAATATCGACTCAGAGCCAGAGGATATAATCTGGATACATTAATCAAACGAGTTGCCCAAATTATTCAAGTTACGCCGGACGAGATATTAGACTCATTAAGGGATGCAAAAAGGACAAAGGCAAGAAGCATTCTTTGTTATTGGGCTACGGAAAAGCTGGGGATGCCGCAAAGCCGGTTGGCGCAATTGCTGAATCGGACACAATCGACGATTACCTATGCTGTCCGAAGGGGAAAGACGATTGTTGAGGACAATTCATACCGGATGGAATGAATGGATTGATATTTTGAAGTACGTCCCCTATTTACCTCTAATCAAAATTATCATTGATCTTTCTATACTTCAGCTCGGCCAGTTTCCCCTTGTTCCAGCTGGAAATTTTGCTGAAATATTTTGTAAGCCGGGCGATGCCTTCAACGTCGGCCGAACCGCAATACGTGCACTTTTCATGCAACCCTCTGGCGGTTTTTTCGCAGGAGAGGCAAAATGTGAATTCCGGATTGAAATCAATCTGACGGTTGGCGGAATCATCAAAAACATCACGGATAAATCGGAGTAATTTTTCTTTTCCCGGATTTGAACCGCCCAACTGCAAATGCGTAAAGACTTCTCCGTCCAGGTATTTATGAAAAAGCCCTTCCCTGATCACTCTTTGCAGCGGCGTAACATCCGCGGAAACATTAAGATGCGTTGAATTCGTGTAATAGATCGCTCCTTCGGCGATATCCCCCTTGACGTAGCGTCCGGCGGCGGGAGAAAATAATCTTAAATCGAGACGGGCGAAACGATACGCGGTTGTTTCCGCCAGCGACTGCCCCGGAACAATTTTTATTTTGAGTTCTTTGCTCAGACGTCCGGCTTCCCGCTTGATAAAATCCACAACCTTCAAGCCGAATTCCAGCGCCTCGGGCGATTGATGCAGTTCTTTCCCTTGATGAATTTGCACAAGTTCATTGAGTCCCACCATGCCGATAACATAACTGGCCATGTTCATCCTCAAAAAAGGAAATCCGTCATGGTTCATGGCCAGCACAGCGAGAGGGCCCGCTTCAGCGTAGGAAAGAAGCTTTTCCAGAAAATCTTTTTTCTGCACGTGAGCTTTTGCCGCTTTTTCTATAAATTCCCGAAGCAGGGCAAATAATTTTTTTTCATCGCCTTCGGCCTTATAACCCAGCCGCGGCAGATTCAAGGTTACGCTTTGAATGGCGGCAAAACGCGCCAGCCACGGTTTATCCTGCTCCGCATCGCAGAAAGCGTGGAGTGATTGTTCGTCTCTATCGAAAACAAAACAGGTATTGCCCTTCTGACCGGCCACATCACAAGCGTAACGCAGAAATTCCTGAGCGTCTTCAGACTGCCAGAAAGTTTCAGTGACATGCAGCAGTGGACGGGGAAGAATAAAGGGTTTTTCTTTGGCGTCTCCTTTTTCAAACACTTCCAGGATGGCACGGGCGAAACGTTGCGCGTCACGGGTGTAATCACCGTATTTTTTACCTGTCGGCTTCCCCTCGGCTCCGATAGCGGGTAGATTCGCCCAATATGAGGGCATTTCATAATAGATGTGTATATCGGTATAAAGCGCCTGTCCGCCTCGCGTAGCGGAGAGCTGCGAAAATTCATAAACCAGCATTTGAGCGAATTGTTTTACTTCTCTGTCCGTCATGGACACGAGATAAGGAGCGAAAGAAATATTAACTGCGTCCCAGCCGATTGTACTGGCGAAATGCCCCTGCAAAACAGCGCTGAAGCGCACCATATGCGCCAGAAGCACTTCGGCGTATTTCGCGGGATTCGCGGAATTTATCGCCTGCGGCAGATTCAATCCGTTTATTTTCAGATATTCCAGCGATTGACAGCAACTGTAGGGACGGTCAATGTAACCCAGGGCGTGGATATGAATATCGCCTGAGGCGTGCGCCTCACCGATATCGGCCGAAAAAACATCATAAAGAGAAAATTCCCTTTTAATGCCTTCGGCGAAGATCAGGTTGGTGCCCTCGGGAGAATGGGGAATATTGGCATCTTGCTTGTTCTGATGCAAAATCAACTGCCGCACGTCATAGAGAGGAAATCCCAGACGGCCGTGAAGCCGGCGTTCTTTCTCCAAACCTCTTTCAATCAGGCGAACATTGACCAGTTCGCGAATCAGCGCAGTTGTCAGAACGCTTATTCCCGAAATAATAATCTGTTTTTCCACTTCTTTTGATATTTTTTCCGCAACAGGATAATCAATACCCGCTTCGCGCACCAGAGCATCCACAATCCGCTGGCGATCCCAGAGAATAATTTCCTCACCCGAAGTGCGGACAAAGAGCGTCAGATCTGTTGTTTCGGAATTTTCAGTCATATATTCGTTATTGTCGATTTTGCCGCGCCGTCCAAAACCTTTTCCGCTGCGGCGGATAATTCTCCATCATAATCGTGGTTCAGTGAAAATACCCTGAAATGCATAACGCGCGCGGGGATAAAACGGTAAATTTCCAAAAGCGGTTCCGGCGATGTCGTTTGAGTGACAGGATTAAAAATGTTTATTCTCTTTTCCCTCTCAGTTATGGGGTTGAGTGGACGGGGGTCCTGCGTAGCCAAATCAACCTTAAAAGAAAGATCCTTTAATTTTTTCGGCAATCTTTCTCTGATTTTCATTTCATAATCAGTCGCGTTGGAAAAGCCGACACCCCGCTGTATTTGATCAAGAGAAATTTCGGACACAAAAGACATTTTCCATTTCACTTCCCGGTCGTGTAGTTTTTTCCATTCGGTGGCAAGCCTTCTTTTTGTTTTATCTTTGGATTCCTGCCAGTTCTGCACATGATTGAATAAAGTCCATTCATCGCATTTCAGATAATCATCGAGATTTTCAATAGGATTGCCCGGAATAATAAATTTCATCGTATCATGAAAAAATTCCTGCAGATGCAGATCAAGTCCACGGGTGGTGCGATGGAAATAAACATTCGTGTATAAATTCAGACGGGCGTTTAAAAACCGGCCCAGCGCGGAGATGCCCGACTGGTGCAGGGTAAGACCTTCTTCGGTAAAAAAAGTGTAATAACGCAGACGGGGGATATCCACCATATCCAGAGAAAAACCGGTCATGTAAGCGTCGCGCTGAACATAATCGAGGTTATCCACCGTATAAACACCGGAAAACAATTGTCTGAGCATTTGCAGCCAGCGCGGCTGCCGGCCCGCTTCACCGGTCTCGGGCATCTTAATCAGAAAAGCAATCTTTTGCGCATCCATGACTTCACCGCGCGCAAACCCGCCGGAGGGGCTTCTCCGGATACGGCTAATATCGGCGCCCAGTTTTTTAACGATAATGTTTTGCCCGATTGTTTCGTGCGTCAGTCCCCAGTCGCTTAAGAAATTATCATCAAAAAAATGACCGTACGGCCCGTGCCCGATATCATGCAACAAACCGGCAAGCCTGAGCAGCTCTTCCACATAATGACAGGAAGGAACATCGCGACAAACGGCGGATAAACTCGGATGTATGCTTTTGGCAAATTCCCCGGCCATGTGCATCGTGCCCAGTGAATGCTGAAAACGCGAATGTTCCGCCGCCGGATAAACCCAACGCGCGCTTTGCAGTTGATAAATTCTCCGCAACCGCTGCATCCAGGGAGAATCGATGATGGTCTGCTCCGTTGTTTCTTTGGCAGTTCTGTTTTCGGGCACGGTGAAAAGGATGTACTGATGAATCGGATCGGCGATCAGCGCCAAGCCATTGTAAACATTCTGTTGCGCAAAAGTGTTCTTTTTCATGGCAGATTCTGTATAATATCCCTCTTAAAAAATCAAATTTAATCATTGATTTGTCCTTGACTATTGAATCTCTGTCCCTTATTATTTTTCATAACCAAAGAATCTACATCATCCATCAAAGGAGCGGACGCTTATGGGAACCAATAATGTAATATTTCTGGAAGTTATTGAATGGTTTGACGAATCAGGTAAAGAAATCGTGCACAGAATTCCGGAAAAGGGTTCCGGCGAAATTAAATTCGGCGCACAGATGACCGTCCGGGAAAGTCAGACTGCCGTCTTTTTTTACAACGGCAAGGCCTATGACGCCTTCGGCCCGGGACGACATACGCTCAAGACCTTAAATATTCCGCTATTGACCAAGATAATCGCCATTCCCTGGGGCATGACCAGCCCGCTACGCGCTGAAGTTTATTTCATCAACATGAAAGTCTTTACCGATTTAAAATGGGGCACGCGTGACCCGGTCGCCTTCCGTGATAAAGAGCTGGGCTTGATCCGTCTGCGTGCTTTCGGAGTTTTTAACCTTCGCGTGATCCAGCCGCTGCTTTTGATTAACTCTCTCGTCGGAACACAGGGCATTTTCAGTACGGAGGAAATCGAAGAATATTTAAACCGTGTGATCGTGTCACGCTTTAACGATTACATGGGCGAAAAAGTTGACACCATTTTCAACCTGCCGGGGAAATACAACGAATTCTCCGAAGGATTGAAAACGATGCTCCAGAACGATTTAAGCAAGTTCGGTCTGGCGCTGACCGACCTTTACATTAACTCCATCACGCCGCCGCCGGACGTGCAAAAAGCAATCGACGATAAAAGCCGGCTGGGTGTTTTTGACGATCTCAATAAACTCCTGAAAATGAAAGCGGCGATGGCCGTAGAATCTGCAGCAACAACGCAATCGGAAGCCGGCGCCGGTCTGGGAATGGGCATGGGCTTTATGATGCCCGGGATGCTTCTGGAAGCTTTCAAGGGAGCATCGGCTTCCCCGGTCGCTCCCGATGCCTTCACCTGCCCGGACTGCAAACAGATCGTGCCGAAAGAAGCGCGTTTCTGCCCGGCCTGCGGACATCAGATTTTAGTCATCAATAAATGCGCGCATTGCGGCAGAAATTTACCGGTCAATGCCAATTTCTGCGTCAATTGCGGTACGGCGGTAACGGTCAAGCCGGCCCTGAAACAATGCGCCAAGTGTAGTTTTGAAAATTTACCGGAATCTATTTATTGCAATAAGTGCGGTGAACGGCTCTAACTTTCAGATTGAACAGCAGTGTCCTCAATGCGGAGCGCCGATCATTCTCGACGAAACGGATCGTATTCTTTCGTGTAAATTCTGCCGCACCCACGTCTATCTGGCCACAAATGATCATTTCCGTTTTTACATTCCTCCCGCTGAAGGCATTACGGAAAATATTTATTTCATCCCGTACTGGCGTCTTAAAGGACTGTCCTACGCCATCCAGCCCCATGATATCGCCTATAAATATTTTGACGCCAATTTCTTGTCTTTTGATGCTCCCCTGCTTCCCTATTCTCTCGGTCTGCGCCCCCAGGCAATGAAATTAAAATTTGTAGGCAACAGGGACAACGAAGGAAAATTCATTTCCTCCGCTCACACAACCAAAGATCATTTGTTGAAAAATTTCAAAACGCAGACCGGCACATTGAAGGAAGTATTTATCGGCGAAACGGCCAGCGTCATTTATTCACCTCTTTACTGCCGCAACAATCGCGTCTATGACGCGGTTTTAAATAAACCCCTTGATCTGTACTCAAAAGACGCGGAGGTGGAACAGATCCTGCTCTCCGCCAAAGATGAAAAATGGCATATTGAATTTCTCTCCCTGCTTTGCCCCGATTGCGGCGCCGATCTGCCGGGCGAGAAGAATGCTCTGGTTCTTTTTTGTGACAACTGCCACAGTGCGTGGAACCCTTCCGGAAAAAATTTCATCAAAGTGAAATTTGCCACGTGGCCGGAAAACGCGGAGAATATGACCTACCTTCCATTCTGGCAGTTAAAAGTTAAGGTCAGCGGCATTCAACTGGAGACCTATGCCGACTTGATTAAAGTCGCCAATCTACCTAAAGCGCCCACACCCGCCTGGCAAAAAACGCCCTTTTATTTTTATACGCCGGCATTTAAACTCAATCCCGCTTTGTTTCTGCGCTGGTGCAGGCAATTGACCGTCACACCGCCACCCCCGGATTTAGCCATGGACTTTCCGGTTAAGAACATTCACCCGGTAACACTTCCCCTGAGTGAAGCGCTGGAGACTTCGCTGATTACTTTTAGCAGCCTGATGGGCAATAAAACAAATATCGTGGATGCGACGCCTTCTTCCAATTTTACCCTGGAAGATTTTCCACTGGATCCGCTTCCTTTCAAAATCAGCACGAAAGAAAAGGTCCGGGAAATGATGGGGCTCCGTGTTAAAAGTTCTCTCGTGATCATCAACAGCATCGATCCCGATAAAAAAAGCCTTGCGGATTTACTGCCTTCACTCAATTTTACGCTGGAAGATGCTTCGCTGATTCTTCATCCTTTCAAAACAAGCGCCCGGGAGCTTGTCCACGCCAAGCTGGGATTCAGCATGGATATTAACGCGCTGAAGATGGGCGCTTATCTGTAAGATGTTATTTCCTTTGACATCCAGGATGATTGTTTATATATTTTTTCGGCAGCAATAAGTTCTATTAGAAATAATTATTTTTTAATCATTAAGAAATTTCATTTCAGTCAGGGATTCATTTATTAACAACGGGAACACATCAGGAAAAGGCTATTCTATGCAGGACAAACCGCTGCGGGCATTGATGATTGATGATTCGGAAGATGATGTTCTGCTCACGGTCCGTGAATTGAAAAAGGGCGGGTATCATCTCGTCTATGAACGCATAGAAACCGCTGCGGATATGAAAAAAGCGCTCAGCGAAAAGCAATGGGACATCATTCTGTGCGATTATAAAATGCCGACGTTCGATGCCCCTTCAGCCATTGCCATTTTCAAGGAATTAAACTTGAATATTCCTTTCATCGTCATATCGGGAACGATCGGCGAAGATACAGCCATCGAATGCATGCGTTCCGGCGCTCATGATTATTTCATGAAGGGTAAATTGTCACGTCTTTGCCCGGCCATAGACAGAGAATTAGAAGAAGCCAAAGTCAGAATTAAACAAAAACAGGCGGAAGAAGCATTGAAAAAAAGTGAAGCGTTATATCACGTTCTCGCCGACAATATTTCCGAACATGTCTGGATTATGGATTTAAACTTAAAGCCTGTTTATCTGAGTCCTTCCGCGGAAAAACTATACGGATATTCTTTGGAGGAGCTTAGAAAAATATCTTTTAAAAAGCTTTTCGCAGAAGAATCCGTGCAAATAATATCGGAAGCATTCGTCAAAGAGTTAACCAGCGCCCTTAAAAATGAGCCACCACCTCCCGGTACGCGTCACGTCATGGAACTGCAAGCTTATCATAAGGACGGTCATCTGTTGTGGACGGAAAACCGTTTGCATTTCATCCGTGATGAAAACGGAAAACCTTTCTCCCTGATGGGTGAAACCAATGACATCACCGAGCGCAAGCTGGCGCAGGCAATGCTGAAAAAAAGCGAAGAGCAATATCGTCTCCTGGCGGACCACATGAAAGATCAGGTTTGGCTCATGGATCTTAATCTTAATATTACGTATATCAGCCCTTCCGTTGAAAGGATACTGGGGTATTCTTTTGAAGAAATAAAAAGTATGAATTGGCAAAAAATTCTTACGAAGGAATCTTTAAAGAAAGCGACGGAATTCATTACCATCAGCATGCCCAAAGCATTGAAAGCAGCGTCCGAAGATGCAATCTTCAGGACATTAGAATTGGAATTCGTCCCTAAAAGCGGAGAACCAATATGGGGAGAATGTTCATTTAGTTTCATCAGGAACGAAGACAAAAAAGTTGTATCGATTCTTGGCGAATCGAGGAATATTACTGAACGCAAAATTGGAGAAGCAAGACTTCAACAGACGCTGGAAAGTCTGAGGAAAGCGTTTGGCGCGACGATTCAGGTGCTGATATCTGCCCTGGAAGCGAGAGATCCCTACACCGCGGGTCATCAGTCCCAGTCGGCAAGACTGGCCAGAGCCATTGCCAAGGAGATGGGATTATCTGATGATAAAATTGAAGGGATCCGCATGGCAGGTTCCATCCATGACATTGGAAAATTATCCATACCCGCGGAAATACTGACAAAGCCTTCCCGATTAACCGATATCGAATATGAAATGGTTAAAGAACATCCCCAAAGTGGTTACGATATGTTAAAAGACATCGAATCACCCTGGCCACTGGCCCAAATTGTTTATCAACACCACGAAAGAATGAATGGCACCGGATATCCCAGAAAGCTCAAAGGAGATGAAATTATTCTGGAAGCCCGCATTATGGCCGTAGCAGATGTCGTTGACGCGATGTCTTCTCACCGTCCCTACCGCGCATCCCTGGGCATGGAAGCGGCTCTCAAAGAAGTCGAACAAAACAGCGGCCTGCTTTATGATAAAACAGTCGTTGATGCCTGTCTGAATTTAATCAGAAACAAAGGCTATAAACACGCATAGGATACAAACCCAACCTGTCGAAATATTCCCTAATTTAGTCTGTATAAAAATATTCAACCGGGAAACGTGTTTTTCACATCTATTCTCGGCAGTGCATTTAATACGGAAAAACCATATTAAAATTCAAAAGGGCTGGACTATACATTAATATGTGATAGGAACATTCATCATTCAGTCAATAATGTCACGGATCATGAAAGATGAACCAAAGACTAGATTTAGCAAAAGAAGACATATTCCCGCTGATTCTAAAGATGAGCTGGCCATCCATCATAGCGATGACAGCCATGTCTTTTTACAACTTCATCGATACATTCTGGATGGCACGCTGCAGCACACAAGCATTGGCGGCATTGACGGTCTGCTTTCCGATTCAACTCATTGCTTCTGCCATCGGCGTGGGAACAGGCATTGGCGCCGGTTCCCACGCCGCAAGAATGTTTGGCGCCGGCAAACATCTACAGGCAAAAAAAACAGCCGGCCAGATATTTTCTCTTTCATTTATTTTTGGTTTATTCATGATCATATCGGTTTTGCTTTTTGGAAACTCCATCATCCGTCTTTTTGGAGCGTCCGAAGAAATAATGCCTCTTTGTCATGATTATCTTTACATTATCGCTTTTGCTTCACCTTTCGGGTTATTCACTTTAATGGCCAACAACCTGTTACGCGCTGAAGGCAGACCACTTTTATCCATGCATGTCTTCCTGATCATCTTTGTGACCAGCATGATTCTCGATCCTCTGTTAATTTTTGGATTGGGACCTTTCCCGAAAATGGGTATTAAAGGAGCCGCGACCGCCACCCTGGTTGCGAATTTTTTAAGTTTCATATTTGCGCTGTTTTTTCTGAATTTAAAATCATCCAAATATGAATCCGGATTAAAATACATGATCCCGGACATCAAAATATTAAAATCCATATACTCAACAGGTTTGCCTTCCATCATGATCAATCTGCTGGCCGGTCTGGTCATGGTCATTTACAATCACGTTCTCGCTGATTTTGGTTTTAAAGCCATCGGAGCTTTTGGCATATGTTTTCGTATCATGAGCATGGCCACCATGGTGGTTTTCGGCATCGGCGCCGGCTTAATG
>JBATES010000007.1:0-3047 GCA_049664145.1 Smithella sp.
CTGCTTCGCCAATTGAAAACTTACGACCCCTTGTTACCAAGACGCCGCTCCCTTGAACTACCGGGGTGAATCGGACAATTCCCCGGACGGGACTTTAACCCGCTAGATAAAGCAGTTGTTACTGCGAACGGACAGTATACTTAATTATTGACACCTGAAGGCTCGTTGTGTATAAATTCACATGCCAAGAATAGCAAGAATAGTAGTTCCGGGAATACCGCATCATATTACTCAAAGAGGCAATAGACGACAGGAAGCATTTTTCCAAGATGCCGACTATCGTGAATACATTTCGTTCATATCGGAAGCGTGTCGTCTGCACGGTGTTGAGATATGGGCGTATTGCCTGATGAGCAATCATGTTCATCTGATTGCTGTTCCGGAAAAAGCGGAAAGCCTTCGCGGCGCCATTGGCGAAGCGCATCGCCGTTACACACGATCGATTAATTTCAGACAAAACTGGCGCGGGCATTTATGGCAGGAACGCTTCGCCTCGTTTCCGATGAATGAGACCTATCTTTTAGCGGCAGCACGCTATGTGGAATTGAATCCTGTTCGCGCCCGGATGACAAACGATCCAGTATCATACCCTTGGAGCAGTGCGAAAAGTCATCTTCTCGGTGAAGATGATGAGCTTGTAAGAGTTAAGCCGCTGCTGGATTTAGTTCCGGATTGGACAAACTTTTTATATGAAGGAATAGACGAGAAGGATATGAATCGCATTAGGCAGCATGAAAGGACGGGCAGGCCTCTGGGCGACGATCAGTTTATAAAGAAAATGGAAGGTGTGGTAAATCGTGTTTTGATGAAGCGGAAGCCGGGACCGAAGAAAAGAAATGGCGGATCGCCGGATAATTAAGTATACTGTCCCCCGAATTAACCCCGAATTAACCGAATTAACTCGAATTAACTCGAATTAAAATAACCAATAGTTGACCAAAGATAAAAAACGAAATATAGTATTTTTGTAAATCGGAAATTCGTATGGCACCATTAATTTAAAGGATAAAATTAATGGAACAACATATCCGGAACATCGTGGAACTCGGTCTCGGTAGCACCCCTGAAGAGTTGTTGAGGGCTTCTCTTGAAACATGCATCCAGCTTACCGGCGCGTCGGGCGGATCGATTCTTGGCGAGGAAGGCCTGCATCTGCAATTCCTGTTCTCGGATGTTACTGAACTCATTGGCGTTCGCGTTCCGTTCAACAGCATTGCCGGCGTGTCAGTCAATGAAAGCAAAGTCATTTACACATATGCGCCTGCCGACAAACGGCATTTCGATGGTGTGGATTCACGGATTCAGCACAGGACAAAGTATCTGTTAAGCATACCGATCCGATCCATCCACAAATCCAACGGTGGCGACCGCGCAGCAAAGAATGCCGGAGCGCTGCAACTGCTTTTTGAAAACAACATCTTTCCTGACATCAATGTGGAGCAGGGAGCGCAGGAATTATCACTCGCTTCGTTTGCAGAGGAAAGATCTTCCATCGAACGCTTGAAAGACATCTTATGGATCCTGCCTATCGTCGCGTTTGGCATGGAAGTGATGAGACTTCGCCAGACTTCTTATCAGGCTATACACGAACTCAAAAATAAACTCATATCAGGATTATCATGGATCGGATATCTGAAGGAAGACATTCGCCGCAAGATACCGCATATTCTTGAAGAAGAGAACATTCGGCAGGATTTCGAATTGTCAGAAACGGCCATCAGAGAAGGGGCAAATATTGCCAGAATGTACCTTCAATTTACAAATATCTACAGCCCTGATTTTGTGCCGGTAAATTTGAATGATATTCTGACAGAAACTGCCGAGTCTGTCAAAGTGCTGGCAGTTGAACTCAAATCACCTGATTTAAAAGTTACACTTGACCTCGACAAAAAAATCGAATCCATGAACCTCGACGCATCGCAACTGAAAATGGCATTATTAAATTTGTGTAAAAATGGCGTGGAAGCGCTTGTTGAACACAAAATTCCTGACGCCGAAATAAAAATTTCATCGGCGGTTCGTGATGGTCGTGTTGTTCTGGAGATTCGTGATAACGGTCCCGGTATGCCGCCGGAAATAGCCAGCAATCTTTTTGTTGCCTTCAAGACGAAAAAAGAAGGTGGCACGGGACTGGGATTGACCATCACCAAGAAGATTATTGATGTCCATGGCGGGACAATCAAATGCGATACAGACAACCGGGGCACCAAATTTACTATTACGCTATAACGTAGAGGAGGTTCACAATGACAGACAGAGAAATTTGCATCACGTCTTCCGCAGAAGATGATTATTTAAAACTCGTCGAATCTATCCGGAAAAACATGGACGCGTCCAGAAATACGGTCTTAATTGTAGATGACGAGAAGGGCATTCGAAGCAAAATAGCCCGGGACGTTAAAAATTTTGATCCGTCCATCGATATCTTTGAGGCAACCAACGGCGCCGAAGCGTTGGAGACGCTCGAGATCATCCGTCAAAAGCACGTTCGCGATCCCCTTTTTATTGTGCTCGACCTGAACATGCCCATTATGGACGGTTGGGAGGTCATCAACAGATTGAAGAAGGAGTACGAAAACAAAGATCAGGATGCCGGGATTCCCATCATAGTGCTTTCGTCAACCAGCGGTGAAAAAAACAGCCTCTTGAGCAAAAAGAGCATTCATGAAGGCAAATCCGGATACACGCCGCTGATCAGCATTGCGAAGGAAACGTGCATAGACAAGAGTCACTATGATTCCGTGGGTGAACAGGGCTTGCTGGCGTGGCTTCATTTCTTTTTGAAAGAAAAGAAATACAGTTTGAAAAAAAATATCATTCGTTGAGATCAAAACCATCTTCAACGGGAATCGCTGTTTCTGATCATGAGCCTAAGCCCACTGGATATCGAAAACAGTTGCGCCGGCGCCTTCCCACATTTTATCTTTAAACTGAACTTTAACGTCTTTCCCTCCCGCCATTTCCACCAGTGAATCAAAATGGCCCATCAATTGGTAACAAAAAGGCAGATTGCCCGAGTCAGACTTATCCTCAAAGAGATATGATAC
>JBATES010000008.1:0-2544 GCA_049664145.1 Smithella sp.
ATGAACACCTCCAAATTGATTTTGATGTTCATGGAATGACGTGGTAATTATTCGATTGTCAAAGAACGTTGTCTACGATGTGGTGGCACATTTTTCCGTCCACGATGTCGTGGCACTCAACAATTAATGATTAGAATCACTAAAACCTTGAAAGGAGTCAACATGAATAAAAGTATATTTAAAACAATTGAGGTGATGCTGTTCCTGGTAATGACAATGTTATGTCAGTCATGTACCACTGCTAAATGCATGATAGATAAACAGACCTGTAATTTTGATTGTCCATCAACAATTGGGGCGAAGCAGATTTGCGAAGAAAAATGCAATCTTTTATATGATATTTGCCGAAATAAAAATAAAGAATGATGGACGGTGCAGGTAAAACTTTGCGGGAAATAATCGTGGACGGGTCCATTTAATTTCAAGGTGCTCAATATCCCGCTACGCTGCGCTTCGGGGATAGCTCCACTAACGCTTCGAATTTCGCTACGCTCATTCTTAGCGAGTGTCGCTAAGTTCTGCCCAGCGGTGGTAATATTTGTCGAGGGCTTCTTTGTCTGAGGCGATTTCCTGAGTTAATTTGTGGAGCAAAACAAAGTCGCTGAAGTTTTTAGGATCGCCAAGCTGAGCTTCGAGTGCTTTAATTTTATCGTCTAAAATTTCAATTTGTTTTTCGACGTTTTCCAGTTCCAGTTTTTCTTTGTAGCTCAGTTTTGTTTTTTCTTTTTTAGGTTTTGTGTCTTTATTCGTTTTGAGGATTTTGCCGGCATTTTCTTTTTTGTTTGTTTTTAAACTTTCTTCCCATTGTTCGTAGTCGGCAAAGAGTTCCGCTTTGCCATCGGCTGTGAAGCCGATAAATAAACCGCACACTCTGGATATCATGTAGCGATCATGCGAAACAATCACCAGCAGGCCGCCGAATTCCAGAAGGTTTTCTTCAAGCGCTTCGATGGTTCTGATATCCAGATCGTTGGTCGGTTCGTCCAAAAGTAAGATATCCGCGGGTTGCAGCATCAGCCTGGCAATGAGTATTCTGGCCTGTTCTCCACCGGATAGCGAATCTATGGTCGAATCAATCTGCGCCGGTTCAAAACCGAACCGTTTAATCCACGAAACCAGATGCACGGATCTGTCTTTAAATAGTACCGTGTCATTGCCATCTGCTAAATATTGCTTGATGGTTTTTTGCCGATGCAGGGATTCTCTCAACTGATCGAAATAAACTGTTTTTAAATTGTCGGCATGCTCCACGCTGCCCGAATCGGGTTCTATTTTTTTGCTGAGCAGCTTCAGCAGGGTGCTTTTTCCGACGCCGTTTCCTCCCAGTAATCCGATACGCAGGCCTGTGGTAAGGTTGGCGGTAAAGTTTTTCAGAATATGTTTATCGCCGAATGATTTGCTGATGTTTTTGATTTTAACCAGCACTTTGGTTTTTCTGTTGGAAGAACTGAATTCGATGTCGGTTCGGGATGTTTGCTTCCTCTCTTTTAAATCCGCCAGTTCTTTTATCAGGTTATGGGCTTCGTCGATCCTGTATTTCGCTTTTGTCCTGCGGGCTTTGGGGCCTCTTCTTAACCACTCAATTTCCGCCCGGACTTTGTTGGACATTACGGCTTCGAGTTTGTTTTGCTGTTCGATGTAGAGCAGGTGTTTTTCCAAAAAATCGTCATATCTGCCTTCGGATTGAAAAATATTGCCTTCGTACCGTTTGTTGATTTCCACAATTCTGTTGGCGCAGCGCTCCAGTAAAAACCTGTCGTGGCTGACCATGATCCACGTAAACCTGGCGGAGCCTAAAAAGTTTTCCAGCCAGGCCAGCGCCTGATAGTCCAGATGATTGGTGGGCTCGTCCAGGATTAATAGTTCCGGTTCGTTAACGATCCCGCAGGCAATATCGAGGCGCTTGGACCAGCCGCCGGAAAGTGTATTATCTTTTACGGTATAATCGTCAAAGCCGACAATGCTTAAAGCTGTGGCTGTTTTTACGTCGGCATTTTTAAAATCGGTGGTTGCCTTTTTGGCCACAATATCCCACACCGAGACATGGGCCTCGTAGTGGCTGACTTGAGGGATATAGGCGGTTTTTAAGTTTCTTCTGATGGCGATATTACCGGTATCGGCGCTCTCCAGGTTCGTCATTATTTTGGTTAACGTGGTTTTGCCCGTTCCGTTATCACCGATGATTCCAATCCGGTCACCTTCGTTAACCGTCAGGGAAAGATCGGTGAAAAGAGCTTTGGTTCCAAATGATTTGCTGATTTTGTCCAGGTTCAATAATACGGCCATGCGCGGGACTATATATAAAAAACTTTTTTAGCTCCAGAAAAAAGAGCATGGCCTCAGTTTTTCGCGCCTATGTTATAGATTCAATCGGTTACAAATATTTAACCCTTGAAACACATTTAAATTTTGTTTGCTATCTTTTTGTAGATTTGATAGCTTTTTTATTAACGGTCTCATAATTGAATGTACATTTGTCATGCCGGACTTGATCCGGCATCCAGGAATTTTGAACTGGTTCCCGGCCTTCGCCGGGAAGACGTC
>JBATES010000009.1:0-2720 GCA_049664145.1 Smithella sp.
GTCCTCTGCCTGACTCAAGGGCTTCAGGCCTTATCCCCAAGGAGGGGTGGGATATTTTAAGCCTTCTCCACAAAAAAGATGGCCGGCTGCAGATTGCCGAGGCTGAAAAACTTGGTCTTGGCAATTCCAAATACGAGTTGGAGGTTATTGGTTAATCAGGAGGCCGCCAACAAAAACCGGCCTTTTGTCCGAAAACTCTCCAAAATGACAAAATTTCCTATTAAAAAAAGAAATTTCGTCGCCGGACAAAATATTGTCGGTAAAAATGAGTTCTAATCTCTGAATGACGTTTCACCCGGAGATGACACCCCGTGTCCAATTGACAAAACAGCATCCTCACAAATTCCCCCCCCCGGCAGGCGAAACCCCGCATATGATGCTCTGCTTTCGTCGCCGTAACCGCGCTCTGAAATTCCAGTCGAGGAAATAATTGTAACAGCTGGCTGAATATGTTACTAATTCTCTGCATCGTTGAGTCCTCCCTTGTCTGTATTTGCTCCTCGTACAGCCCATATAACAAATCAGGGCTCAACATGATCCTGTATTTTAAAAGCTAATTTGGACAAGAGTGATATGAAAAAATTAACGATTTTAAGGCATGATGATCAATCAGGGGCATAAAATGAATGACCAGGCCATGAAAAAACAGGAACTGATCGCAGAAATATCCGCTTTAAAGCAGCGGAACAAAGAACTGGAGCAATTGGAATCAGAGCGCCGGCAGGTGGAAGAGAAATTAAAAAAAAGTGAAGAAACCTTCCGTACGCTGGCCGAATCAAGCTCTTTTGCCATCATGATGCACCAGGATGACCGCTGGATTTACGCAAATCGCGCGGCTGTCGAACATTCCGGTTACACGGAAGAAGAGCTCTACAGCATGCACTTCTGGGATTTTGTGCACCCGGATCACCGGGAGATTGTAAAACAAAGCGGTTACCTTCATCAAAAGGGAGAGTTACCTCCCGGGTCATACGAATTCAAAATCATTACAAAAAGCGGCACGGTAAAATGGGTCAGCCTGAGCGGAAACCGCATCAAATATGAAGATAAACCCACGGCTTTGATTACCGTAACGGACATCACCGTGCGGAAAAAAGCAGAAGCAGCCTTGAGGGAAAGCGAAGTCAAGTATCGGCGGATTTTTGAATCCTTCGAGGACCTCTACTATCAGAGCGATGAGCAGGATATCATCCGGGTCGTCTCTCCATCAGCCTATCGCCTCACGGGCTGGCATCCTGATGAGCTGATCGGTAAGCCGGTTGCGAATATCTATACCAGTCCGCAAGGATGGGGAAAACTTTTAGCGGAACTATCCCGCAGCGGATCCCTCAGGGATTATGAAGTCCTGATGAAGAGGAAGGACGGCACAGAGCTCTATGCATCACTCACGGCAAGCATCCTGATCGGTCGAGATGGCAAGCCCCATGGCACTTCCGGAACCTTGCGCGACATGACCGGGCGCAAGCAGGCGGAGGAGGCCCTGCGGGAGAGCGAAGAGCGGTACCGGTCATTGGTGGAAACCGCCAGTGATATTGTTTTCAGAACGGACAGCACGGGAAATATCACCTTCGTAAATTCGGCGGGGCTCCTGAATGGCGGCTATCGAGAAGAGGAGATTATTGGGAAACATTATGCGTCCATGGTCCACCCGGACATGCGTGACGATGCCGTCAGGTTTTTCGGTCGTCAGTTCGTGAAAAGAATCCCCAATGCCTATTCCGAATATCCCATTCTCACAAAAGATGGCCGTGAGATCTGGCTTGGGCAAAATACGCATTTAGTTGTGAAAGATGGCCATGTGCAAGGTTTTCAGGTTGTAGCCCGCGACATCACGGAGCGTCGGCGGGTGGAGGAGGCGCTGCAGGAAAGCGAGAAACGGTATCGGGCATTGGTGGAAAATGCCAGTGATATTGTTTACAGAACGGACGCGACCGGACACTTCAACTTCGCAAATTCGGCGGCGCTGCGTATTACAGGATATGAAGAAAAAGAGTTTATCGGAAAGCATTTTTCGTCATTTATCCGTCCGGACATGCGTGATGAATCCGTTAAATTCTTAGTGAGTCAAATGAGAAATCGGGTTGAAAATACGTATTATGAATTTCTCATTCTCACGAAAGATGGCCGTGAGATGTGGCTCGGGCAAAATACGCAGTTAGTTGTGGACTATGGTCAGGTGAAAGGCTGGCAGGCCGTGGCTCGCGACATCACGGAGCGCAAGCAGGCGGAGGTGGCGCTGCAGGAAAGCGAAAAGAAGTATCGCAATATTTATGAACACGCCATTTTCGGCATCTACCAGGCGACGCCGGAAGGCAGATTTCTAAGCGCCAATGCCGCCTTCGCCGGGATGGCCGGGTACGACTCCCCTGCGGAATTGATGGATACGGTAAAAAACATAGGAACCCAGCTCTATGTGAGTATCGAAGAGCGTAAAAGATTCATTGAGAGCATCAATGCCAATGGCATCGTTAAGGGCTTTGAGGTTGAATTTTACAAAAAGGATGGAAGCCGATTCTGGGCTCTGATGAACTCCCGCCTGGTCAAGGATGAAAAGGGAAGAATCCTTTACTATGAAGGCATAGCGTCCGATATCACTCAAATCAAGCAGGCGGAGGTGGAAAAGAACATTTTAGAGGAGCGTCTGCAGCGTGCGGAGAAGATGGAGGCATTGGGAACACTGGCAGGAGGCGTCGCGCACGATCTCAACAATGTTCTGGGGG
>JBATES010000010.1:0-5053 GCA_049664145.1 Smithella sp.
ATGAACACCTCCAAATTGATTTTGATGTTCATGGAATGACGTGGTAATTATTCGATTGTCAAAGAACGTTGTCTACGATGTGGTGGCACATTTTTCCGTCCACGATGTCGTGGCACTCAACAATTAAGACTTACAAGAAGAAGGAAATAAAAAGGCAGGGTAATGTATAACCCTGCCTTTTTGACTATGATCCCACAAACTGAGATATTTTTACTTGCGCATTAATACACTACGGAATATATTGAAACATACTTGAAAAATATGCATTTTTGGGAGGGGGCAATATGAACGTAAAAGGCATTATTTATATGACAGGAAAGAATTCTATTGTTGAAGTGTTTGGCCAGGAACCCTGGAATTCCTTTATGGTTAAACTGTGGCAAAGGACAAATTTTTCAGCAATCCGATTATGTCAATTACTCCCGTTCCGTTGGATAAATTCATCCTTTTTCTTGACGAATTGGTTAAGGAATTTTTCAACAACGACATGATGCAGTACGTGACATTTGGGAAGGTAGCAGCTCAGTTTGCACTGTCAGAAGAAGGTATGTATGAAGCTTATCGGCTCACCAAGGATACAAACAAGATCGTCGATGTGATTGTGCCTAAGCTCTGGTCGACCTATTTTGACGAAGGTATTATTACAGCAAATTTCGAGAACAACGTTGCTCATTTCAAAATCACCGGACTTAAATTGAAGCATCGTTACTTCGAGTACCTTATTATGGGTTTCATACAGAAAGCTCTCAAAATATTCGGGATGAAAAATGTTCCAAAACTGGTCAGGAGTGCGTCAGCGGGCGATAATGATATTTATTATCAGTTTGCACTAAAAGGCTCTTGACCACAAAATATAATCATATTAAGACTTGTCAAGATTGAACTGTTCGATAAGGTATTCGTCTTATTCGTCCACCGGCAATTTTTCTGCCTCCTGATTTTTTACCTATATATTGAAAGTTCAACACGTGAAAGTGCGGATAAAACTTTCAGACCGCGAACCCTCTTCGGTAATTGCCAATGGGTTCTTCCCAGGTACACAAAAAATGATGGAGGTTTTTTCAGTTGTTAAAAAATATCAAAACACTCAACGAATTTGACGGGGCAGAGCTGCTCAGAAAGGCGGGCATTCCCGTCATTGAAAATATTCTCATTGATGATTATCCGGAAGCTTTAAAGGCGGCTGATCGTCTGGGCTTTCCGGTGGTACTCAAGATATGTTCGGAGCATGTTCCGCACAAGACTGAAAGAGGCGGCGTGATTCTGAATATAACGGATTCATCCGGTCTGAACAAAGCATTCAGGGAAATGGAAAAAAGATTTGCTGACATTCCTCATGCGCTGCTGCTGCAGAAAATGGCGCCTCCGGGCACCGAACTTATTCTGGGAGCCAGACGTGATCCGGTATTCGGGCCGGTGGTGCTTGTAGGGCTTGGCGGCATATTTACCGAAATATTCCGGGATACCGCGATCGAGCTTGCTCCCGTGGACGAAAAAGCAGCTTGCGTGATGCTCCGACGCCTCAAAGGTACGGCGCTTCTCGACGGCTACCGTTCTCAAAAGCCTTTGGATGTTGCCGTCATTGCCAGGGCCGTTTCGGCACTCTCCCGACTCATCTCTGAATGTTCGGATATTTTTGAAATCGATGTGAATCCATTCATCGCTTATCCGGAAGGAGCGGTTGCGGTGGATGCCCTTGTGCGTTTAGACGACAATCCTTCCATGTCTCACCAGAAACGACCTGACTCTAAGACCGTAGCGCCATTTTTCAATCCGTCATCTATCGCGGTTATCGGGGCCTCACGCAGTCCGGGCAAGGGCGGCAACATTATCCTGCGCAACCTGCAGAAGGCGGGTTTCAAAGGAGCCATTCATCCGATCAATCCTACGGTCAAAGAAATCCTAGGCTTGCCTGCCTATGCCAGAGTTTGTGATGTGCCGACACCCGTGGATCTGGCCATGATTGTGATTCCCAAAGCTGCCGTGCCGGAGGCTTTGGATGATTGCGCGGCAAAAGGTGTCCGGAACATCATCCTGAGCACGGGTGGCTACTCCGACATGGGAGAAGCAGGCGCGCAGGAACAAAAAGTTATTATCGAACAGGCACGCCGGGCGGGCATCCGGGTGATGGGGCCTAACAGCATCGGTACGCTCAATCCGTCAGCCGGCATGGCCACGTCCATTGTAGGCCTTGATCCGATCAAGATTAGCGGAGTGTCCATCATTGGTCAGTCAGGCGTTTTTTCGTCTGGCTGGGCCAGGTGGATTGCCGACACCAAGCCTTTCGGACTCGCCAAAGTATCCTGTATCGGCAACAAGGCAGACATCAATGAGAGTGATCTTCTCGAATATCTGACCGATGATACCGCGACCACCACCATCGGCATGTACCTTGAAGGCGTGATTGACGGTCGGCGTTTCATCAAAGCCGCCGAAAAGGCTTGTAAAAGAAAACCTGTAGTTGTGATGAAAGCAGGACGCAGTGCGGCCGGCGCAGCCGCTATCGCCTCCCACACCGGTTCCCTTGCCGGATCGGACGCGGTCTTCGATGCGGTCTGCCGCAGAACAGGACTTTTGCGTACGCACAATCCTGAAGCATTCTTCGATACACTATCGGCATTTGAAAAGCTGCCTTTACCACGGGGAAACCGCATGGGCGTTTTTTCGATAACAGGCATGGGCTGCGTCGCCACCACGGACGCCGCAGAGGAATATGGTATTGCTCTGCCCGAATTAACGTCCAATACACTCAAAAAACTGGGGGAGGTGATGCCCTCGTGGGCGCCGGTTCGTAATCCCATCGATACCTGGTCAGCGATCGAACAGCACGGCTCGAAGAAGACCATGTCCCACATCGCCCGGTGTATGATGGATCAGAAGGATATAGACGCTCTGCTGATTATTTTGGTTCTGATGCCGGAAAGCATGTTTGATATTGCGGAAGCTTTTGCCGAAATTTTCAGCCATCATCCGGAGAAACCGGTGCTGGCATGCTATTATGGCGGCACAGCCAAAGAAATTGCCCACATCCATGAGGGATTTGATGCGCTCAAGGTGCCCTGTTATCCGACACCGGAACGTGCTTTGTTCTCCTTTGGACGAATGGTGGAATATGCCCGGTATCGGGGAATCATTCACAAGAATATCCCATGTCCATCATGAGACTATCATTGAATGAGGCGTCAAGGAAAAAGGTATTGAGAGTATTTTTAAGGCTACGCTACTTACAGAAATACAAGAATATTATCAAATCAAAATCTGTAGCGCTCCTCATTGACAACAGATCAAAAAAGACAAAAAATCTTATGGGCACGGAGGCGGTAACGGTGGTGGGAAATGCGCGTCCCATAAGAAGAGGAAAATCATGGGAAGCTTTCGCTGACATCTATATTAAAAAACATCCTGACCTGGCAGGATTTATAAACGCCCCATCTACAGCGCTTATTGTTGTAGAGGCAACGCTCTGTCTGCACGTGAGTCAGTTTCAAACTGTTTCGGTATGGGATTGCGGGAGGAGGTAACCCGTGAATGGTGATATTAAAAATATCGGCATCATCGGTTCTGGAGTTGCAGGACTTTGCGCTAAATTTTAATCGATAATCTTCAATTTAAAAATTATGAATTGGGTAATAATATGTCTAATGATGAAAGCATTATTTGGTTGATGAATCATATTTTGATATGCAGCAGCGGCAGCCCTAAATGGCGACGGTGTGTTTCGCCTTTAAGTTGAGTTTGTTCACGGACGGTAGGAGAACCGCGACGGCCTTTCCCCAGTTTGTCAATCGGGTGAGAACAGCCCAGATGCAGTGTGTGTTTACCGAATATTCGCCCCAGTTCATCAGCGACATTGTAAAGCTCTTTTATCTTTTCCGCCTGCGGGGGATTATCAAAAAGAGAATATTGAACATTTGTATCCGGTTCCAGTTCAAGAAGAACAACACCGGTGGCACGGTAAATATCCTTTGGCGAATAACATCCGTCAAACAGTTCACGTATAATACCGGAAAATTCCATCGGACAGTTGCAGGGACGTGATAGTTTCGCTTCACTGCCTATCGTATCAAAATCGTTTTTCTTGAGAAAAACAACGATTCTATTCGGCGCCAGCGCATAGCGTCTGGCCTTTATACAGGCCGATTCCATGTTGCGCATAAGATGGGCAAACAGATATTCGGCATTGGAGGTCGGCGGTGCAAATGTTTTGGTCTTGCTGATTGAAGCGTACGAGCTTTTTTCTTCCGTAGTAACAGGATAAACAGATATGCCACGAAGTTCCTGCCAGATTTCCACACCGGGCTTGGTAAATCTTTCCCTTACTTTCTTTTCCGGCAATTGAGCAAACTCCAGAGCATAACGGATGCCCATCTTCGCCAGATAATTGGTCGTGGCGTAACCTATGCCCCATACTTTCTCCACGGGCAAATTGCCAAGATAGGCGGGAATGTCTCTGCCGCTGATGATGGTCACGCCGGATGGCTTTTGATGTTTGGAGCCGACTTTGGCCAGCACCTTGGTGATGCTCAATCCCACCGAAACGGTGATGCCCAGTTCTCTTTCGATTTCCTTTTTCATCTTCAGGACAATTTCTTCATAGGATGAACGAAGGGCGCGGCGCATGCCGGTAATATCGGCAAAAGCCTCATCAATGGAATATTCTTCCACATCGGGGGTAAATTGTCGCATAATGTCGAACATCCGCCTTGAAAACAAACTGTATGTTTCATAATCCGAGGGGAGAATAATCAAATGGGGACAGATTTTCCTTGCTTCGTGCAGGGGGACGCCGCGCTTGATGCCCAGTTTCTTGGCCGGATAGCTGGCGCAGGCGACAATGCCGCGTTCACCTCCAGTAATAATTGCTTTCCCTTTAAGTTCGGGATGAATTGCTTCTTCGCAGGAAGTAAAGAAAGCGTCACCGTCAATATGAACGATCGCGCGAGGCCAGGAATGCAGACTGAAAAGTTGTTCGCTCATGGAAATGCTCTGATAAATAAAAAATGACAAACAACCGCGCTGTTACTTATGATATTTTCTGACTACAGCAGTAATA
>JBATES010000011.1:0-30380 GCA_049664145.1 Smithella sp.
CCGGAACAAATGGCATTGTCTGCAAAAATAAGCCTCCGAACTGGCTGTGCACCGCGTCGTGTAATCTTTTTGCAAGACATCAAACGATTGTGAAAAAATCAGATCAGATTATTGTGCAAGGTGACAACCCCGTTCGTCAAATACCGGGATATAGGTCCACATAGCCATCTGTCCTGTTTCGTAGGTCAGGTTCATGTCAATTTTTTTCTTGACTTCCAGCGACTTGAGGGCGGCGGATTCTCTCAGCATTCCGCTGGCCACGATGTCCTTAAGATTCATCCCGACGAGCGACCGGCCCATCAGGTCGGTCAGTCTGCTGAAGGTCTCGTTGTATTTGAGGATGTTGGCGTCACGATCAACAATTAAAATAGCCTCATCAATACAATTCAGCAGGACATCGATATCTTTCATCAGATATTTTTGAATCAGGTCCACTTTCGCTCCTCCATAGCTTTCCTATAAGCAGTTCTCTTGCATGATGCAACATCTTTTAACGTAAAAAAGGAGGGATATATTAATAATCTAATTATTTCGATGGCTTACAGATTGGCATTAAATCTGCAATATACAGCGATAGAAAATCTTAATATTTACACCGAAAGGAGAAAAATGATGTCTAATCAAAAGCCGTGGTTGAAGTTTTATAAAGATGTACCGGAAACAATCGACTACCCCCGTATGACGATGTATGAGGCCTTGATGCAAACCGTCGAAAAATATCCGGACCGCATCGCTTATGATTTTTTTGATTACACCTCAACCTATCGCCAGTTCGCACAGGACATCGACATTTGCGCCAATGCACTGGGCTCGCTCGGCCTGAAGAAGGGTGACCGGATCACGATTTCCATGCCAACCTCTCCGCAGGGCATCATCTGCTTTTACGCCGCCAATAAGCTCGGCGTGGTAGCCAGCATGATCCATCCACTCTCCACGCCCGCCGAAATCGCCTATTATCTGAACGTCAGCAAAAGCCGGGTCGCCTTTACGCTGGACCTTTTTCATGATAGTTTTAAAAATCTACCAGAAAAGACACCACTGGAACTGCTTATCCTGACGGAAATCTTTGACCAGCTTACCCAGAGGCAGCCCATGGCGGAAAAGCCCATGCCGGAAGCGGGACCGGCTGTCCGGTGGTGGAAGGATCTCATGACCGCCCCGCACCCGCAGGCGTCGAAAACAAACATGCATACGGATGAAATGGCCGTCATCCTTTACAGCGGCGGGACGACGGGCTTTCCCAAAGGGATCATGCTCTCCAACTTCAATTTTATCAGTGAGGGACTGATGGTGGCCAACTGGGGCGGCAGCGAACTGATGGCGGAGGATTCCTCCGTTCTGGCCATCCTGCCCATTTTCCACGGTTTCGGTTTGGGTGTTTGCTGCAACGCCGCTTTTATGGGCGGAAGCAAAAGCATTCTCGTCCCCCAGTTTACGCCGGAGATTGTAGCCGATCTCATCCGGAAAAAACGCCCCAATATCATCGTCGGGGTTCCGACGCTTTATGATGCCCTTGCTAAAAATGAAGTATTCCAGACCACGGACCTGAGCTGTCTGAAGAATACATCCTCGGGCGCCGATTCTCTGCCACGGACCGTCAAGGACAGGTTTGAAGAGGTCGTCAAAAGACAGAACGGAAGTGTTCAGCTGGTCGAAGGTTACGGCCTGACGGAGGCCGTCACCGCGATTATGTCTACGCCGATTGACGGATATCGGGAAGGCAGCGTAGGCATTCCGTTTCCCGACATGCTGGCGAAGGTAGTCGGGATCGGCACCATCGACGAGGTTCCTGTCGGCGCGGAAGGAGAGCTTTGCTTGAACGGACCCGCCGTCATGCTGGGCTACCTGGAGCAGCCGGAAGAGACCGCCAGTGTTCTCAAAACACACGCTGACGGCAAGCTCTGGCTCCATACGGGGGACATTTTTACCATGGACGCAGACGGTTATTTCTATTATAAACTGCGTCTCAAACGCATGATCAAGTCTTCGGGCATGAATGTCTATCCGGTTCAGGTGGAAGCCTGTCTGGACAAACATCCGGATGTGGCGGCGGTCTGCGTGATCGGCGTGCCGGATGAGGCTCAGGTGGAGAAGGTCAAAGCCTTCGTTGTCCTGAAGGACGCAACCAGGGCTTCTGCCGAAATGGAAAAGGAACTGATTAACTATTCCCGCGAGCATTTGATCAAATGGTCCTGCCCCCGGGAAGTGGAGTTCACGGACAAACTGCCGCTGACGAAAGTCGGCAAGATTGCCTACACCGAACTGGAAAAGCAAGAAATTGAAAAACTCCGCAAAGCGGGAAAATATACAGGAGGAAAATAATGAACCATCTGGAAGAATACCGCCTCGCCGTCTTGGACCCTTCCGATTATGCCCGACAACTGAAAAAGTCGTCGGGGAAGAAAATCATCGGATACACCTGTTCTTACACGCCCGAGGAAGTCATCATGGCCGCGGGCGCCCATCCCTTGAGGCTTTTCGGCACAAAACAGCATATCAGTCTGGCCGATTCCCACTTGCAGTCCTACTGCTGCTTCGTGGTTCGTGGAATTTTGGAGGAAGGTCTCTCCGGCCGGCTTGCCTATCTGGATGGCATGGTTTTTCCACATACCTGCGACTCCATGCAACGGCTGTCCGACATCTGGCGGATGAACATCCCCTTCGGTTTGCATCTGGATATCACTCTGCCCGTCAAGCTTGATACGGCAAGCGCCAAAGATTATATGATCGACGTCTTAAAAAAATTCCGGGATGACCTGGGCCGGAAACTGAACGTCGGGATTTCCGCTGAGGCTGTGGGAAAAGCAATCGCGACCACCAACGCCATCCGTCAATCGGTTCGGGCGATCTATGACATCCGCGCCCTGTATCCTCAGCTCATGCCGGGGGAGGATCTATATAACATTGTTCGCGCGTCCATGATCATGGATCGGGAACGGCTGGCCGTGATGCTGGCCGAAACAGCCGCTGAATTGAAAGAGCGCGCGGCCAGGGCCAGGCCGGCCTCTGTGAAGCGCATCCTGATGGCGGGCGGCATGTGCAATCAGCCCGACGTCTATGCCATGATCGAAGAATCGGGAGGAGAGATTGTCTGGGATGATTTCTGCACAGGAGCACGCTATTTTACCGGTTTGACTGACACCGGAAGCGATCCGCTTTCGAGCATTGGCGAGCGGCTTCTGAATCGGGTGGTCTGCCCGGCAAAGCATGCCGATCTTGACGGTCGCGCTCAACATATTATCCAACTAACCAAAGAAAAAAAAGCACAGGGAGTCATTTTCCTGTTGCCCAAGTTCTGCGATCCCCATGCCTTCGACTACCCCTACCTCAAAGAGCGTCTCGAAAAAGCCGGCATTCCGCTGATGAACGTGGAAGTCGATGATTCCCTGCCCGCGGGAGGGCAGTTGAAGACCCGCTTTGAATCTTTTTTAGAGATGCTGTGAAAGGAGACAACATGACAGATACACAAGATACCAAAAAGAAAACCGTCAGCTACACAAAACAGATGCGGGATATTATGACCGCCTATTATATTGACGCTAAAATGGCCCGGGAAAATAATAAAAAAGTGGCCTGGATCACCAGCGGCGGTCCGGTGGAGCCGTTGATTGCCATGGATATCATCCCCATTTACCCGGAAAACTACGGAGCCATGATCGGCGCCAGCAAGATGGGCGTCGATTTATGCAAGAAAGCGGAGGATATGGGCTATTCGAGCGATCTTTGCTCTTACGCCCGCGGCGACATTTCCTGCGCAACCGTCAAGGGCGGCCCTATTGGCGGCCTGCCGGAACCGGACATGCTGATATGCTGCAATAACATCTGCGGGACGGTTCTGAAATGGTACGAGGTGCAGGCCCGGTATTTTAAGGTGCCCCTGTTCATTTTTGATACGCCGATCGTGCACACGGAATTTTCCGCGGAGATGAGAACCTATGTGCAACGGCAGATGAACGAGTACATCACATTTTTGGAGGGTATCTGCGGCCGCAAGATGGATCGGGACCGCATGATGGATGTCGGCAAGCTTTCCTTCGAGGGGCAGCAGCTCTGGCAGGAGGTTTTAGATACGACCATGAACAGACCCTCTCCCATGACCGCCTTCGATGCCTTTTTTTATCTCGCCCTGATTGTCACGCTCCGGGGAACGAAGCAGGCTGTTGATTTCTACCGGGGACTCCGGGATGAAATGCGCATACGGGCCAGCGAGGGAAAGGGGGCCATTCCCCGGGAGCGATACCGCCTGCTGTGGGACAACCTGCCGATCTGGTACCGGCTCAAATGGCTGTCTCAGGAATTTGCCAAGCACGACGCCTGCCTGGTGGCTGACACCTACACATCAGCCTGGTGTGGTTCTCTGAAATACGTCAACGAAAATGATTTCCTCGGATCCGCGGCGGAATCCTACACGCGCATTTATTTGAATATCGGCGTGGACAAGATGGCCGAGATCGTCCTTTCCATGATTGATAAATACGGCGCCGACGGGATCGTCATGCACTCCAACCGCAGTTGCAAGCCTTATTCCTTCGGGCAATACGACATCCAGAAAATCGTACAGCGCGAACGGGGCATTCCTTCATTGATGCTGGAAGCCGATATGTGCGATGAGCGAAGCTTTTCCGAGGCGCAGATCCAAACGCGAATCGACGCCTTTATGGAAATGATCCGGGCGAAAAAGGGGGCATCCTGAAATGTACACCGTCGGCATAGCAAAACCTTGCCCATGAGGATCAAGATAACATGCCGTATCCAATGACACGCGGGATCATCTCGGCAACACCAAAATCACGGGTATGAACCCCAGGGCAAGCCCTGGACCCTAATTCCGCCCCAAGGGGCGGGGTATTATACCCTCCGCTTATGGGCGGGATTGTTCGACTAACAAATTTCAACGTGTGACCTTTATAATATAGAATATAAAAATATAAAGAAATATAAAGGGGACGGTTCTATTTAATTGACAAGGTAGGCTCGTTCTGATAAATATCGTCCATGCCGAGAACAGCCAGAATCGCACCCAAAGAATTCGTTTATCATGTCCTCACACGAGGCAACAACAAACAGGCCATCTTCAAAGATAAAGAAGACTTCTTTAAGTACATCGAAATCATCAAAAAATACAAAGAAAGATATATCTTCAAGCTTTACCATTATGTTTTAATGACCAATCACGTTCATCTGGTAATTGAACCTTCGCATGAAGGCGGAGAATTGTATCAGATCATGAAAGGCATTAATTTGTCTTACGCGCAGCATTTCAAAAACAAATATAAATATACCGGCCATTTCTGGCAGGACAGATTCAAAAGCATTATTGTATCCAAAGATGAATATCTTCTGGCCTGCGGCAGTTACGTGGAACTGAACCCTGTTCGGGCGAGAATGGTGAAAGAGCCGAAGGAATATCGCTGGAGCAGCTATGGAGCAAACGCATACGGAAAGAAAGACGATTTGGTTGACGAACATGTTATCTATAAAAATCTTTCCAGCGATGAGAAAATAAGAAAGGAATACCGGCTATTTGTTCAGGGGATGCTTCAAAAGAACGAAGCTATGCGCGGTGAAATGGATAGAAGAACGATATATGGAGGCGGGGAATTTCTGGAGCGGGTGCAAAAGAAATTCAAACTGGACGCTGTTATAAAGAAAAGAGGGCGACCGAGGAAAGAATCAGACAGTAAACAAAAATAAATAGAACCGTCCCCTTTTCCCCACCCTTTTCCCCATTTTCCCCATGGAGAAAAAAGAAAAAGGAGAAAAAGGGGAGAAAAAGGGGACGGTTCTATTTATTTAAGAAAAACGGGGACTATTAAGCAAAGATAAAGGATGCTGCTGGACAGAGAAAAGGGAGATCTCAAAAACGAGCGCTCTATTACTAAAGGATTTATTTGTAATCAAAATCCTTTAAATTATTCTATGCTCCTCATAAAACGGCGTGTTCTTCAGTTTCATATTATACGCCATGACCATCAGCGCTTCCAGATTCCTCGCGTCGGCGCTGTTATAATCAAGGAGCAGCTCCAGTTTTCTTTCATCGCCGGTTCTTCGGTATTCGTTCCATAAAATCACAGCGTAAAATCCGTCAATCTCGGCAAGATCCCCACGGTCTATTCCGATCTGTCTTTCACAGCTCTTGAGGCCTCCGGAAAACCCGAGACTCCTAAGAACAAACCGCAGATCAATATGAACCTGTTTCAACCGTATCCTGAAATACTGCTGAATAAAGGGGACATCAAAGCATCTTCCATTATAGGTGACGATGATCTTGTATTTTTCAATATCATTGGCAAAGGCATCAAGGTTCTGTCCGTTGACAAAGGTATGAACCGTCGTGCCGTCATACAGGGCAATGGTCGTAATTTCGTTGCACCAGTTTTCCAGACCGGTCGTTTCAATATCGATATAGGCTACGGAATCACGGAATTCAGGGAATAACCGCCAGTACTGATTGACGGGAAGGTATTGGCCGAAGAACAACGGGTTTTTATTGGTCAGGTGTTCCTTTGATTCCTGAAGCAGCAACGACGTTGACTCCACTTTTCTTTTGGACAGGGGAATATGGGTTTCTCCATGAAACATGTCCCAGTGATGGATACCGGCATTCCAGAGCTTTTCCTCCGTTCTTATGCCTATGCCCGGAATATGACAGAATGTGTTCGTCAGCATATTTTGTTTTCCTTCATGTCTTTATTATTCATTTAGTCTCCCCATCTTTTTCGATAACAACGGCATTATTTTCTTTGTTTTATGTCAATGTCGCCAGGGACTGAAAGAGGAGAGGCTATTAATTGTTATGGACCGGTTGGGCTTCGATCAGGGTCATCATTAACGAATAATCAAATGTTTCTTTTGCCTGAAGGTTGATGCGCTGATAAATATCGTTTCCCGCTACATCGAAAGTGATCTGTCGTTTCAGTGTGCCTGACGACGTGTATCTCTTAATTTCAGTTTTCTGCGCTTCGGTTTGGGTGACGTCAATCCAGTCGCCGTTTGCTTTAAGATAGCGGCAGACTCTTTCTCCGAAGGATAAAAGGCCTCTGTCCTGCAATTTTCCCTGCGGTTCCAGAAAAACAAGCCGGATATCTTCTACCATATTCTGTGCAAAACTTTTGGAATCAAAAGGGGGCAGAGCGCGGGTGATTTTAAGTCCCTCCGGCGTTGATTCCGCTTCAAATAAAACCATTCCTTCCGCAGTCAGAACGGCACAGGAAATTGAACGGGATGCGGGGTCAACCAGGGTGACGCCAATAATCACATTCCTGGTCTTGCCGGCCATTCTTGTTTCGATCGTGTGCACCAGACGATAAGGTTTTTTTAAGAAAGGGGACGGACAGGTGAACGATCCTTCCCGAAGCAGCACAGCAGAGGACTTAATGACCGGCAAGGTGCTGCAGGAAAAAAGAAAAAAAACGGGCAATAAAAGCAACAACCTTTTCATTTCACTTCCCGGAACACGGCGGCATCAATCGTTTCGTTGATTTTGACGTTGTTGAAATTGATTTGTGTGAAGTTATCGGCGCCTTCAAAAATTTTTACCGATTTAACGATTCCCGCTTTCGAGGCCAGAGTAATTTCAATTCTTTCAATCATGCCCTTCATTTTTTCTTCAACAGGGGTCAGCGTGACCAGAGTATTTTCTTTTTTCTGGATGGTTGCCTTAAAGGATGGATTCCGGTCGAACTTGCCGCTCATCCAACCGGCGACTTCATTTAAAACAATCTTCATCGCCTGCGCGCCGCCGGTTTTATCTTCCACCATTTTGCCTTCGGAATACATATAGCGTCTGACATTATTCCTGTGGGAAATGACAATGCTTTTCAGAGGCTTGAAATATTCCCAGCGCAGCGAATCCGGCGTCGCGAAATAAAAATAACCTTCCGAAACCAGCGGTCTGGCCAGGATTTTCATGGATTTCTTCTGAATGAAATCGGCTTTGAGAGTTTTTATTTGAGCGGATTCCCGGCTCAGTTTTTCAAAATCATTGTCGCCGGCAGCGCAAAATCCAGCAGGGATCAACAGGATGCCGCAGAGCAGACCAACCAGCAAACACCAGGATCGATAATGTTTGATCAACATATGCCACCATTAATGCCGATGACCTGTCCGGTAATATAAGAGGCGTCCCCGGAGCACAGAAAGCGGATAACACCGGCAACGTCTTGAGGTTTGCCGAGGCGCGCCATCGGAATCATTTTTTTAATTTCGGCCACCGGCGCTTCCTTGATCATATCGGTTTCTATCAATCCCGGAGCGACAACGTTGACTCTGACGCCGAAACGGGCGACTTCCGTGGCCAGCGCGCGGGAAGCGGCAATGATTCCCGCCTTGGCTGCCGCGTAATTGGCCTGCCCGCGATTGGGCATCAGCGCCGAAAGCGAGGAAACGGAAACAATGGAACCGCATTTTTTGCGGACCATTTCCCGCAACACCGGTTTCGTGATATTGTAAAATCCTTTCAGACTGGTGTTAATGACGCTGTCCCATTCCTCTTCGCCCAGCAGCATAAAAAGACCGTCAGCCGTGATGCCGGCGTTATTCACCAGCACTTGGATATTTTTATGGCGATCTGTGATTGCTTTTACAGCGTCTATGGTTTGAGCATGATCGGCAACGTCAAATTGACAGATCTCTCCATCGCCGCCTGCGGATCGTACCAGATTTAATGTCTCTTGAGCCGCGGTTTCATTGGATTTAAAATTAATGATCACAAAATATCCGGCTTTGGTCAGTTCCACGGCCGTGGCGCGGCCGATGCCGCGACTGGCGCCGGTAATAATGGCTGTTTTATTCTCATTCATATTCCCGTCTCCTTCAAGATTACTGTTCATCTTCATTCAGGCGCATGGCCTGAAGCGTGGCGGTCGCCAATATTGCATCTCCGCTTTTCACCGTTCCTTCCACCACGCCATAATTGTCAAAAGAGTATTTGCTTTCCAGCAGGATGATTAAATGGGTGCCTACCGGGATTTTTTCAACGTTGAATTCAGCGTTTTTGATGCCAACCAGCCATCCCTTCGCCCCGGATTCGCCCCGCTGTGTTCTCTTATAACCTTCTACAATGGCCGCGGTTTGAGCAATCGCTTCAATCAAAACCAGCGAACTGGCCGCTTCGCCGTCATAAAGGGGCCATTCAGGATTCACCGTCGCTGAGCTGACAGCGGACATTTCCTGGATGTCCAGAATACTCGTAACGATTTTTATTTTTTCCCGATGCGGGATTAAACTGTTAATATCGATATTCAGCATAGGCCATATGGATTTATGCCTGTAAACTAATGAAAAAAAGGTTTAGAAGTCAACAAGAAATATGATGCTTGTTGATAATTAAGTGCATTTTTCCTTTTTTTACGGTAAATAATCCTAAAATCTGATTAAGTGATATGAAAATGACCGTTATTGAAAAAGATCCCTTTATCATTGCCTGTAAAAAAATTCTCACACCTTCTAAGACGGTATGTGAAAAAGATTTTACCTTGTCCGGATACAGCTATGGAGATGTGTTTGCCCTGGCGGCCGGTCTGAAAAAAACGCTGTCACGTTGCAGCGGAGAAAAAAATCTCTGTCTTTGCACAACGAACAAGGCGGTTACCGCTGCCTGCATTCTGGCCGCACTTGCCGGCGCCTGCAAGTTAATCCTGCCTTATTCTTTTTCTGCTCACGCCATCCAGGAAATGCGTGACGCGACCGGTTTTAATTTCGCGATTGCGGATCAACCGGAAGAAATGCCGGACGGCGTGGAAGTGATTACACCTGTGCCTTCCACCACGGAATATATCGGCCCTGACACGATCATTGATCCGGACGATCATTTTTTGCGTCTTTTTACCGGCGGCTCAACGGGCAAGCCGAAAGTCTGGTCCAAATCTCCCCGTAATTTACTAAAAGAGGCTTTTTATATCAGGGAGAAGTTTGCCGTGTCGGATAAAGATATTTTTGTGGCCACGGTTCCGCCTTACCATATTTACGGCCTGTTATTTTCTATCCTGGTTCCTTTTGTTTCCCGCGCGCGTATTCTTCCGGATATTTACACCTTTCCACAGGAAATCATTTCCACCATCAACAAAAACGAAGCCTCTGTTCTGGTCAGTGTGCCCATCCATTACCGTGTCTTGAAAGTGGACAGCCTGTCTGTTCCCTCGCTGCGACATGCCTTTTCTTCCGCCGGTGTCCTGGATCGGTCGGATGGATTGCATTTTCTGGACAAAACAGGCATGGGGATAATGGAAATATACGGTTCCACGGAAACCGGCGGCATTGCCTCACGTTGTGTCAGTGATAACACCGACAGATGGCAGGCTTTTGACATTGTATCCTGGAGACTGAAAGAAAGCAGACTCTGTGTCAAATCGGATTTCACATCGCCGGAAATGGAAAGAGATGCAGAAGGTTTTTGCCTGACCGGTGATGAAGCCCGCGAAGAAGAGAAGAACAGCTTTGTGTTGATGGGCAGGGGTGATGGCGTGGTCAAGGTTGCCGGGAAAAGAGTCGATCTGCTGGATGTTCAGAACAAAATAAAAACCTTGCCTACGGTCAGTGATGCTTTTGTTATTGCGCTTCCGTCGGACAAGGGAAGGGAAAGCGATATCGCCGCAGTTGTGGCCTGCGATCTGACCGAAACGCACCTGAAAAAACTGATGATGGACATCATGGAGCCTTATGCTGTTCCCCGTCGCATCAAAATAGTTTCCTCCATAACCCGCACCGCTACCGGCAAAATAGATCGACGTCGAATAGAAAAATTTTTCATGAACATAAAAAAATAGCATTCAGAATGTTCCGATGATCATCCTTTCCAGCGCACTCCCGCCGGAAGGAAATGATTATAAGTGAACATAACCGTTACAGTTTTGAGCTTGATTGAATATTGTTATTTCAAGGTAATTATGGTATTTAAGATCATCGGGCATCAGTATCGTGATTAGCGCAAGTTCATCGTTATGTAGACAAGGGGAAGTTTTTCATCTGTGACCGGATAAATTATAACCATGAAATTAAATCCATTCACTCTCAAATTTTCCGGCGAATCTTCGCATCTCGAAGAACCCTTCCTGGAAGCTTATTACCATGTGTCCATCTCCCAGGTCCGGACATTCTTGATTCTCGGGGCGGTCATTTACATATCTTTCGGCGTGCTGGATGCGGTGCTGATGCCGGAACAGAAAGTTTCCGTATGGATTATTCGGCTTCTCGTTGTCGGTCCCGCACTGATGAGTGTTTTGCTGATATCTTTCTCCAGTCAATTTAAAAGATATATGCAGTCTGTCCTGGCCCTTTCCTACATCATTGCCGGATTAGGCATTATTGGCATGATTGTTATTGCTCCGCCTCTGGTCAGTTACACCTATTACGCCGGGCTGATCCTTGTTTTTATGTGGGGATACACCCTCATCAGGCTCTTTTTTATCTGGGCGAGTATGGCGGGATGGCTGCAGGTATTGTTATATGAGATTGCCGCTCTTTGGATCAATACGCCATACACAGTTTTTGTCAGCAATAATTTTTTCTTCATCAGCGCGAATATTATCGGCATGATGGCCTGTTACGCCATTGAATTTTACGCGCGCCGCGACTTCTTCATGCAGCAGCAGCTGGAAATTGAGAAGGAAAATGTGAATAGAATAAATAAAGAACTCGAAGAACGGGTTGGAGAACGCACCATAGATTATCAAATTGTGAACAAGGCGTTGCAGCAGGAAGTTTCCGGTCACAAACTGGCGGAGCAGTCTTTGCGGGCCAGCGAAGAACGATATCGGGCCCTCGTGGAAAATGCCAGTGACATGGTTTTCCGGACTGATCAAAATGGATATTTCACCTTTGCCAATGTTTCCACAATCCTGATGACCGGTTACGAAGAAGATGAAATTATCGGCAAACGGTATATGGAAATCATTCATCCTTCCATGCGTGAGGAGGCTGCAAAATTTTTTAAAAACCAGTTTGTCAAGAAAATAAAAAATACGTATTCAGAATACCCTATTATAAAAAAAGACGGCAGTGAAATCTGGCTTGGGCAGAATACGCAGTTAATCATGGAAAGGGGCAAAATTACAGGTTTTCAGGCGGTGTCCCGTGATATTACCGAACGGAAAAGGCTGGAAAAAGATTTAAAAGAAAGTGAAGAAAGATACCGGCAGTTGAGTATCATTGATGACCTGACCCAGCTTTATAACGCAAGGCATTTTCACAGGCAGATCAAAATGGAAATCAACAGGTTGGAACGCTACGATTATCCCCTGACGCTTCTCCTTCTGGATATTGACGATTTCAAGGTATTTAATGACACCTATGGCCACCTTGAAGGGGATCAGGTTTTAATGCGCCTGGGCCAGGTGATCAAAAGATGTCTCCGGAAGGCCGATTCCGCCTATCGTTATGGCGGTGAGGAATTCACCATTATTCTGCCCATGACCACAAGCCAGGAAGGCGTTGTTACAGCGGAAAGAATCCGTGAAGAATTGAGTAAAGAAGATTTTACGCCAATACCGGATGAAAACGTGCATCTTACAGTCAGCATCGGGTTGTCTCAGTACAGGCAAAAAGAAAGCATCAAAGATTTTGTCAGCCGTGTTGATCAACTGATGTACAAGAGCAAAAAGAACGGGAAAGATAGGGTCAGTTTTGAATAATGCACCAAAACGCGTCGAATCGCACACCATGCCCCGCCATGGATTACTCACCAGTCCATACAGCCGGTAACCCGGATGAAAGCATTCAGGATGCCGAACAAAACAGCGTGTTTCAAAAATATCTTTTTACGTTCAACAGAATAAAATATTATCTTTTGTATCGGCCCATCAGTTGCGCTTCCGCCAGGACGTGTCCTTTCATCGCTTTCTCCAGTTCATCTTTGGTCAAACCCGGCTTCATATTCAGCATGGCATCCAAAGCGTACAATTTAAAATAGTAACGATGCGTTCCTCCGGGAGGACAGGGACCGTCATAGCCAAAACGACCGGAAGTGTTTTTGCCGTTTTTTCCCAACCCGGCAATTTCTTCATTGCGGGAAACATTTTCCGGCAGGGAATTAACAGAAGCCGGTATGTCAAACAATACCCAGTGCACCCACAGTCCCACGGGCGCGTCCGGATCATCACAGATGAGCGCAAAACTCTTCGTTTTTTCCGGAGCGCCGCTCCAGGAAAGAGGCGGTGAAATATTCCGGCCGTCACAGGTGTAAAGGGCGGGGATCATTTCTTCGTGTTTAAAAGATGAGCTTTTTATTTCCATGGTTTCTCTTCCTCCATTCCCAGCCTAAAGTTTATTTGATTGAGAGTATTTTAGCCGGTGATGATTAAGCAGTCAATAGCTCTTATTAATCACTTTGACACCAACATTTCCTATGGTATCATTAAATCGTTAAGATTTGGTAGCGCACATGACGATAGATGAACAAATAAAGCGGGAAAGCTGCGTTCATGGAAAACAATGGAACTCATTGCATAATGGGTATTTTTCTGATGCCCTCATTGCCCGTCCTTTCATTGAAACGATAATTCGTTATCTATCAGATTCAGCTCCCGAGGTGATTGTGGATTTGGGGGGAGGAACAGGGTTCATTTTGCGGGAACTGATTGCAAAAGGTGTGACGGCCAATATTTTTCCGGTGAATCTCGATTGTTCCGAAACTCAATTGGATGCCATGGGCAAGAGAGGTATCCCCTGTATCAATTGCATGATTTCAGACTTCAGCCGAAATGACCTTGTCTTCAACGAAGAACAGCGCGTTTTTTTTATTATGCGATCGGTATTGCACTATTTCGGCCAGAAGGATTTGATTGATATTCTTCAACATATACGCAATCAGGCCCAAAAGGGAGAGATGTTTATCCATCAGAGCGCGTGTTTTGAAAACGAAGTGGAAGCGCGTTGCTTGAATGCTCTGTATCAGGAAATGGGATCTCCCAAATGGTATCCCGTCATAAAAGAAACTCGAGACAAAATGATGGCTGCCAACTGGCAGGTCATTGAGGAATGTCCGGCACCTCCTCTGCAATTGTTATCCGCTGAACTCGGACAGCGCTACGGTGTCACCTCACAAGTTCTTTCTGAAATTTGCGACAGGATAATTAATGAATTTGGAGAAATCGAAAATATTTTTCAATGCACAAGCGATGGTTTTGTGGCCTGCCTCAATTACCGGATTTTTGTTGCGCGTGCCGTCTGATTTATTTTTTGTGATGTTCCAAAGTGTAATCAATAAGGAGGATCTTTATGAAACGGATGCGACACAGATAGAGCTTAACACATTTACAGATCCTCGCTATAAAAATTATCCTGAGTTGATCGCTTTGGGAAAAAGAATGATCAAAGAAAAAGAAGGAAAGGGATTTTATTCATTTCAGGCTCAGGGAACAAAAAATATTGTCAGGAAGGCGGCTTTCTGGAAAACAATTCATTTCTTCAATAACGACTGGATTGTGGTAGCCTACAAGGAAGCAAAACAGTAAATTGCTATAATCAATAAATAAAATGAGGATTTATGATGATTAGAAAATTTATAAGTTACGGAATGATTGGAACGGTTATTTTAATTGCGGCCATATTCTTTTTAACGTTACCGATGCTCAATACCGGTGTCTGCTCCGCCGAAACAAGTTCCAATCCGGCCATTGAATGCAGCAAAGACATTGCTAAAAATATTGTACATGCCACTGCGCTGGGATTGGGTGAAATCCTCAAAGAGGTAAAGGCAGAAGACAAACGCATTGCCCTGATCCGCAGCTTTATCAGTCCTGTCCGCTTTTATCCGGATAAATCGGGATATTTTTATGTTTACAACAGCAAGAACGTGAATGTCGGCCATGCGACGCAGAAAGATTTACAGGGCAAGGACCTTAATGATCATAAAGATGTTAAAGGGAAATATGTGATTCGTGAACTCAATGCTGCGGCAAAGCAGGGCGGCGGATTTGTTGAATTCTATTGGGTGAAACCAGGCGCCAAGGGCGAACAAAAGAAAATGGGGTATGTTGAACCCATTCCCGGCACAGACTATTTCATCGGAACCGGCGTTTATCTTCAGTAACCATTGATAACTTTGAGTAAATATTATGTTCTGCCCGAAATGCAAAACAGAATATAGAGAAGGTTTTTATAAGTGTACTGATTGCGGCACTGATCTGGCTGATCAGCTGCCGCAGGAAGTGCCTGATAACGTCAGCAATAATGAATTTATTGAGATTTTCTCCACTTATTATCAGGACGATATATCTTTTCTGAAATCTATTCTCGATGGCGAGAATATCGCTTATTTTTTTCAGGGTGAAAATTCCATCATGCTGATTGCAGCTGGTGCTTATGCGCGACTGCTGGTAAAGTCTGAAGACGCGGAGAGAGCGAAAGAAATTTTGCAGGACTTGGGATTTCTTGAGCGGGATTAATGATCCGGATTCCCCTTAATCAGGGGAATCCGGCAGAATGAACCTACTTTATTTCCGCGTGGTAGCTCTGCAGTGATTTAGCCCGGCCGTGACCCTGTTTGAAAGCGGCGATTCCTTTGACAGCCGCGACAGCCGCCGCAATGGTCGTGATGTAAGGAATTTTATATTTAATGGCTGCTTTGCGGATATAGGAATCATCGTATTTGCTGAGGCGTCCTGCCGGCGTATTAATCACCAGTTGAATCTCGCCGTTTTTGATGGCGTCAACAATGTTGGGCCTGCCTTCGTGCATCTTTAAAATCTTTTCCGCTTCTATCGCATTTTCATTCAGGAATTTATAAGTTCCTTCCGATGCTATGATTTTAAAGCCGATCTTTTTAAACGCTCGCGCCACTTCCAGAACGCCGCCCTTGTCCTTTTCTTCGACGGTGATCAGAACGGTTCCTGCCGAGGGGAGGTTCTGTTGAGTTGCTTCCTGTGCTTTGTAGTAAGCCAGACCAAAAGAATCGGCCAGCCCGAGAACTTCTCCCGTCGAGCGCATTTCCGGCCCCAGCACCGGATCAACTTCGGGATACATATTGAAGGGGAAAACGGCTTCCTTTACGCCGAAATGACTGAATGATTTTTGTTTTAAATTTAAATCCTTAAGCTTTTTGCCCAGCATGATTTGCGTGGCGATGCGTGCCATGGATACATTGCAGACCTTGGAAACCAGTGGTACGGTGCGTGAGGCGCGCGGATTGGCTTCCAGAATATAAACCACATCATTGGCAATCGCGTACTGAATATTCATCAAGCCGACCACGCCGAACTCCACGGCGATTTTTTTCGTGTATTCGTTAATGGTTTCAATATGACGCAGGGGAATACTCACCGGTGGAATGACACAGGCGGAGTCGCCGGAATGCACACCGGCCAGCTCGATATGTTCCATGACCGCCGGAACAAAAGCGTCCGTGCCGTCGGAAATCGCGTCTGCTTCGGCTTCAAGGGCGTTTTCCAGAAACTTGTCAATCAGGATGGGCCGGTCGGGCGTGACACCGACAGCGGCGTTAACGTAGCGTTTGAGCATTGCGTCATCATGCACGACTTCCATGCCTCGCCCACCCAGCACGTAAGAAGGACGCACCATCAGCGGATAGCCGATTTCATCCGCGACTTTGAGCGCCTGTTTCAAGTTGCTGGCCATGCCGGATTTCGGCATGGGGATGCCCAGTTTGTCCATCATCATCCGGAATTGGTCGCGGTCTTCCGCGAGGTCAATGGTTTCCGGCGAGGTGCCGATGATTCTTACGCCGGCTTTGGCGAGTTCCGCCGCGATGTTGAGCGGAGTCTGTCCGCCAAACTGGACGATAACGCCTTCCGGTTTTTCTTTTTCGTAAATGCTCAAAACGTCTTCCACCGTGAGCGGTTCGAAATAAAGTTTGTTGGAGGTGTCGTAATCGGTGGAAACCGTTTCAGGATTGCAGTTGACCATGATGGATTCAATGCCTTCATCACGCAGGGCAAAGGCCGCGTGCACGCAACAATAATCAAATTCGATTCCCTGGCCGATGCGATTGGGTCCGCCGCCCAGAACCATAATCTTACGATTTTTTGTTACGGAAACGGTGTCCGGCGCATTATAAGTGGAGAAATAATAAGCCGCGTTTTTCACGCCGCTGACCGGCACAGCTTCCCATGCTTCCGTTATGCCCAGAGCGATTCTCTGTTTGCGGATTTCTTCTTCATTCCTGCCCAGAATCTGCGCCAGATATTTGTCGGCAAAGCCGTCTTTTTTGGCCTGAATCAGCACGTCATCGGGCAGTTTCTTTTTCTTGTACTGCAGGATTTTTTCTTCCAGATCGACCAATTCCTTCATCTGTTCGATGAAATATTTTTTAATATAGGTTTTAGCCGAAAGCGCATCGACTGCTGCGCCCTTGCGCAGAGCTTCATACATAATGAATTGTCTTTCACTGGAGGGTTCGCTGAGCATCTCCAGCAGTTCCTCCAGTGATTTGGCGTTGAAGTCTTTGACAAAGCCCAGGCCGTAGCGTTTTTTCTCCAGCGAGCGAATAGATTTCTGGAGCGCTTCTTTGTAATTTTTGCCGATGCTCATCACTTCGCCGACAGCGCGCATCTGCGTGCCCAGCTTGTCTTCGGCGCCGGGGAATTTTTCGAAATCCCAGCGGGCGAATTTCACAACAACGTAGTTTCCCGACGGCGTGTATTTTTCGAGAGAGCCGTCGCGCCAGTAGGGAATTTCGTCCATCGTTATGCCCGAAGCCAGAATGGAGGAAATAAGCGCGATCGGAAAGCCGGTGGCCTTGGAAGCCAAAGCGGAAGAACGCGAAGTTCTCGGGTTGATTTCGATAACGACCACGCGGTCGGTTTTGGGATCGTGCGCGAACTGAACATTGGTGCCGCCGATAACCTGAATGGCTTCCACGATTTTATAAGAATAATCCTGTAAACGTTTCTGTAATTCAGGAGAGATGGTCAGCATCGGAGCGGTGCAGTAGGAATCTCCGGTATGCACACCCATTGCGTCCACATTTTCAATGAAGCAGACGGTGATCATCTGATTTTTAGCGTCACGGACGACTTCCAGTTCCAGTTCCTCCCAGCCGATGACCGATTCTTCAATCAGGATCTGACCGATGAGGCTCGCGGAAATGCCGCGACTGGCAATGGTGCGCAGCTCTTCCAGATTATAAACGATGCCGCCGCCGGTGCCGCCCATCGTATAGGCCGGACGAATGACCACGGGATAACCCATTTGAGCGGCAATTTTTTCGGCTTCTTCCACGGAAGTGGACGGTTCACTCTTGGGCATGTCGATGCCGAGTTTATTCATGGTTTCCTTGAAAGCGATTCTGTCCTCACCCCGTTCAATGGCATCAACCTGCACGCCGATGACTTTCACCCCGTGCTTTTCCAAAACGCCTTTTTTGTAAAGTCCCGACGTAAGATTGAGGCCGGTCTGACCGCCCAGATTGGGAAGAATCGCATCCGGCTTTTCATTTTCGATGATTTCCGTCAGGGTTTGTAAATTGAGCGGCTCGATGTAGGTAACGTCAGCCATGCCCGGATCGGTCATAATGGTTGCCGGGTTGGAATTGACCAGCACTATTTTGTAACCGAGCTGGCGCAGGGCCTTGCAGGCCTGGGTTCCTGAATAGTCAAATTCGCATGCCTGTCCGATGACAATAGGTCCTGAGCCGATGATTAAAACTTTTTTAATGTCCGTTCTTTTTCCCATTTATTTTCCTTTAATGTATAAGGTTATTTTTTATATTCTGCATCAACGGTGATGCCGATACCGCCGCGCACGGCGAATTCAGCGCTGACCCTGCACCAGCGCGGTTTAAGTGCGGCGGCCAGGTCGTCAAGAATGATATTAGTCACATGTTCATGAAATACGCCTTCATCACGAAAAGACCACAAATAAAGTTTCAGCGATTTGGATTCGACAATTTTCTTATCCGGGATGTATTGAATTTTTATTTTGGCAAAATCCGGTTGACCGGTTTTCGGGCAAACACAGGTGAACTCTTCCGCCTGCAGGGTAACCATATAATCGCGGTTGTCATTGTGATTGGGAAAAGTTTCCAGTTTGCGTATTGGCTTAGTTGCTTCCCCCAACAGGGTTAATCCCGCCAGATCATTTTTTTTTGCATTTTTTTGCATTATTCTACCCCGGACCACGGGTACCAATCGTACCCTCCGCTTTCAGCAGGATTGTTCCAATCCTGATAAATCCGGATTGGATAGTTCCTCTTGCGTTTCGTGCATCAATTCTCTCGCGCTCAAAGAGTGTCACTACGACTTACAAATTTCAACGTGTGACCTTTAGGTTATGCACTCCATTTTTGCAATTTGAGTCTCACAATAAAAATAGTATATTCGTTTACCGAAAGTAGGGTATAATATCAAGAACATTCGTTATTGAATTCAAGAAATATGTATCATATTGTTTTTTTAATAGATTTATAAAAAATTAATACGGAGACGATACGGCAATGACAGATAACAAAACACCTATTCCCGAAAATACGTGGAAATGCAGTAATTGTGGCAACACGATTGTGGAAATTCAGCCGCCGGAAGTCTGCCCGGTCTGTAAGCAGAAATGCGAATTTCTGAATGTAACCTGCTACCAGCCGGATTGCGGATTTACCGGAATGGACAAAAAATTGAAATAAGCATCCGGTTCTTTTAATGAAACCATCCTGCATAGCATGGATTTAATACCCCGCAGCTTGCTGCGGGGTATGTTTCCAAAGCTTGCTTTGAGGTTCATACCCGTGATTGATTTCAGGGAACGATGATTTTCGACGCTTCCTCACGTTCCATTTCTTTTGCCTCGTTAATCATGGCCTGAACGGTTTTTTCAATGGCGACCGGTAATTTTTCTGCTGCTTCGCTTAAGGTTTTTGCGCCTTCAATCAGGCACTGAACCGGAATCGGACCGTTGGGTGACATTAACTGGGTTATGCCGGTGAAGATTTGTGCCCTGCTATCGTCTGGTGAACCATCGATTTTGACCGGTGAGAGGCGTCTGATGGTCGCGAAAGTCAAATCGGTGAACGCTTCTTCCTTGTATAAATTTTGAGTATTTATCTTAATATCTGTCATTTTGGGAGCGTCATCACTCATGTTTTGTTTCCTCCTGATATGGGGTTCATGTCTCATCTGCCCCGAAAAACAATGGAAACAGTCAATAAACGGCCTCCTCATTTTTTTCGGATCACTACCTTTGACGCTTTGACTACGTTAAATCAATTAAAACTTCAATCAATATTTTTTAAACGTTGATACCGGCCATCCATAAAATGTATTGACGCAACACCGGATGCGCGATTAAGAATAAAAAAATCGGGTCTTAACTGTTGTAGTTAAGACCCGAAATTTATCTGCAAGTTTGTTTTTTAAATTATTTTGCAGGAGCAGGAGCCGGTGCAGCTTCGGGAGCAGGAGCCGGAGCCGGTGCAGCTTCGGGAGCAGGAGCCGGAGCCGGTTGTTCAACAGCAGGAACCGGAGCCGGTTCTTCAGCTTTTTTGCATCCTACTACTGAAAGAGACAAAGAAGCGACGAACACCATAGCCACAAAAATAGCAAATATTTTTTTCATTATAGGCAAACCTCCTTTCAAAGATTTATAAAGGTAATCCTTATATTTCTCGCAAAATACGCCTTTTTTCTGCCTTGTCAAGAACAAATTTGTAATTTTTAGTTGCCAGGTCAATGTTTTTTAGACCCGAACTATTTGTTTATTTTATGGATTAAAGGAGAAAAAAATATTTTTAAAAATATTTCTTGATTTTTGTTCGTAGTTTGATACGGTTCTCCCACGCTAACGAATAGCGTTACGACAAAAATAGCAAAGTAAAAACGGCAAAATCTTCAACAAAAAAGCCCGTTACCTTAAAAGGTACGGGCTTTTTTGTTTGTTTCAATCACCTTTCATTGACGAGTGCGATAAAAGTTAAATCTTGACAAGCTCAGTCAGCTTTTTTCCATGGTTTTGTGAAATTTGACTTTCGGCCATTCTTCCATGGTGTGAGACAGTCGCCATTCGCTCAGCGCCAGATAAACAAGGTTCCCTTCGGTGTCGAGAGCAAGGTTTATCGCATTTTTCTTTTGGAAATCTTCCATTATTTTAGCGTCGTCACAAGTTGCCCAGCGGGCGGCGGCATAATCGGTTTTTTCATAGTCTGCATAGACGCTGTACTCGTTTTTGAGCCGTGACATGGTCACGGCAAATTGCAGAACGCCTACCGCGCCCAGAATATTATCCGAACCCCAAAGGGGTTTGAAAACCTGAATGGCGCCTTCTTCGGAGAGCTGAGTCAATCCTTTTTGCAGATGTTTCATGCGCAGAGGGTCTTTGAGACGGACGCGGCAGAAATGTTCCGGCGCGAAGTGCGGAATGCCGGTGAATTTCAGTGGTTCTTTCTGCGTGAACGTATCGCCGATTTTAATCGTGCCGTGATTATGAAGACCGATGATGTCGCCAGGATAAGCTTCTTCGATATTGGTACGATCCTGCGCCATAAAAATGGTGGCATTAGCCAGAGACACTTCTTTCCCTATCCGATGATGAATCACTTTCATTCCGCGCTGGAATTGTCCCGAACAGACCCGCATGAAGGCGATGCGGTCGCGGTGCGCCGGATCCATATTGGCCTGGATCTTAAAAACAAATCCGGAAAAGTCGTCTTCCTCCGGATCCACGGCCCTGGTGGTCGTCGGGCGGGCTGTAGGCGGCGGTGCGATTTCCACGAACGCGTCCAGCAGTTCCTTGACGCCGAAATTGTTGATGGCGCTGCCGAAGAAAACCGGCGTCTGGCTGGCCTTCAGATATTCCTTTAAATCAAAAGGATTGGCGGCGCCTTCCAGCAGGGCGGCTTCCTCACGCAATTCATCGGCCTGGCTCTCCAGCAGCTCACCGAGCAGCGGATCGGACAAGTCTTCAATAACAACTCCTCCTTCCGAACGTCTCGCTTTTCCTGGTGTAAATAAATGCAGTTTTTTGTCATAAATATTGTAAACGCCTTTGAAACGCTTGCCCATGCCGATAGGCCAGGACAGCGGCGAGCATTCAATCTGCAGTTTGTCCTCAATATCCGAAAGAATTTCCAGAGGCGGCAGACAATCGCGGTCGAGTTTGTTGATGAAAGTGATAATCGGCGTATTGCGCAGGCGGCAGACTTCCATCAGTTTCTGGGTTTGCGTCTCGACGCCCTTGGCGCCGTCGATCACCATCAGCGCGCTGTCCACCGCGGTGAGTACCCGGTAAGTATCCTCCGAAAAATCCTGATGGCCTGGCGTGTCCAGCAGATTGATTTCACAACCGGCGTATTCAAATTTCATGACTGACGAGGTCACGGAAATGCCACGGTCTTTTTCAATGGCCATCCAGTCACTTAAGGCATGCTTGGAAGCTTTGCGCGCCTTGACGGCTCCGGCCATTTGAATGGCGCCGCCAAAAAGCAGCAGCTTTTCCGTCAGCGTGGTTTTTCCTGCGTCCGGATGGCTGATGATGCCGAAGGTGCGGCGGCGTTCGATTTCTTTTTGCAGATGTTTGCTCAAAATTATATTCCAGAATGTCTTTCCGAATTCCGGTGTGCCGGAATTCGGAATCTTTTTCACCCGTTAATCTTATGCCTTTTAATTACGGGCGCCTATATTAATCATTATGCATGATCTGTCAACCATTATCCTTGCGTCCTGACGTAAACCAAAACATTGCCGGACATCTCTTCCTGTATGGCGCCTTCGGCTTTTAGTTCCTTTAAATACGTCAGGGTTTCGTTCAGGGCCAGAAATTTATCGAAATCGGAAAGATTGGGGCTGACCATCTCTTGTGAAATTGCATGGGTTGTTTTAGGTTCTTTGTTCACAAGATCAAAAACGGTTTTTTTTCTTTTAGAATGATGTTCGCGAATGTCTGCCAGCCTTTCTTTTACATCAACAAAAGGCGTGCCGTGACCCGGATAGATTGTGCTGACGGGCAATTTCTCTATAACGCTCAAAGAATCCAGATAAGTTGCGAGAGGACGGTAATTATCATCAAATATATCTGGACTAAGAATCGGAGCAATATAAGGAAGAATGTGATCACCTGCCAGCAGGAAACCTTCCCGGGGAAAGAAAAAACAAACATGTCCGGCGGCGTGTCCGGGCGTGTCAACGGATTCGAATTTCCAGTTGCCGAATTCATAATGATCGCTTTCGCACAGAAAATGGTCGGCATGAAATTCGGTAATGATGCCTCGAATGTCCTCGTATTCTTCGATAATCAGGTCAATGAGATGAGACGACATGCCTTGGCGCGCATAGAATTTCCTTAATTGCGATACAGCCGGGTCACTTTCCCGAAAATGCTGATACTCTGCAAAAGCCGCCCTTGAGAGATGGACTTTTGCGCCTGATTCTTTTTGCAGAAGTCCCGCCAGGCTGCAGTGGTCGGTGTGCACATGCGTCAGATAAATGTGTTGGATGTCTTGAATGCCGAAATCAATGCCGGCCAGATCCTTTTGCAACGTTTCATAAGACCCGGTCGTGTTGAGTCCGGTGTCGAAAAGTGCCAGTTTCCCGTCATGAGCAAAAATATAGGCATTCACGTGCCTCAGGCGGTATGGCATGCGCAAAGTAATGCGGTAGAAGTTTTTCTCAATCTCATTAATCATTCTTCTTTACGGCTTTTCTGCAGACGTTTTGTCGCGTCCAGCTCCATTTTTCGCAGGCGCACGCTTTGCGGGGTTACTTCCACCAGTTCATTTTCAGAAATAAATTCGATGGCCTGATCCAGAGACAGAACACGCGGGGGCCGGAGAATTATTGTGGCATCGGACGTGGATGCGCGCATATTCGTCAGCTTCTTTTCCTTCGTGATATTGACATCCATATCGCCTGTACGGTTGCGCTCTCCCACGACCATTCCTCCATAAACTTCCGTGCCGATTTCCACAATCATCTCGCCCCTGTCTTCCATCGCGAAGCTGGCGTAAGGCGTAACGCGGCCTGAGCGGTCGGCAACCAGAACACCTGTCGTTCGTTGCGGGATAGGGCCGAACCACTGCGCGTAATCTTCCAGCAGAGAATTCATTACGCCGCCGCCTTTGGTGTCTGTCAAAAATTGACTGCGAAAACCGATTAACCCCCGGGAGGGAATCAGAAATTCCATGCTGACTCTGCCGGAACCTTTGTTGACTAAGCTTTCCATGCGTCCTTTTCTGATGGATAACTTTTCGGTAATTTTCCCCACAAAGTCCTCAGGTATATCCAGAAACAATCTTTCCACCGGCTCCACCGTTTTGCCGTCTTGTTCTTTGGTGATGACCTGCGGACGGGAAACCATTAGTTCATAACCTTCGCGGCGCATGGTTTCGATTAATACCGCCATTTGCAGTTCGCCGCGCCCGCAAACTTCAAAAGCATTGGTTTTTCCCATTTTTTTTATTTTGATGGCGACATTTCGCAGTGATTCTTTTTCCAGCCTCTCCAGCAAATGGCGTGACGTGAGAAATTTACCTTCTTTGCCGGCGAAGGGACTGTCGTTGACATAAAATATCATGGAGATGGTTGGCTCATCGACCAGCAATCGGGGCAATACCTGCGGAGATATAAAAGAAGAAATTGTATCGCCGATAGTCACATTGTCCACTCCGGAAAGCGCAATAATATCTCCGGACTCGGCTTCTGTTGCCGGTTTTTTTGCCAGGCCATAAAAAGTATAAAGAGCGCTTAGTTTTACGCCGGGAACTATTTTATCTTGGGAGCAAAGGCTGTAATTGGTGTTCATTTCCAGTTTGCCGCTTTGCAGACGGCCGATAGCAATTTGTCCGACATAAGGGTCGTAATCCAGATTGGTAACCAGAAACTGCGTGATGGCTTCATCGTCTCCCTGCGGGGCCGGCACATAATCAATGATTGTCTGCAGCAGCGGCTGCAAATCTGTGCTGTCATCGCCCAGTTTTCTATGGCTGACCCCGATTTTGGCCATAGTATAAAGGATAGGAAATTCAATTTGTTTTTCTTCCGCGCCTAAGTCAATAAAGAGATCGTAGGTTTCATTGATAACTTCTTCAACGCGGGCATCTTTGCGATCAATTTTATTGATAACTAAAATGATCGGCAGGCGCAGTGCCAGAGCTTTTTTTAAAACAAATCTTGTTTGCGGCAGGGGTCCTTCGCTGGCGTCCACCAGAAGGATTGCGCCATCAACCATATTGAGACTTCGTTCCACTTCGCCGCCGAAATCGGCATGGCCGGGCGTATCGACAATATTAATTTTTACTCCGTTGAACTCTACGGCGGTATTTTTCGCTGTGATGGTAATGCCGCGCTCTTTTTCCAGATCCATCGAATCCATCACGCGGTCTTCGACGGCCTGATTTGCCCGAAATACTCCAGTTTGCTTCAGCATCGCATTAAGCAATGTGGTTTTGCCATGATCAACATGGGAAATAATGGCAATATTACGTAGATGATTTTTCTTCATTTATTTAAATCCTTTCGGTTTATGATTATTAACTGAATTAATTGATTTATAGCCGTTTTGAACACAACCAGTTTTAACGTGAAGACAAGCAATGTAATTCGAGGCGACTATGCTATAATTTTCTTGACTTGTAAATCTCTTTTTCTTATGCTCGCAAAACTTGATGTAAATATTTTATTTTTTTAGGGATATCGCTATGCTTAATTTCTTACCTTCAACCCTTGTGGGAATAATCGCTGGGTTCCTTCTATTTATCAATGTGGTGTTTTGGGTGTCAATTTTGTTTGTTTTCTCTATTCCCAAGATCCTCATCCCCTGGCCGCCGTTGCTGAAGGTCGTCAATAGTATTCTGCACTGGATCGCGGAGAACTGGATTGCCGGCAATATTGGATGGATGCGCCTGACGCAAAAAACCGAGTGGGATGTGCAGGGTTTGGAGGGGCTGAATTACAACGGCTGGTATCTGGTGGTTTGCAATCATCAGTCCTGGGTGGACATCCTGGTGATGCAGTACCTTTTGAATCGCCGCATTCCCCTGATAAAATTCTTTATTAAGCGGGAATTGATTCGAGTGCCTTTCATGGGTTTCGCCTGGTGGGCTTTGGATTATCCTTTTTTGTATCGCCACAGTGCCGAATATCTGAAAGAACATCCCGAACAAAAAGGCAAGGATTATGAAGCAACGCGCAAGGCCTGCGAGAAATTTGGTATTGTTCCGACCAGCGTAATGAATTTCCTGGAAGGTACCCGTTTCACTCCGGCAAAACACGAAAAACAGAAAAGCGAGTATCAATATCTGCTGCGTCCCAAATCCGGCGGACTGGCGCTGGCCATGAATGTGCTGGGCGAAAAGTTTAATTCTTTGCTGGATATTACCATTGTTTATCCGGATGGAATCCCGGGCTTCGGAGATTTTCTGTGTGGCAAAGTTAAACGCATCACCGTGCGGATGAAAACCATAGAAATTCCGAAACATTTGTTACACGGTGATTACGAAGGTGATCCAGTTTTTCGCGATGCCATGCATCAATGGGTGCAGAAATTGTGGTCTGAGAAAGATAAGCAAATACAAAACTTAACGAACAAGAACAAATCAAAATAACGATCCGCTAAGCTTTACGTGTTCTTCGCGGGTTCAATCGTTGCAGATTGAACCCGCTATTTTCATTCTTCGGCTGGTTCAGACTTGTAGCCTGAATCGAAACATTTCGGGATGCTCCAATTTCCGTCCTGAACAGGATTTAAGCTAACATTTGGTGTCAAGTTTTGTACTGGCTTCTTCCTGTAGTCCACACAACGTCAAGATCGAAATCATACTGCCTTTCAATCAAATATATATAATTCACACCCGCACATTTTTCGGCCAAGATTACCTTGACATGCAAGACAGGTCCTCATATACTTCATTCCATACAAAAGGAAGTTCTTATCAATTATATTGCACCGGATATTAAGATCATCAGCAACTGAGGCAAGACTAAATTTAAAACAAATAACATGGAGGTTGTAATACATGAAAAAAATTTCCATCCTTTCGACGACGATTTTACTTTGCCTTCTGATAACAAACCTTTACGCTGCACAGACGGATAATGCCAAGTGCAAGGACCACCCGCTCTTTACCAGAATGCCGGGCTCCTATATTTACAACTGCGATCATAAACAGTTCGACGGTCGTGATTTTGCCATGGGAAAGGGACAGACCATCCATGTCGAAGGACAACTGTGGTGGATGACCTACTATCCGCAGAATGATCTCAAATCAAAACCAAGCGAACTCCAGATCCGTCGCAATTTCGAGAATGCCATTCTAAAACAGGGCGGCACACTGGTTGGCACAGCCACTAACAAAAAGCAAATCTACAAACTGAATAAGGACGGAAAGGAAATCTGGGTCGAACTGTGGGCGGAATTTACCGGTAAGTACGGTTTCACCATCATCCAGAAAGACGCCATGGCCCAGGATATCGTTGCCGATGCGAAAGTTTTTTCCAACGACATCAGAACAACGGGCCACGCGGCGGTATATGGTATCTACTTCGACACCGGGAAGTCTAACATTAAACCTGAATCGGCGCAGGCCATAGCAGAGATCGTCAAGCTTCTCAATTCAGATCCCGGTCTCAAGATTCATGTTGTGGGGCACACGGATAATGTTGGCAGTGTGGAAAGCAATGTCAAGTTATCCCAGAGCCGTGCCGAGTCCGTAGTCAATGCGCTCCGCAATAACGGTATCTCCCCTGCACGTCTCAAGTCCTTTGGATGCGGTCAGTTTGCGCCCGTCATGTCGAACGATAACGAAGAAGGCCGAGCAAAAAACCGCCGTGTAGAATTAGTAAAACAATAAGAAAACGGGATTGGGCGCAGGAGTATATATTTCTATGTTGATACATAATTAGAGCAACTATCCCCAAATGATTTACTCATGAAAATAAAGTGGAGATAGTACTCACTTTCAAATGGTAATCATTGTCTGGCTTACACCCTTTGGAGCGCGAATAAGCAGGTGGCGTCAACAATCCTTCCTGAAAGAGAGCATCCAGTAATTTTTTCAAACATAGCTTTCAAATGGAAATGGTGATATAAAAAACATACACAACATCAAAGACTAAATTCCCGAACCATTTAACCTTGTATTAGGTGAGCATGGATTGACTTTTTAAAACCCTATACTGAAGAATAGTGAGGATTTTTGCGTTTAAGTATTCTATCAGAAAACCAGTCAGCGAAAAGAGTGTCAGGCGTATTGCTTGATGTGCAAAATTCAACCATTCAAAGACGAAAGGAGGATAACTATGGTTAACGCAGGTTGTGGTCCATCTGTTAATTTTGGTTGTGGAGGAAGTATAGATAGATTTAATGCAGGTTGCGGTGGTTCAATTGGTTCTGCTTAAGTAGTATCAGTATCATAGCTGAAAAGGCAGGGTCAGAAAAGCTCTGCCTTTTTTATTTTATCCTTCCTGAAAGAAACAACTCGCCAACTCTGATGAATATGCAACAATTCAATCGGGAATAATCAAAAATGACTGAACGCTAATATCATAAATAGTGATTTTTGCTCATTGTTCATAACAACACATTGAAAAGAGGATTCTTAAGACTTAAATTAGATGTAAAATGATGCAAGGAGTAAGTATATGAAGAAAGTTGCCTGCGCCCTTTTTATTTTCGCAATGGTCATCTTTCTCGTAAATCCATTGCCTAGTGATGCAGGCAGAGGCTCTGCGGGTAGTAGCCATTCGAGAAGCGGCCACTCAAGCAATTCCCATTCAGGCGGCTACCATGGAAATAGTCACCAAGGTAGCGGTTACCATTCAAGTGGCTATCATGGAAGTAGATACCATGGAAGTGGCCACCATGGTAGCGGATACTATTGGAGTGGCGGCTATTGGGGTTGGTGGGCACCGTGGCCGGTATATGCGGGTGTCGCAATTTGGGATCCTTATTATTCTTATCCATATCCATATTATTATCCTTATGCCTATAATTATTACTCACCCTATTACATTCCCCCACTTACGGCCGACAAGGAGCCTTTGGTGTATGCTGAACCGGCTCCATCGGTACTGCCGTCAATAAACGGGAAAATTTTTATTTATCCTCGTAAAGGCCAAAACAAAGAGCTACAGGAGAGCGATCGTTATGAGTGCCACCGGTGGGGAGTGAGCCAAACAGGCTATGATCCGACTCAGATAACTAATGACATGCCACAAAACCAATTGAAACAAGTGCGTGCAGATTATTTTAGGGCGATGAGCGCCTGTCTCGATGCCCGCGGCTACACTATTAAGTAGCTACCTTCTGAATCTCTGATAAAAAGAAAGCTGTATTAACCACTGCCCTTCGATAAACTGAAAGAATGCTCTTACTTAAATATGTATTACTCTCCTTGAATCAGTTCATTTTAAAATCTTAGCACCACCCGATGCTTCCTGTTATCCACACAGCATCAAGATTGAAAATTATACTGCCTTTCAATCGGAATGTGTTGTCTTACTTTTCAGCGCCTGCTGCTGATGTAAGTTTCTTCAATGCGTCCTTCGTGCGGGTGAGCCAATAGCTTTTGGGATCTACGTCCATTTCTTGATATAAAGTTTCCGCTTTCTTCAGGCTTTCCAAGGCTTCTTCCTTCCGGCCTGCATTGGTGAGGAACTCACCGAGATGAAGATACCCGACTGGGCTCCATCCTTTTATTTTGCAGTCTTCTAAAATTGAAATACCATGCCTGATCTGGCGCTGCGCTTCTCTAATAATGGTCGGTGCCTTTTCCTCCACCATACATCCAAGGAGTACCCGTGCCATGCCCTCACAGGCGTTTCGCAATCCCTTTTCTAGTACACTAGTCGCCTCCTTGAACCTTCCCATATATCCTAAAGAGCCACCGTAATTCACACAGAGATGTGAGTAGGGGCTATACCCCATTCCAAAAAAGTCCTTTTCCAGATGGCGTTCCTCAAGAAGATGAATTGCTTTGCCTCCGATATCCGCAACTTTCTCAACATCACCTGAAACCCAGTATGCAAAACAAATCTGGCCTGCGCTTTGTGCCATAAGTCCAAAGTCCTTGATCTTCTCCGCTGAATTGAAACACCTCTCACCGTATTCCAGGCCGAGGCATGGATTGCCGGCAAATGTATGATAGTAACTCAAACTACCATAAATCTGTAGAAGTCCTTCATCATCCCCTAACTCCTGAGCGAGCTTTTCCGCATTTTGAAGGATTTCAAGGCTGCCTTCCGGGTAACTCAACATGATCAACCGCATTATCATCTGGATGAATATTGCCAACTTTTCTTTCTTATTCTCCATGCTCTCCGGCTGTACATCCAGCATACGGATCGTTTCCTTATAGAAACGGATGGCCTCGTTGTTGGCGTAGTTCTTTGCCGACTTTTCCCCGGAGAGTTTCAGGTATTCATAAGCCTTTAGGAAGTTATCGCTCTGCGAGTAGTGGTAGGCCAGTGTTGTCACCCTTCACAATAACCTGAATGAAAGTCTTGTGTATT
>JBATES010000012.1:0-2569 GCA_049664145.1 Smithella sp.
GATGAAAGCCCTTAACGCAAAAATCGACGGCATCAGAGACAGTATTCGTCTGGAGGTTAAGAACGCCTATGAAAAACTCATGGTTGCCGGTGAAAATATCAAAACAGCAGAAACAGCGCTGGCCCAGGCAAAAGAAAATTTTCGGATAACAAACCTGCAATATCAGCAGCAGGTGACAACATCCACTGATGTGCTTGACGCCCAGTCCTTCCTGACTCAGGCGGAGATGAATTACTACAGCGCCCTTTACGGATACATGATTTCAAAGGCGACGCTGGTCCGGGCCATCGGATCAAACGATGCATGCCAAAGTGCAACACGGTAACAAACAAGGAGATAGTTAGTGCCTGACCGAAAACCCCGGTTTTTAATTTTCCGGTAAAAAATTTTACTGGATTTTCCCATCGGACAGGGAGATTTAAAGCAAAATATTATCGATATTGATAAAAGCTATATGCGACATTATAAAAAACTATGATCCAGGTCTGTTTTCCAGTTTTTGAACGCAATGATCCTGTTGAAGTTTTGAAAACCGTCTGGTTAAGCTGCTTTTCGCGCTTTTTTCTCCTGACGCCGAAGACTTTTAACCTCTTTTTGTTGGAGCATATTACCCAGAATCTGAAGATTGCGGGCAACAACAGCCAACGCAACGTATCGTTTGAAGCCTTCGATTCCGTGGTCCGGACATCGGTCCAGTCCGTGATTTTCCAACGCATTGATTGAGGATTCAACAGCCGAATGCTTTCGTCTGGCTTTTTTAAATTCTTCAGAATTCTCAATATCTTTATTGATGGCGGAAAGCCGGCCTTTTCTGGGAAGAACGACGTGATCAAGCAGGGTTGCCAGTTCTTTCTGATTGTACGGGCTGTGAAACCCCTTGTCGAAACTGCAATCTTTGAAATCAGGAAATCGGCTCTGCGTTTCCTCGATTATCGAAACGGCAATTTTGTCATCGGTTTCATTTTGCATCACACGATGATGAAGAATGAACTCATATTGATCTTTGACAATACAAACCCTTAATCCAAGTTCCACCGGGACACCGGCTTTGCCTTTGCTGATCCATTCGGTGTGTTGCTCAAAAAGCGAAAACACCTTTTCATGATGCAAGATGGTCTCGTCGTTGACAACTCTTCTGCGGATCTGATCGATCTGCCTTTCGGCATGAACGATATATGACTTTATTTCTTCTATTTTTAAATAGTTGAGAATGTTGACTTGCTGGAAGGTAATAAGAGTTTGCCGGATTTTATCAATATAGAATTGAGCCAAATCAATATATTCATTGTGAGCGTTGATAATCAGTTGTTCTCTTTCAGCTTTTTTGCTCTCATCTTTAGATGATGAACGCTTTAATTGCTGAGCACTTCGATAAAATTGTTTTGCCTTGCGGATGTGATGCTTGCCCTGGCGCCAATCAGAAATATCCAGACAACCGCAAAGTTGCATCATCAAAACGATCATTTTCCGTATGGCGTCAAAAAGCAGATTAATATCAGTTGGATAATGAACATTGGTTTCGACAACAAAAGAGTCACAACTGCCAGTCAGTTTTTCATCTTTTTTTTTACCAGCGATCTTGTGGCCATATTTGATAACGATCTGGTTGATTTTATCCAGTATCTCCGGTGTGAAAAGGGAAATATTATCCTTTAAGGTCTGGAGCTCATATTGATACTTGGCATCCATTCTTCCGTGACCGAGCATCTGCCGGAGTGTCATATGGTTATTGGCAATTTCTTGGAGCTTGTCATAATCCCAGTTACAGGAGAGGCGAAGTGCTCCGAGGACCAATATTTTCCACAAATCCATGCCTTTGCGGCCATTTTTGGTATCAATATGAGAAGGAATGAGCCCGGTCAGCGCCTCAAATACCTGGGCGCGGACCTCCCGATTGCAATATATCGCCTGGAGCCCGCGGAGCAATTTTGGGATTTCATCTCGGGATTTCGGATCAAACTGAATGCTGGAGATAGCGGTTTCGCCAATTTTCATTTGCAAGTCGATAATTTTTCGCATATTTTTTTCCTGAAGATTTTTTGTTTAACCGGGCTGTTCGGGTCGGATCAGAAATCCATACTTAATATTTTTATTAAAAAATTCAAAATATTATACAATTAGTAAAAAATTATGTCAAGCTAAAAACCCGAACAAATACTGATTTTTTGAAAAATCTTCAAACAGGACTAAATTTATAACATCAAGTTTTTATGACTTATTTTTGTTTCCGGTCAACCACTAATTACAATACTTATTCAAAAAATCCGTCTTTTCGATCAATGATGGTCACCCCGCCTGGAACCGCGAATACGTCATCGGAAAGATCAAATTCGATACTCTCATAATAAACCGCGTCATCTTTATTGTCCGGACGGTTCATGGCCGCCAGCGCAATGCCTTTTTCCTTCCAGACCGCGATCCAGTGGTTCTGAAATTTCAGCACATAACACGCCCGGCCGTCAATAACGTCCTCACCAGTCACAACAGCGCCCTGATAATTAAAATGCACGGCCCGCGCTTTGTCGTAATTGCCCGCATTCCAGCCCCCGTCCGTGGGGCAGCGGTAAGC
>JBATES010000013.1:0-14146 GCA_049664145.1 Smithella sp.
TTTGAGTTTTTCAAATAGGGCCTGCGTAATGATTATACTTTCTTAAAATATGCCGCCTATTTTTATCAAATATCAACACTAACTGCGGAAAATGGGCTAGTTGCCGGCAACTCCGTCGATCTGGACAGCTCGCCGGAAGAAAAGATTGCCGAATTTGTCGCCAGCAAAATTTAAGCGGGATGGTGCAGGCGCTTGGGCCTTTTTCCCTGAGGCAGCAAACAGCCAGACAGGCAGATGTCTGTACATTCACCGTCGCAGGGTTCGATATGAATGGTGATGTTGCATTCTGAAAATTTTGTTCTGATATTTTTTTTCAAGGTTCTGGTGATGTCGTGCGAGTCATGAACCGACATCTGCGGATCGACCTTGATGTGAAATTCTATAAATCTCGCGTGACCGGCTTTGCGCGTGCGCAACTGGTGAAAGCCGCAAATCATCTGTTCGCGGTTAATGATATCCAGGATGAATTGCGTTTCTTCCGGCGGCAGTTGCACGTCCACGAGGTCGTGCAGAGACTTCATGGTCAGCTCATAAGCGGCGTGCATAATGAGAACAGCCACACCAATCGCGGCGACCGGATCAATCCAGTGAATGTTGGGGTCGGGAAAGAATTTATGGCCGATCCAGATGATGCTCAACCCCACCATAACGCCGGCAGAGGTATAAACATCTGTCCGTAAATGCCAGGCGTCGGCTTGCAGAGCGATGGAATCGGCTTCCCTGCCCACCTGGAAAAGTTTTCGCGACACGATAAAATTCATGACAGCAGAAAACAACATGACGCCGACACCCCAGCCGGCGTTTTCCATCACTTCCGGGGCGTTTAATTTTTTCAGCGCTTCCAGGATAATCCAAAACGCCGCGACAAAAATAAGCAGGGCTTCCACAAAGCCGGATATGTTTTCAATTTTGCCGTGTCCGAACGGATGACGTTCATCGGCGGGCACACAGGATGTTTTCACGGAAAACATGGCGATCATCGCGGCCAGTAAATCCACGCCGGAATGGATCGCTTCCGATATAATTGAAACGGAACCGATGGCAAGTCCTACAATCACCTTAAACAAAACCAGAAAAGAATTGGATGCAACCGAAAGCATCGCCACTCTTTCTTTGCGTTTTTGGATATCCACTGGCGTTAACTCCTGAAATATCTTTTGATTACCCTATCCTGGATAGAAAAGTTTTTCCCTCCTAACTTGTATTGATTAACTTTGCAAGCAGGTAAATTTGTGGTAGGACACACACCCTGAACTTTTCAGATATTGTTATTTTCCGGGATATCCTGCTGGTTTTATTATGGACAAGAAAATCATTCTTTCATATTTCAAAGCATCGGCCAGAGACTGGCGGGACTGGCGCTGGCAATTTAAAAACCGAGTTACCAAAATCGAAAAGCTGGAGAGGTTTTTTGGAAAAACCCATTCAGAGACAGAAAATTTAAAAGCGGTTACTGCGGTTTATCCGGTGGCGATCACACCTTATTATTTATCGCTGATGCTAAGTTGTAGTCAAAGCGATCCCGTTTTTGCGCAGTGTGTTCCCAGCAAGCGGGAAATTTCTTTTACAGAAGATATGCCGGAAGATCCTCTGGACGAAGATTCCCGTATGCCTGTTCCCAAGCTTATTCATCGCTATTCCAACCGTTGTCTGGCTATCATGACTGAAAACTGTGCCGTTTATTGCCGACACTGCAACCGGAAGCGTTTCTGGTCGCAGCCTGATCAACCGACTTTGAAAACCCGTGTCCGGACAATGATTCGCTATATTGCCGCTTCGCCTCAAATCAGAGAAGTCATTATTTCCGGCGGTGATCCGCTGACGCTGGACGACCACATCCTGGAGCAATTTCTGGATTCGCTCCAGGTCATACCGCATGTGGAAATTCTGCGGATTGGCAGCCGCGTACCCGTCGTTATGCCTGCGCGCATAACCACGAATCTCTGTCGGCTGCTCAAACGTTACCGGCCCCTGTGGTTCAACACGCAGTTCAATCATCCTCTTGAAATTACTCCGGAAGCCGCGCGCGCCTGTAATATGCTGCAGGAAGCGGGAATCCCGGTCTCCAATCAGTCAGTCCTGCTCAAGGGGGTAAACGATTCGCCGGAGGTCATGAAGGACCTGCTCAACAACCTGCAAAAAATATCCGTCCGGCCATACTATCTGTTTCATTGCGATCCGGCCAGGGGCTGCGAGCATTTTCGCACCGATCCGCGAGCGGGCGTGGCCATGATGGAAAAAATATGGCAGCAATCTTCCGGGCTTTGCCTGCCTCAGTATGTTCTGGATGTTCCCGGAAGCGCGGGCAAGATACCGCTGGGCGTGATGTCTGAAGCGATAAAAAATGATTTAAAAAAACATCAACATTTTTTTGACAAGTTCCAATAAATAGATTAGAGAAGCGCCAGAGCAAGACACGTTTTTTTATACCAAGCAAGGAGAAAATTTTTATGTACACTGCCAGTGATTTAAAAAAAGGACTGCGGCTGAAAATAGATAACGAACCGTATGTCATCACGGAATTTAATTTTGTCAAACCGGGCAAGGGCCAGGCCCTGTACCGAAGCAAATTGAGAAACATGATCACCGGCAACCAGTTTGAGCGTACTTTCCGGTCTGTCGACACCTTTGAACAGGCTGATTTACGTGAAAAAACAATGCAGTATCTCTACAAAGAAGGCGACAAATACTGCTTCATGGACAACGAAAACTACGAACAGGTTTATTTGACGGAAGATCAGGTCGGCGACGCCGTGAATTTTATGACTGATAACATCGAAGTGGAGATTCTGCTTTTTGAAGACAAACCCATCGGCATCAGCCTGCCTAACTTTGTCGAGCTGGCTGTGACGGAAGCCGAGCCGTGGGCCAAGGGCGATACCGCTTCCGGCTCCACCAAACCCGTCAAGGTACAAACCGGCTATACCATTCAGGTGCCGACTTTCATCTCCGAAGGAGAAAAAATCAGGATCGACACACGAACGGGAGAGTACCTGACCAGAGTCAAAGGATAATCATTGTCGGAATCCTTTTCTGATAACAACTTCTCATTGGCGCGCAAGTCTCCAGCCCTGCAGACACGCGCCAATTTAATTCAAAGCATCCGCCTCTTTTTTACTCAAAACGGCTTTCTGGAAGTGGAAACGCCGCTGCGCATTCCCGCGCCCGCGCCTGAAGAGCACATTGAAGCCATCCCATCCGACGGCTGGTTTTTGCAGACATCGCCGGAACTATGCATGAAACGCTTGCTTGCGGCGGAGTATCCGCGCATTTTTCAAATTAGCAAATGCTTTCGTGCCGATGAAAGAGGTGATAGACACCTGCCGGAATTCACCATGCTGGAGTGGTACGTCACCGGCTTTGATTATCAGCAGTTGATGAATCAGTGCGAAGCGATGATTCTGGCTGTCGCCGCAGATTCAGGCGGTGAAGCTATTAGTCTTCAAAACAAAAAAATAATTTTGTCGCCACCCTGGGAAAGAATAACCGTAGAAAAAGCCTTTTTACGATACGCGCCGGTTACGTCGAATGAAGCGATGGCAAAAGGAATCTTTGATGAGATTTTAGTGGATTATGTCGAGCCGCAACTGGGCATCAGCCGCCCGACATTTCTTTATGATTATCCTGCAAAACTAACGGCGCTGGCCAAATTAAAAGACAGCAATCCTGCGGTCAGCGAACGTTTTGAACTTTATATCGGCGGCCTGGAAATAGCCAATGGTTTTTCGGAACTGATCAATGCGCAGGAACAGCGTGAGCGTTTTGAAGAAGCGCTAAAAGCACGCGCCGCAAAAAACTGGGCGCGCTATGCAATGCCGGAAAAATTTCTGCAATCCCTGGCAAACCTGCCGCCCTGTGCCGGTATCGCGCTGGGCATCGATCGCCTGATCATGGTGATGACGGGAGCAAAAACCATCGACGACGTCGTCGCGTTCACACCGGAAAATCTGTAATCAACGTTCTCATAAGACACCGTGCATTACAGACTGTTATGAAAATATGAGTTTTTAAAACAAATGCAATGCCCGGATTTCATCATTGACATATGTTTTCGTTCTTCCTATACTTCCTGACATCTTAAACAAAAAATCCTTATAAGGAGCACAATATGATCGCACCGCTAGTTATCGCCATGTCGCAGGGGAAGGAAATTGCTGTATTGCCGCAAATGGCCAATCGTCACGGACTGATTACCGGCGCTACCGGCACAGGCAAAACCGTTACGCTGCAGAAGATGGCCGAATCATTTGCGTCCATCGGTGTTCCTGTTTTTATGGCTGACGTCAAGGGAGACCTCTCCGGGATCGGCGCTGCCGGTGTTTCCTCGGAAAAACTGCTCAAACGCCTGGAAGGCATCGGCATCAAAGAATTCAAGCCTCGCGCCAGCACGACAGTTTTCTGGGATGTGTACGGAAAATCCGGTCATCCGGTGCGCGCGACCGTTTCCGATATGGGGCCGCTGCTTCTGGCGCGTCTGCTCAACCTCAACGACACGCAATCCGGCGTTCTGCAGATCGTCTTCAAAATCGCCGATGACAACGGATTGCTGCTGATCGACCTGAAAGACCTGCGGGCAATGGTTCAATTCGTGGGGGATAATGCCAAGAAATTCAAGACGGAATACGGGAATATTTCCACCGCTTCCATCGGCGCCATACAACGCGGTCTTCTGACCATCGAAGAGCAGGGCGGCGACAAATTCTTCGGCGAACCGATGTTGGATATTGCAGATTTGATCCAGACGGACAGCGAGGGACGCGGTGTCATGAACATTCTGGCTGCCGATCAGCTGTATAACAATCCCAAACTCTATTCGACTTTCCTGCTCTGGATGCTGGCCGAACTCTTCGAACAATTGCCTGAAGTCGGTGACATCGAAAAGCCCAAACTGGTTTTCTTTTTCGACGAAGCCCATCTATTGTTCAACGACGCGCCCAAGGCGCTACTGGAAAAAATCGAACAGGTTGTGCGCCTGATTCGTTCCAAGGGTGTGGGCGTTTATTTTGTCACCCAGAACCCGCTGGATATACCGGATACCGTTCTCGGCCAACTGGGCAATCGCGTCCAGCACGCTCTGCGCGCTTTCACACCCAGAGATCAGCAGGCGGTCAAGACGGCGGCCTCAACCATGCGTCAGAATCCGGCCTTTGATGCCCTGCAGGCCATCACCGAACTGGGTGTTGGCGAGGCGCTGGTTTCGTTCTTAGATGAAAAAGGACGTCCCAACATTGTCGAACGATCCAATGTGATTGTTCCTTTCTCGCGCATGGGCGCCATGACGGATGATGAACGCGTGACCGCTATCAAGGCTTCCACGATTTACGGACATTACGAAAAAACCGTCGATCGCGAATCCGCATTTGAAAAGTTACGCGGAGGCACGCAGGAACAAGCTCAAGAAGACAAGCCGTCAGTGAAAGTGGAAGAGCCAGAGGCACCCGCAAAAGAAAAAGAAGAGGGAGGATTGTTAGGCGGTCTCGGTGGCGGCCTGGGTAAAATTATTTTCGGCAGCAGTGGTCCCCGGGGCGGTCAGAAAGATGGAATGGTGCAGGCCGCGGCCAAAAGTGTGGCGCGCAGCATCGGTTCTTCTTTAGGACGCCAGATTATCCGCGGTGTGCTGGGATCAATTTTGGGCGGTTCGCGTCGCGGCTAACGTATCCTTGCTTATCTGAACTTTTTTAACAAGAGCCTTATAATGTTGGCAGATGGTGATCTTTTATGAATGTTATTTATTTAAGAACATTTTTTGCCAGTTATGTTTTATTTATCGCGCTTTGCGTTATCGTCATCTCTTCCCTGTGGTGGCAAAACCGCAAGCGCTTTCCGGAAATTGCTCTCTGGCTCACCAACTATCTTTTTCAGTTGATCGCGCTTCTGCTGGTTACTTTTCGCGGACTGATCCCTGATTTGTTTTCAATCGTCCTCGCTAATTTCTTCATTATTGGAGGAACGATCATTCTCTATGAAGGTCTTTGCCGCTACGTCAGAAAGAAAACCAGTCAGTTGAGCAATATCATTATGCTGGCCGTTTTCACGCTTGTGCATGCATGCCTTACCTACGTATATCCCAGCCCGACGTGGCGCACGATTAATCAATCCATTGCCTTGATTTATATTTGCTCTCAAGCCTCCTGGCTGATGCTGCGCGGAACACATCCCTCTTGGCGGTCAGCGACCAGAGCCACGGGAATTGTTTTTATTGTATTCTGCATTATCGGCTTAATTCAAATTATAGTTAGCTTAACCATACATGAATCACACTATATCATTATATCCGGTTCTTTCGGCATCGTTGCTACGATGATGTACCAGATATCATTCGTTGCCCTGACCTTTACTCTTTTTCTGATGGTCAGCCGCCGGTTGTCCATGGATCTGGAAAAAGAAATGGTTCAACGGGGACAGGAAGATAGAATAATGCGGCTGAGGCTTTCTTTGCTGGAATTTGCCACGACTCGCTCTCTGGAGGAGGTGCTTCAAAAGACACTGGATGAAATCGGTATTCTGCTGGAAAGTCCCGTTGGTTTCTATCACTTTGTTGATGAGGATCAGAAAACTCTCACGCTTCAAACGTGGTCAACACGCACACAGCAAGAGTTCTGCAAGGCTGAGGGCAAAGGTATGCATTACAACATCGATCAGGCCGGTGTCTGGGTGGATTGCGTTTATCAGAAGCGGGCTGTTATTCATAATGATTATTATTCCCTGCCCCATCGCAAAGGATTACCGGAAGGTCACGCGCCGGTCATTCGGGAACTGGTTGTGCCCATTATAAGGGGCGGAAATGTTGTGGCAATCCTTGGCATCGGTAATAAGCCCACGTATTATACCGATAAGGATGCGAAAACAGTCGCTTACCTTGCAGATGTGGCCTGGGAGATTATCAAACATAAAAAGGCTGAGGAGGCTGTCAACAAATATTCCAATGATCTGAAGGAACGTTTAAAGGAATTAAATTGTCTTTATTCCATGTCCGAAATCGTCCAGAGAAACGACCTGTCACTGGATGAGATACTCAAGGAATGTCCCACTATTATTTCCCAGGCATATCAATTTCCGGAAATTACTGCCTGTCGCATTATCCTGGGTGATCGTGTGTACAGCACAACAAACTTTAGAGAAACGCCTTGGGCGCAAAACCGTAAGATCATCATACATGATGGCGAGCAGATAGGAACCATAGAAGTTTGTTACCTCGAAGAACGATCCAAAGAATATGACGGACCATTTTTAGTGGAGGAATGCAATCTGCTTGAGGCTGTTGCAGACATTCTCGGGAGATCTATCGAAAGTAAACAGGCGGAAGAACAGATAAGACATTTGGCAACCCACGACTTGTTAACCGATCTGCCCAGTCTGAGACTGGCCATGGACAGGCTGGCATCGGCTCTGAACATGGCTCACCGTTATAAAAAATCAGCGGCCGTGATGTTTATTGATCTGGACGGTTTTAAATCTGTGAATGATACCCTGGGGCATGATGCCGGAGATTACGTGCTCAAGCAAGTGGCTCAGCGTATGCTTGCCTGTGTGCGCGAAACCGATACTGTCGCTCGGGTCGGAGGCGATGAATTTCTGATCATTGCGACAGAAATTATGTCTGCCGACAATGCCGCCCAGATTGCGCAAAAGGTGATTCAGACGGTTTCTCAACCGATTTTTATTAATGGCGAACAAGCCGTGGTCGGGACAAGCATCGGAATCGCGCTTTTCCCTGACCACAGTGAAAATATGGACAGACTGGTTAAACTGTCTGATGAAGCCATGTACAAAGTCAAAAACGCCGGCAAGAACAGCTATCGTTTTGTAAATACTTAGATAGAAGGAAAATTGCCGTGCCGATTGAAATCGAACGAAAATTTCTTGTCTCGGGAACAAGCTGGCGTCAAAGCGATGGCGTCCGCTACCGTCAGGGCTATCTCAGCCTGGATAAAGAAAGAACGGTCCGAGTTCGTCTTACAGAAAAGCAGGCTTTTCTTTGTGTAAAAGGGATTTCAATAGGCGCGTCGCGCAGTGAATTCGAATATGCAATTCCTTCAGATGATGCCGAACAATTGCTGAAATTATGCACAGGTTCAATTATTCAAAAAGTCAGGCATACATTTATCTACGTTGGTTTAAAGTGGGAGGTTGACGAGTTTCTCGGTGACAACACCGGCCTGGTGATTGCCGAAGTGGAACTCGAATCGGAAAATCAGATTTTTGAAAAACCGGAATGGGTGGGAATGGAAGTTACTCACGATCCGCGCTATTTTAATTCAAATCTCGCGGTCAATCCTTACAAAAACTGGCAAGGTTAAAACAATTTATGAAATGAGGTCGGGGGAAAATATTTATGGACACACGCAGAAATTTTATCAAAAAAAGTGCAGTTCTCGGCACCACTTTGTGCCTGCCGGTTTCTCTGACACGGGAAGGCATCGCGGCTTATTCTGATTTAAAAACACGCTCACCGAAAAAAGTTTTGATTCTGTGGTACAGTCAAACCGGGCATACGCAAAGATATGCCAAGCTTATCGGCTGTACTCTGAAAGCGAAAAATCTTGCCGTGGATGTACGTGAATTTCAGGAAACCGATAAAAAAATACTGCCGGGTTATGATTTGATTATCGTCGGTACACCGGTATTCTATTATGATACGCCACCCAATGTCGTTAAATGGCTGGAAGCCGTTCCTTCCATTAAAGGCACGCCGGTGGCCGCCTTTGTTTCTTTCGGCGGTCCGGAAGGGAACCAGCACAACGCATCGTGTCACATGCTCAAAATTTTGGCGCAGAAAGGCGGCGTTCCGGTGGGCAGAGATGCTTTCAGAAATATTCCCTCTTATCCGACACCGAAATGGGACAGCGCCAATCAGAAATCCGGACAGCATCTGCCCAACGCGACGACATTTGATCAGGTGCGTCGTTTTACGAAGGATACGCTGGAAAGAATTTCACGGGGCGAAACGATTTCCGCCAGCTATGAATTCGCTCTGAGAGAACCCTTGCGTTTTATTCCTCTGGTCTGGCTAAACAAAAGGCTGATTAACAAACATACCGTTGATGCCGCCAAATGCATCGGTTGTGGAATCTGCGAAATAAAATGTCCGACAAAAGCCATCAATCCGTATAATCAAACAATTGACCGGGATAAGTGTCTGGCCTGCTTCGGTTGCCTGAACAATTGCCCGACTGATGCCGTGGTGATGGAATACGGCGGCAAGCGTTTGTACGGTTTCTTTGAATATTTAAAACGAAACAATATTTCTATTATGGAGCCGGACGAATTTAAAACTTGCACCTGAAGCTTACGACAAGAAATAAAAGGAGAAAAATAAATGAAACAATTTGTTCTGACGCCGGCGGCGGGGAAACGCTTGATCGGAAAGGCCATGATCCAACATGAAGCGATCAGGAAAGCGTTGAAAAAAGGAACCATTGTGATCATTGCCGGGACCACCAACGGTTACGTGGCGGAAGAAATTCTGAAAAAACTGGGATATTCGAAAGAATTCTTGAGAGACCATTTTTATCGCGGAATAATTTTACCACCCAACCGTGCGAAAGCTCCCAATGGCAGAAGCTATGATGAAAGCAAATTCTTTGGCGATGTGGTGATTACAAAAGGCGTGTTTCAAAAAGGACAAACCATCTTTGGCGTGGTTGATGATTTAAGTGAGGGAGACGTCATTCTCAAAGGAGCCAACGCCGTCAATTTGTCGCAAAGAAGAGCGGCGGTTTTGATTGGCGCTCCCAAAGGAGGAACCATCGGCGCTTCTCTGCTGGCGGTTGTGGGCAGGCGTGTGAAATTAATTCTGCCGGTCGGATTGGAAAAAAGAGTTTATGAAAATATTGATGAACTTGCTGCCAAGATGAATGCTCCGGGTGCGCAGGGACCGAGACTTTTGCCCGTGCCGGGAGAAATCTTTACCGAGCTGGACGCCATTGAACTGCTGACCGGCGCAAAAGTTTCCCTGGTGGCCGCAGGCGGGGTCAGCGGTGCGGAAGGCAGCGTCTGGCTGACTGTCTCCGGGAAATCCGCACAGGAAAAAGCCGCGGAAGCGCTGATTAAATCTGTCGTCAATGAACCGGCGTTTAATTTTTAAAAAAGCTTCTTGCCTTTGTCATTCCGGGCTTGACCCGGAATCCAGGAAATAATAATACTGGATTCCCGCCTGCGCGGGAATGACCGACTTTGAATAAAAACAGATTAATATGGAAGATAACCAAATCAATTTAGTCATCAAAATCTTAAAAAAAGAATTGGAAGTCGGAACTTTACCGATTGTTTCACATCTGGCGGAGAATCAGCGCGATCCTTTTGTTATTCTGATTTCCACTTTGCTCAGCCTGCGGACAAAAGATGAAGTAACGGCCGTGGCCACCGATAGACTATTCGAACTAGCCTCCACGCCGGAAGAGATGCTGAAGGTTCCTTTGGACAAGATTGCCAAGACAATTTATCCGGTTGGTTTTTACCGCGTCAAAGCGAAAAATATTCATCATACTTGTCGGGAATTAATCAGGCGTTTTGATTCCAAAGTGCCGGATGACATTGATACCTTGCTGACCATCAAAGGTGTTGGGCGCAAAACAGCCAATCTCGTTGTTTCGCTGGCCTACGGCAAAGATGCTATCTGCGTCGATACCCATGTACACCGAATTTCCAACCGCCTCGGCTACGTTAAAACCAAAACACCCGATGAAACGGAATTCGCACTGCGCAAGAAACTGCCGCGCAGCCACTGGATTATTTACAACACCATTATGGTTGCCTTCGGCCGTAAAACCTGCAAGCCCGTTTCGCCTCTGTGCAGTCAGTGCCCTGTAAATAAATATTGTGACCGAATTGATGTTACACTGAGCCGATAAGGTGCTCATAAGAGAATCTGATCTTATAATGAGTATCAAAATATTGATAACACCCCGTGATCTTCAATATAAATTCTTTTAAAAGTTATTTTATTAGGTGTTGTCAATGACCTGATTGGACTTTCTGGGTCAAGTCAAGTATAAGTCACGATAGATAATCTTAAAGGAAGATGTGTTAATCATGGATGTTCAGTTCGGCAAGATTCGATTTATTTGCGGGGATAACGGCGGCAAATATCCTTTTAATCATTCCGTGTATCTGGAAGGCAAGGGTTGCCGGGTTGTCATCGATCCATCCTGTGGATTGCAAAAACTTATGAACCTTAAACAGAAAGAAGGTGTTGATCAGGTCTGGTTGTCGCACTGGCATGAAGATCACATGGGATTTTTAAATCTTTTTGACGGTTGTGCCCTGCGTATCTCAGAAAGGGATTTTCCTCCTTTGACCGATATGGAAATCTTTCTGGACTGGTACGGAATCAAGGAAGATCAACTTCGCGAACTCTGGGAAAACATCATGATGAATAATTTCAACTATCATTCGCAAAAAGAAGCCTTGTTTCTTCAAGATGACGCAGTCATTGATCTGGGGTCGCTCAAAGTTCAGGTCATCGCCACACCGGGACATACACCGGGGCACCTTTCCTTTTTCTTCCCGGAAGAAGAAATTCTTTTTCTCGGTGATTATGATTTAACGACATTCGGTCCCTGGTATGGAGATCTTTATTCCAGCATTGAACAAACCGTAGAATCCATTCACCGGCTTAAATCCATTCCCGCCCGCCGATGGATTGCGTCGCACAACACAGGTCTTTTTCAGAAAAATCCGGGAAAGCTTTGGGATGATTACGAAAACGTCATTTTTCGGCGAGAAGAAAAAATTGTGAATTTTCTCAAAGAACCCAAAACGCTGGAGGAGATTTTGGCTGCATGGCTCATGTATGGCAGACCGAGGGAACCCAAGGAATTTTTTGAATTTAATGAGCGGGCGCTTGTCGTTAAGCATATCGAATACTTAGAGAGACATGGAAAAATCACTCTGGATAGAAACAAATATGTCAGAATCTGATTTATCGGGATTAAATTCTTAAAATAACCGCGGAAAGAAAAAAGTTGACTAGCCCATACCGTTTTGGTATTGTCCCACGCGTTTTAGAAAATAAACATTAAAAAGAGAAACATTATGTATGCATTATTAACCATTTTACACATTTCAGCTTGCTTTGTCCTGATTACTGTTGTGCTCCTGCAGGCAGGCAAAGGAGCCAATATGGGAGCGGCATTTGGTGGCTCCAGTCAGACGGTTTTCGGTTCAACCGGAGCCGGAACGTTTTTGGGCAAATTGACGGCCGGTGTTGCAGTGGTCTTTATGCTGACATCCCTGACGCTTACTTATATGTCAGCCCACAGAAGCTCATCTTCCTTGATGGAACAAAAGAAAATGCCCGTTGCTGAGCAGACCATTCCTGTGAAAATACCGAATGCAGCTCAAACGACGATTCCTGTAACCAGCATCCCCGGTGGAACAAAAGTGCCGGTTCCTGTGGCCAGCCCGGAAGCTGCAAAAATTCCCGCAACACCTCCCGCACCGGCAAGCAAGTAAGAGTTCTTTTATATTGGGATTCCTTCAGCCAACAAACGAAGATCATTAACAGGGTGCGGGATTAAAGACATTTGATTTTTTTGATGCCGAAGTGGTGGAATTGGTAGACACGCTATCTTGAGGGGGTAGTGGACAAAATCCGTGCTGGTTCAAGTCCAGTCTTCGGCACCATTAATAAAACAGGGGGTTCGCTGATTTATCGGCTGACCCTCTTGCTGTTTTAAGGGTACCCGGTCCACAGTTTATTCGACATTTTTCAGGAAGCCTTCCTTTTGGTCAACGTCTTTGCAGATATCCGACTGATGAACCATGCAACTGAATCCGGTGTTCTATTTTTATTCCTGTTTATGAACTGTTTTTCCATCAGTCTGTAACAAATCTATTTCAAGTCATAAGATTGTATTGACATACAGAGCCGTGATTTCTATAGTTCGGTCAGTTAATCCTATCGGGTAGAAAAATGACTGTTAAGTATAATCCGGATGAATTTCAAAATTATCTTTCCGATGCGTCCAATTATCAGGGCACAGCGGAGGCCGTTTATTTGCCCGAGAACGAGCAGGAATTAATCAAATTAATAAAAAGATTTGATGCTGAAAAAACCAGAATAACAATTTCCGGTAACGGAACAGGACTGACCGGTGCGCGCGTTCCCGATGGCGGCGTTGTGATTTCCATGGAAAAGATGAGCAGGATCATTGAATGCAATGATGTGGAAAAATATCTGCGTGTCCAACCCGGGATGATCCTGAAAGATCTTCAGGATTATGTGGAAGAAAAAAAATTATTTTACCCTCCCGATCCAACGGAGAGAAACTGTTTTATCGGTGCAACGGTTGCCACCAATTCTTCAGGAGCGTGCAGTTTTAAATACGGGCCAACAAGGAATTACGTCATCGGGATAAGAATTGTTCTGACGTCCGGTGAAACACTTTCCATCGAACGGGGACAAATCATGGCGTCTGCATTCACCTTTTCTTTTTCTACAGATCAGGGGGAAAAATATACATTGACGATTCCTCAATTTAAGATGCCTGATACGAAAAATGCTTCCGGCTATTATTGCAAAGCCAATATGGATTTGATTGATTTGTTTATTGGCAGCGAAGGAACTCTGGGCATTATTACCGAATTAAAACTCAGATTGCTGCCCATAACAGAAAGCATTCTTTCCTGCGTTGTATTTTTTAGCAGGGAAGAAGACGCGCTTAATTTCATTGATGAAGGTCGCATGATAACAAAATCAGAGACATCCATTGGAAGAGAGAATATTTCGGCGCGGGGATTTGAATTTTTCAATAAGTCTGCCTTAGACTTTCTTCGTCCGGATTATCCGGCGATTCCCCCAAACACTTGTGCGGTCTGGTTTGAGCAAGAACTGACAGACCGTGAGGATGAAATAACCGCAGCCTGGCTGAAATTAATACTCAAACATCATGCCGATGCGGAAACGGCCTGGTTGGCCGTTAATCACAAAGAGCGGGAGAAGTTCAAGGATTTCCGCCACGCAATTTCCTGGAAAGTAAATGATTACGTCGCCCGTCGCGGATTGAAAAAAGTAGGCACAGACGTTGCCGTTCCCTTGGAATCATTTCGGTCATTTTACCAATGGATGATTCATCTTATGGAACAAAATCATATGGCCTATGTGGTATACGGCCATTTCGGTAACTGCCATCCGCACCTGAAT
>JBATES010000014.1:0-3673 GCA_049664145.1 Smithella sp.
GAGGGCCTCCAGCGTCTTTTGCCAGCGATTAAGTGGACAGTAGTCCAGAAGAAGCAAGACAAAAGGTAGCGTAACCAGCATCGGTTTGGACATCAGACTGAGAATGAATAATAGCAGACAAAGACTATAGCGGGATATCCTGGCCTTTTCCGCATAGAAGGCATAGGCATAAATGCTGGCCATGCCGAAAAACATGCTTAGCACATCTTTTCGTTCCGAGGCCCAGGCCACGGATTCCACCCTCAGGGGATGTAGGGCGAAGAAGGCGGCGGCAAAAGCCGCCAGCCAGAGATTGCCGGTTGTTTTGTGAAGAAAGAGAAACAGCAGGATGGCGGTGCCGATATGGAGCAACAGGCTGACCAGATGATGTCCTCCCGCATAATTTCCGAAGAGATGCCAGTCCAGCATGTGCGAAAGCAAAGTTAAAGGATGCCAGTTGCTTACAACAATGGATGTAAAAGCCCATTTAATGTTTTCAAGATTAAAGCCTGATTGAATATGGCTGTTTTCGGTAATGTACAAGTTGTCGTCGAAATTAATAAATTCATTGCACAATATTCGACTGAAAACGGTGCAGGTAGCCAAAATTAAGAAAATAATAATCAAATATGTCTTTTTTTTATTCACGGGGCAACTATCCGACCGATATTAAATAAATGAATTCAATTCTTTAACTATTTTGTATCATATAATTTGTTAAGCGTAAATTATGTGTATAGATTAAATGTTGCCATGAGGATCGGTGTCAGCGTGTTAGTTTAGCTATGAAAATCACAATCTCTGCATGCTGATAATGTGACCGTGGTATAAATTTTTGGGGGGGGTGGCCTTCTCAGCGAATGATCAGCTGGGCATTCCCGCTATCTTTGACCAGTTTGTCGCCGACGGACGTGCCACAGTACACACAGGTGTAATCATACTTTTCTCCTTCCTGGAGAATAAGCAACAATCTTTTTCTGACGGCAACGGCTCTTCGGCATTGAGGACAAAAGAGTTCTGTGGCATCGAAGTCTTTATAATTTTCTCTCATCTTCTTTTTTCATCCTCGGGAATATTATTCCAGTTTTCAAGCCAGATGACCGCTTCACTGTCGCTGGGTGCGCGGTAATCGCCACGAGGGGAAAGCGATCCTCCGGAACCTACTTTGGGGCTGTTGGGCACACAGGATCGTTTATACTGAGACGTTTTGAAAAATCTATATAAATAAACATGAAGCCATTTTTTTATTTCTTTTAAGCCGTATTCATTTCTTTTGTCGTTTGCAATATCCGGCCAGAGGCCTTTTGTTTTATCCCTCCACGCGTGATAGGCTAGAAAAGCGACCTTGGTAGGCAAGTATCCAAAACGGGTTATATAAAAATTGTTAAAATCCTGCAACGCATAAGGGCCGATGGTATCTTCTGTTTTCTGAACGTGTTGACCTTTCTTTTTGCCCGGTATCAGTTCCGGGGAAATTTCCGTTTCCAGCACGTCAATGAGAATTTCGGAAGCCTCTTTTGAAAACTGATTCGTGTGCGCGACCCAGCGGATTAAATGCTGGATGAGTGTTTTGGGCACACTGGCATTGACATTATAATGCGACATATGATCGCCGATGCCGTAAGTGCTCCAGCCCAGAGCCAGTTCGCTTAAATCTCCGGTTCCCACAACCAGAGCATTACGCATATTGGCCAGACGGAAAAGATGCGCCGAGCGCTGACCGGCCTGAACGTTTTCAAATGTTATGTCGAAAATATTTCTGCCTTTTGCGTAAGGATGCTTGATGTCTTTGAGCATTTGCAGACACGCCGGTCTGATGTCGATTTCATTGGTTTCAACGCCGAGCGCTTTCATTAATTTCAGCGCATTGACATAAGTCTTCTTTGAGGTCGCAAAGCCCGGCATGGTGTAAGCCTTAACATTCGAACGGGGCAATCCGAGAGAATCCATCGTTCTGGCGGCAACGATTAAGGCGTGTGTGGAATCGAGGCCTCCGGAAACGCCGATAACCAGATTGGGTATGCCGGAGGCTTTCAGGCGTTTGGCCAGGCCCTGAACCTGAATGTTATAAGCTTCGTAGCATCGCTGATCTCGCTTGGAAAGATCGGCGGGAATGTAGGGAAAACGCTGAATTTCCCTTTGCAGGAGAATCGAACCGCCGGGAATATTGAGATCAAATTCCACCTTGCGGAATGATAATATCCTCTCTTTATGATCAACGGCGTTTTTGCTGAAAGACGTCAAACGCATTCTGTCCTGCGCCAGACGGTCAAGGTCAATATCGCTGTATATGATCTGAGCCTGTTGTGAGAAGCGGGGTGATTCAGCCAGCAGATTGCCGTTTTCATAAATCATCGCGTGGCCGTCCCAGGCCAGATCGGTGGTGGATTCGCCGGTGCCGGCGGCGGCGTAAAGATAAGCGGCGACACAACGCGCCGACTGATTGGATGCCAGTTGATGACGGTATTCCGATTTGCCGATCGTGATGTTGGAAGCGGACAGGTTGCCGATGACGCTGGCTCCCGCCATGGCCGCGAAACTGGACGGCGGTATGGGAACCCACAGGTCTTCGCATATTTCCAGGAAGACATTGAAATTTTTTACATTCGTAATTTTGAAAAGAATATCTGCACCGAATGGAATATTTTTCTGTCCGGCTAATTCGATTTGAGAAGAAAACGCGGCTGAAGCCGGCGTAAATTGTCGCGCTTCATAAAATTCACGGTAATTGGGCAGGTAAGACTTGACAGCGACACCGAGAATTTTACCGCGATAAAAGACAATGGCGCAGTTGAAGAGACGGCTGTCAACCTGTAATGGCGCGCCGGCAACAAGAATCATGTTAATTTTTTCAGAGGCTTTTTTAATTTGAGCGATGGCTTGCCGGACACGTTGCAAAAGCGTATCCTGATGAAACAAATCTTCATTGGAGTATGCGGACAATCCCAACTCGGGGAAAATAGCGATGATGGCTTTATTGGCGGCGGCTTTTCCGGCCAGTTCAATGGTCTTTTGCGTGTTGTAGGGAATATCAGCCACCTTCACTTCGGGGATGCAGACGGCGGCGCGGATAAAGCCCTGATGATACAGATTGAAGAAGTTATCTGTTTTTTTTGCAGGCATAAGATTATCCTTTTTCCACCAGCGCGTAAGCGCTGTGATTGTGAATGCTTTCAAAATTTTCAGCTTCCACGCAGTACCACGTGAAATTATCATCTTTATTTAATCTTACAGCAACACTTCGGACGACGTCCTCCGCAAATTTGGGATTTTCATACGCCTTTTCAGTAACGTATTTTTCATCAACCCTTTTGAGAAGAGAATAAACCTCTCCGCTGGCGGAATCTTCCACCATTCTTATTAGATCCTCAATCCAGAAAAATTTTTTAAAGCGAACGGTTGCGGTGACAATACTGCGCTGATTGTGAGCTCCGTATTCACTGATTTCACGGGAGCAGGGACAAACCGTCGTGACGGGAACGATGACGGCTACTTGAAAGTCAGAGCGGTCTGCGCTGCTTTCTCCGGAAAAGATGCAGCGATATTCCATCAGGCTTTTGGCTTTGGAAACCGGAGCGGTTTTTTCCAGGAAATAAGCGAAGTCGATTTCCATATGAGCTGATTGGGCATGCAGCTTTTGCCGGGTATTTTCCAAAATAGACTGGAAAGTCTTGATGCTGATCTGACCTTTAAA
>JBATES010000015.1:0-6329 GCA_049664145.1 Smithella sp.
TTGATTTCAATATTAACCGTGTCATTTCGAAGGAACGAAGTGACTGAGAAATCTTTATAATCATTGAATAAGATTTCTCCCTTCGGTCGAAATGACATATCGGTAACTTTTGCAAGTATGCACTAGCGGCGCGTTTGGCAAATAACCTAAAGGTCACACAGCGCGCCCTGCATCTTAGTGTAGGGACTGTTCTAGCCTGAAGGTCGCAATGCCCGAACAGTCCGAATCAGGAAAACATATGCAAAAGGAAATTCAAAAATTTTTAACTGAACATTTGGGAAAGGCTGATTTTAATCTTGAACCCATCAAGAAGGGTGGCTCCGACCGCCAATTTTTCAGAGTGACTCCGCCGCATGGAGACAGTTTTGTTTTTATGCATTATGGCGACGAAGTGGCGGAAAACGCCCACTGGGGCGGCATTAATAAGTTTATGGCATCGATTAATATCAATGTGCCGCGAATTATCATTCAGGATGCCCCTCGACATTTTATCTTGATTGAAGATCTGGGCGAAATTGATTTGTGGTCGGAAAGGTTTTTGCCCTGGGAAGAAAGGCGCGATTATTATTTTCAGGTGCTCACGCAAATCCATCGTTTACATTCTTGTGATCTGAAATCCATTCCCGGGGATGTACAACTGTCGGAAAGTTACGGCCCAAGGCTCTATCAATGGGAGCATGATTATTTTCTGGAAAATCTCGTCTGGGAAGTCTGCAAGATAAAACTTTCTTCAATGGATGCCGTGAAGTTGAATAAAGAACTGGACGCGCTTTCTGATCGCCTGCAAAAAATAGAACCGTGTCTGATTCACCGTGATTTTCAGTCGCAAAACATCATGATTAAAAACGCCAAACCGGTTTTGATTGATTTTCAGGGCATGCGCCGGGGCTGCCTCTTTTATGATCTCGGATCGCTGGTCTGCGATCCCTACGTTACTTTCACCGATGAAGAAAGAAACGAGCTGATTAATTTTTACTATGAACTCATGAATCCTTCTTACAGCCGTGATGAATTTGTAAATAATTTCTGGATGAGCTCCGTCCAGCGGCTTTTGCAGGCGCTGGGCGCCTACGGTTTTCTGGGGATGAAAAAACACAAGCCGTCTTTTCTTCATCACATCAGCAACGGTCTGGAGAATTTATTAATCGCAGTCGATAATGTGGGCGGCCTGGACATGCTGGGTGATCTGGCAACCGAATGCGAAACAATCCTCGCTGGAGAAAATTATTAGAAATGACTTGACCTCCGGTCCGAATATTTTACTATATACGGAACGGAGATAAAAATTATGTATATCGTCAACGATATTAAGCCCGTTACATATTTGAAATCGAAAGCCGCGGATTTGCTCAAAAAAATCCCGGTAGCTTTCTGCAGCGGAGGTGTCTTATGAAATTCATCGGAAGGGATTCTAAAGAAAAAATCATCTCCAGGTTTTCCAAACATGTTTCATCGGGGAAGGTCGAATTCTTCAAGAGCGTGGACATCGACTTTGTCTTCGGAAGAAGGGAAGGGCCGTATATCTGGGACGCCGCGGGCGAAAAGCGGCTGATCAACTGCCACTGCAACGGCGGTGTTTTCAACCTCGGGCATCGTAATCCCCAAATCATTCAGGCGCTCATCGAATCGCTTAACGAACTCGACATCGGCAAAGACGAAACAGGTTTTATGACGCGCGAAGGATTGTTCCACAAGAACAGCAAGGACAGCGGTCATTATCACTCCAACTGGCTTTCCATGATGTATCCGCGCCTCTTTCTGGCGCGCAATCTTCTGTTAGTGCAATTATTTGGAAGAAAAGAAGCACGCCCCCAAATGATCAAATCATTGGTGCCCAGCATGAATATATCATTGTGTATTGCAAAAATTTAGATTTGTTGAATTTAAATTTGAGGTTAAGAACAAACGATCAATTATCAAGATATAAAAATACAGACGATCATCCTAAGGGTCCGTGGACTTCTGGTGATTTAATGGCAAATGTTAAAGGTGGTAGGTATGTTGAATCCCTTTATTTTCCAATTGTTAATCCGCGGACTGGTCAAGAACACTTTCCTTCCTCCAATGGCAATTGGAGATTTAATAGCGAAAAGATTAATGAACTAATCAATAACAATGAAATCTATTTCGGAGATGATGATCAAGGAAGACCGAAACTTAAGCGTTTCTTGTGCGATGTAAAAGAAGGGATTACTTGGACTACTTTATGGGATTTTGTTCCATTAAATACAAATGGTTCAAAAGAAATGAATGCCATTTTTGGAAACCAAGCAACCTTTGAAAATCCAAAACCAACTGGACTTATCATGGAAGTCATTAAAGCTGGAATAAATAAAGGTGACTTAATTCTCGATTTCTTTGCTGGTTCCTGTACGACCGCGCACGCCGTGCTCGCGCTCAACAAAGAAGATGCTTCGACAGGCTCAGCACAAGCTGGCAACCGTAAATTCATTTGTGTCCAACTCCCTGAAAAATGTGATGTGGATTCGGAAGCATTTAAAGCGGGCTATAAAACCATTGCGGAAATCGGCAAGGAACGCATCCGCCGCGTGATCAAAAAAATTCGGGAAGAACAGGATGGCAAACTTGATCTTGACGGCAGCGTGGAAAAACTGGATTTAGGCTTTAAAGTTTTTAAATTGCAGGAATCCAATTTCAAAATCTGGCGAACAAATATTGAGACGGAAGAGGAGCTTATTGCACAGATGCAGCAGCATCTGGAACCGCTGGATGAACACGCCAAGATAGAAGACGTTCTTTAAGAACTGCTTATCAAAGCCGGTGTGCCGTTGACGGCGAAGATCAAAGAGAAGAGCGGTTATATTCTGGCAAACGGAAACGAAATTGCGCTGATGCTGGAGCGAGCCGATGAAAAGATTATCAAGCAAAGCATCGCTGCGAAACCGCAGAAAGTATTTACGCTCGACCGGCTGTTTAAAAACAATGACAAACTCAAAACAAACACCGCGCTGCAAATGAAGGACGCAGGCATTGAATTTAAAGTGATTTAAGGTTATATAAACAACATGATCGGTTTGCCGGTGCCGGCAAAGTGGTAAAAAGAAATATGAGAAATAGAATTTAAGGTGGTGCGAGCAATGCTCTATTACTTTACAGATGAAGAAATCAACCAATTGATTTTGGAAAACAAAAATCATGATGGAACTTTTGATGATTTTCTCCACTTCAGAGAATCGGACGGGCACAAGAAAGCCGGTATTGAAATACCGCGCGCCGATGGTAGCATGTTCATAATCAAGTTACGACAAAACATAAACACCATAACCGATTTTTCGGCAATACTTGCCTATCAGGCAAAAGGGGCAAATAAGGATTTCAAACTGCGCCGTTATAACGACAAACACGAGCATACGAATAAATTGGAGAATGGAAAGTTTTTTGATTTTCATATTCATTCTGCTACACAGCGTTATCAGGATGCCGGACGAAAAGAAGAAAGCTATGCGGAAGGCACAGGCCGATATTCCGACATCAGAGGGGCGTTAACCTGCCTAATCAACGATTGCAACGTGCATTTTGACGGGCATCTTTTAATATAGGAGTCGATGGCAAATTCCGCATACCGGATGTTTTGTTTTACATACAGGAAAGAACTGAATTGACACGCTCTACGGTTTTGGAGATCCTGCTGCAATCCGGGAGAACCGGAGAGATAATGATTAATCCACAATTGTTTCTCGACAATGCGGTTGCCGCCATCAATGAAGTGTTGACAGAATTAATGATAGACGGTATCAAGTATGAAAAGACAGGCGCGAAAGAATATGAAATGCGGTTGTTTGAAGACTATGACATTCATGTCAATGATCTTACTTTCAAAGTTACGAAGAAAGACAAAACTATTTACAGTAGTCTTGTCCCGCTTGATTCAAACGTTGAATATGCTTTTGCCAGAGACTGCGAAGATCGGGATGATATAGAGTTCTACTTTAAATTACCGGGCTGGTTTAAAATTACCACTCCCATTGGAACTTATAATCCTGATTGGGCATTAATAAAGAAGAATGAAAAAACTGTTTACTTTGTAGCCGAGACGAAATCAGCGGGTCAGGAATTAAGAACATCCGAAAAACAAAAAATAAAATGCGGGAGAGCGCATTTTAATGAGTTTAAAGAAGTAACTTTCAAGCAAGTTGCTTGTGTCAGCGAGTTGGATTGATACATCTCATCTCGTAATAGTGATAAACTTATGCATGATGAATGAATTTGGCTCATTCGGGGACGTAACACTTAATTCGATGATGTCTCATTTTTCCGCTGACGATAAGGGTCAACACCATCGTTGCACAGTTGTGAGGCGTGCGTGAAGGAGTTGTCCGGTTAAAGTAAGAAACAAGATCATTATTAAGGGGGTGTAGCATGGGAAAAAATGTCGGTATGGCTGACAGAATAGCGAGAACAATCATTTCTCTTTTAATCATTGCCGCTTACCTTTGGGGCATGCTTCCAGGTCTTGCGGGATTGTTGCTGGTTATCAGCGGTATGCTCATTTCAAGTGTTGTGAGCGGGTATTGTCCTCTGTACACAATGATTGGTGTCAAGACGAACAAGTAGAAAAGGGGATGGTAGAGGGTGTCCGATGTCGTAAAGCGCCTGGGATACCACGGATATCTTCGATATCCTCCGCTAACGCGGGATAGTTCGTTCAACAAATTGCAGTGCGCTACGCTTCTGAAATTTGGGACTCACTAGCTCCCATTCCGATAAATCGGGAATGGATAATTCCACAATCGCTACGCTTGCTCTTAGCGTGTGTCACTACGACTTACGTTTCGAACTTCGTCCCGATTCCTCAGGACTCGTTCTCAACTGGTCTCACTACACTAGCTGGTGGTCGGTGACCTTTTAAAAAAGTACAATAATATCGAACACCTATATTATTGTTTCATTTATTCTTAGCACTTGACAAATCCACGATCATTTTGTATAACAAATACTACATAGTATTTGTATAATTTATTAATATCAATAACATAGGTGTATAAAAATATGACAAATGTTCTATCATCACATCCACATATTTCTTTTGAACGAAATTGGCAAGTTGATGCAAATACTTTGTTCATGCTTGGACAATGCGAGGCAATCATCAGAATAATTTCTGAAGCACCACTCGAGCCGGAAACGCGCAGGAAGTTGTTACAGGTTTCCATGCGCAAGGGCGCGCAAGCCACAACAGCCATTGAAGGGAACACTTTATCGGAAGAAGAAATAATCAAAATTGATGAAGGCGGTAAGCTACCGCCAAGCAAAGAATACCTTCAAACAGAAGTACAAAATGTTATTAGCGCGTTGAATAAGATTTTAAGTGAAGTCGTCATTGACGGTAAAGAACATCTGATTACACCGGATTTAATAAAATCGTTTCATGCTTATGTCAGGAAGGATTTGGGCGAGCACTTTAAAGCGGTTCCAGGTCAATTTCGCACTGCCGGGCATGATGTCATTGTCGGTTCTTATAAACCACCCTTGGGAAAAGACGTTGTCTCTTTGGTTGTCCGGCTGTGCGCTTGGTTGAAGGAAACTTTTCATTATGAGGACGGCAAACAAAATTTTATTGAACAGGTTCTGCAAGCCATTGTCACACATGTTTACATCGCCTGGATTCATCCGTTTGATGATGGTAATGGGAGAACGGCCAGATTGATAGAATTTTATCTGCTTTTAAGGGCCGGCTTACCCGATATTGCGTCGCACATTCTTTCCAACCATTATAATAATACCCGTGAAGAATATTACAGACAATTGGAAAAGGCTGGTAAGGAAAAAAAATTATCTCATTTTATCAGTTATGCAATATTGGGTTTCCACGACGGACTGAATGAGGTTTTGGATGTCGTTCAAAAGAATGTCTTGAAGACAGCGTGGCGTAATTACCTCTATGAAATTCTGGACAGTAAAAAAGCTGCCGGAAAAACCAAAGCTATTGTGAAAAGAAGAAGAGATGTTGCGCTCAATTTCCCGACAGATTTTTTTGAAAAGATAGAAACTTTATTAAATAATAATCCGACATTCATCAAAGCATATGCGAATTATTCACCCATGACGTTAAAAAGAGATTTACTGGAACTGGAAAAGTTGGAGTTGATTGTCAAAAAGGATGAGTTCTATAAAGCGAATATTGAGCTCCTGAAACAAAACACGCCGCTGAAGAAAATAAAGAATAATGCCGGAAGAAGAAACTAGTGCATACTTGCAAAAGTTACCGATATGTCATTTCGACCGAAGGGAGAAATCTTATTCAATGATTATAAAGATTTCTCAGTCACTTCGTTCCTTCGAAATGACACGGTTAATATTGAAATCAA
>JBATES010000016.1:0-13313 GCA_049664145.1 Smithella sp.
TCTCTGTCCCCTGCATATACAGAGAATCTATTTTTTCAATATCCTTTTCAATAAAAGCCTTATTCCATGATGCTAATATGTTTTCCAGTTCGTTTTTGGAAGAAGGGACATAATCTTGCGGCACCCAATTTAATGACTCTGAGATAATGACAGGAGTTTTATTGAGAAAAATAAAATTGGCAAGACGTTTGAGATCATTATCTCTCAAAACAACGCAGCCTTTAGACTGTTTGGGTAGCAGGGATTCGGTCGTGCCATGAATCCAGATGTTGCTGCCATTGCGTCCGGCTCTCTTATCGATCAGAGTAGGATAATCCAGAGGAAACGCCATAGAACCATAAACTTCAGGTGGTCCCGGATTGTGCATAATTTTTGTCGTGAAAAAAATTCCATTCGGTGTTCTCTGATCGCCGGCAATTTGCTTGGATCCCGAGTTCTTGCCTGTAGAGCAGGGTGCTTCAAATACTTTAGAAAAGTTTCCGGACTTATGAAAAACGTAAATCTTCTGGTATTTTTTATCAACGACAACGACGTAGCCGGATGCAATAGATACGATCGAATCCGGTATTTTGGTTGTTTTGGACACATCTGTTGAATTTGATGATTCGCTACCGTCAGGAACAGAGTAAGAAATATTAATCAAAAAAAACAAGACCAGAATCAGAGTCAATAGAATAGAATAGTAAATATTTTTCTTGGCGTTCATCATTATTGTAAAATTAGCATTATTAAAAAATTCAACTTCACTTAACAAAAAAAATGTGATGATTCAAGCTTTAACATTTAAAAATCTTCAGTATGGTCTAACCGAAGATGATTTTTGTACTATTTTTGCAATGAATAAATTATCGAGATGAATTTATAAAAAAAGTGTTTACAAGTCATTTAAATTCCATTATAAGAATAAACCTACGGATTATAATATAAAAATAATAAATAAATAGATACATGATCAGGAGATATTCTTGTCCAGCACGAAGAAAGACATCAATTCAACTGAAAAGCTACTCAACGTTATTCGCGGAAAAGATGAAGAATCTTTTAGTGCTTTAGGTCAGAGAAGAACTTCTCCAACTTCTACCAATAAGAGCCATAATTTTAAACTGAGTTCGCCCGGTATTTTTTCCAACAAAGCAAAATACACGGTAGGTGTTGATATTGGCGGGGAAAATATTTGCCTGGTCAAATCCACTCGACATTCTGATAATGATTATTTACTCGTTGATAAAAAAATTATTAAACTTGATGCAGGGATATCCGTCCATTCTTCTGAATTCAAAAATTTTTTGAAATCATCAATGATGAATTTTTGCGGCAATGTTGCCGATTGTGACATTTGGACGAACATATCGACTGAGCAAGTCAGTGTAAATTTCCTAAAAATTCCTCGCGTGCCTAAAAAACAACTGGAGAAGGTCATCTTCTGGACGGCTAAAAAAGAGGGATTAATTGATGAAGAAAACCATATTTTTGATTTTGAGATGCAGGGCGAAGTCATTGAGCAGGGAAATACAAAATATTCTGTTATGTTTTACACGGCGCAGAAGGCTGAAGTTCAAAAAATCAAATCACTTTTTTCTGATTTGGGTATTGCTCTTGCCGGTATAACCATTGTTCCTTTTGCCGTTCAGAATATCTTTCGGTCGAAATTGATGCCCGCAACCGAAGAGATCTTTGCCAGTTTGTTTATTGGAGATAATTCTTCCCGTATCGATGTTTATAATAAGGAAAATCTGGTCATGACCAGAGGAATTAAAACCGGCAGCGGCAGCAGTATGGTCGAGGCAATCGTTTCGTGCGTCTCCGATAAAGCCGGTGGGGCAAAATTAGATAACAACGAAGCGAGGAAAATCCTTTCCAGTATCGGTTGTGAATCAGAAAAATTAAAAGATGCCGACTGGTGCAAATATTTCACAAAAGAAGAAATCATAAAAATGATTTTCCCCGTCTGGGAAAGACTGGCCCGACAGTTGGATTTGACTTTAAAAACATCTTTAATCGGGAATCAAAAAATCGAAAAATTATATATTTTGTCATCGGTTAACATTGATAAGTCTTTTCTGAATTATATGACTGACCAACTCAGTACCCAAACGGAATTTTTTGATCCATTTAAACAAAACAATTTATCTTCTTCCGCGGCTTCATTGAGCTTATATGATAAAATGTTGATTTCTCCGGCTTTAGGTTTTTCTCTGTCAGACAATAGTCGAACGCCCAATGCTATTTACACTTATCAGGAAAAGAATAAAGAAAGTAACTCCCGGAAAATCGACAGAGTTGTTTTAATGGCCTTCCTGGCAGCTTTAGCGCTTTGCCTTGGCACTTTAATATATCAGGGTTCAAAATTAAGTATCCTTAAAAAGGACAAAGTCATTGCAGAGAAAGAATTATCTCTTTATCGTCCTTTGTTATCAAAGGAAAAAGTGCAGGTGGCTGTGAATGAAGTGAAATTGAATCAAAATATTGCTCATCAATATACTCAAAAATACTTGAAAGTTGTGGCGATTGGAGAAATTGCTGAACTGACTCCGCAAAATGTGCGTTTGATTAATTTGAAAATGTCGGATGTCAATGCGGCAGCACAGGATGAAGCGAATAAAATGCCGCAGGAAAAGAGCGATCAAACACCCAAAGAAACTCCTGACAATGTTTTAATCGAAGGGGTCATCACGGGTAGCAGGGATGCGCTGGAATCAAATTTAACGCAGTATGTGGCGAGACTGGATAATTCCCCAATTTTCCATAAAGTGTCTGTAAAGAAAAAAGAAATTGTTAAATTTAAAAAAGACGAAGTGATTCACTTTGTGCTGGGCGTTAAAATAGGTTAACGGTGATGAAAAAGCTTAATTTCAATGTTAATCAAAAAAGTTTTGTATTTCTGATCGGATACAGTATCGTGATCCTGGCGGTTATTTTGCTGGGCCTTTTACCATTATATTTTAAAACATCCAATCAGATTAAAGAAAATAATAAATTAAAAGCCCAGATTCAAGAACAAAAAGAGTTGGCGCCTGTTTATGCAAGTGTGCTCAATGCCGGCAAGGAAAAAAAATTGTTTGTGCTGCCCAATCCGGAAAAAACGCCATTACCGCGTTCGGATTCAGGAAAATTTGAAAAAGATTTTCAAACAATGGCTCAAAAATCGGGCTTAAAAGTGGTTGCATTGACTCCTGATGTAAACACATCAACCAGTCCATCAACCTCTTTTTTACATTATGCGGTTCTTAACGGAGAATGGAATGATTTACGAAAATTAATGATAGAATTGGGAGGCCTTCCTTATCTCGATAAAATTGAAGAAATCAGTATGCAGCAGGGAACAGGCTCCATGGAACTTAAAATGAAGGTTTCGATAGCGGTTAAGTAGGCAAATATAGAAATTATGGCGAACTTTAAAAAAAGAGAGATTATTATTTTAGCGATAGCGGCTTTATTTATTGTTTCGTATGTTGTTTATTACTTCATCGCGGATCGTCTAACCGGTAAAAAAGTGCAAACAGGCGTTGGAACAGAAACAGTTGAAACTTTAACCAATACGATAGCCGAGGATCTGAACAAAAATAAATTATCCGATTCTGAAAATTATATTATTAAACAAGCCGGGGGTGATTGGGGAAGCAGTCCTTTTTTAAACAGAGATTTGTATCGAGCGTGGCTGGCTAAAGACGGCGCCGCCGCGGCATCTGCATTAAAAATTATTTATTCCGGCTATATTGATTCGGGCAAAAGGAGAATGGCTATTCTCAATAATGTGGAATATCGAATTGATGAAGATCTGATGGAAGAGGGCTATGTGTTAAAACAGATTACGCCTTCCAAAGTAATCCTTTATGATAAAAGCTCGGGGAGTAGTATAGAAATTCCCATTCAGGAATAAATATTGTAACTGGAGGATATTGCCTTGAGATACCGTATAGTCAATAAAAAAAATATAATGAAAGGCGTTTGTTTCCTGGCGCTTCTTTGTTTCTGGGGATGCGCTGAAGGAATAAAAAATGAGAAAAAAGACGCTTTCTTTGATAAGTGGACAACGCTTGCCGAAAATTCTCAGGGTCATTCTCCTTCTGCTAAACCTAAAGAAATTGATAAGTCATTACTAAACAAGAAACAAATTTCATCATCTCCTTTGGGAGAAATAAACGATAAAAAGTTGCCCCATGGGCCCATTACCTTGACGATGCGTCAGGCGGATTTAAAGGCTGTTTTGAGAGCGATGGCCAAATCGGTTGGTGTTAATCTTTTAGTAAAAAATGAATTAAAGGGCGATATCAGTGTTGATTTTCGTGGTGTCGCCTGGGACAAAGCCTTTACTGGACTATTGCGAACATACGGTTTGTCGTATATTTGGGAAGATAACATCATCCGGGTTATGACTATTGAGGATGTTGAGCAGGAATTAAAAAGAAAAGTTCAGCTGCGTGACATTCAATGGGTTGAACCGTTGCTGGAACCTGTTGTGATCAATATTGATTATGCCGACTCCCAAAAATTGGCGGCCATGCTTCAGGATTTTTTAACAAAGGACAAGGACGGTAAGCCACGTGGTTCCGTCAAGGTTGATGAACATACCAATTCTCTCATCATCTCTGCCATGCACGATGATTTGACTAAAATACTGCCGATCATTGAAAAACTGGATAAACCGACGTCCCAGATTCTCATCAAAGCCAATATTGTGGAAACGACCAAAGGCGTTGCCAGGGATCTGGGAGTTATCTGGGGAGGATACAGAAACAGTCCTCAAGGCAATAATGATCTTATTATTACAGGTGGTGCAACTAAACAAAAAAGTACTGATGACTTTGCGACTCCAACGGCTGATGGACCTATTGGATTATCCAACAATGCTTTGGGGATAAATTTCCCGGCTAAAAATTTAACGGATACGGCGGCAGCTTCTTTAGCTTTATTATTCGGAAAATTGGATGGGAATATGCTGGAGGTTCAATTGCAGGCTCTGCAGAATGATAATAAGCTGAACATATTATCCAGTCCGTCAATAACGACTTTGGACAACCAGAAAGCGTTTACTGAAAATGGTGAAAAGGTTCCTTATGTTACTACAGAAACAAGTAACGGTACGCAAACACAAACCACCAAATTTGAAGATGTTGTATTGCGATTGGAAATTACACCCCATGTCATTGACGGTAAAAATTTAAAGATGACTATTTTGGTGAAAAAAGATGAAGTCGATATGTCACGAAAATCGTCTATGGGCGATCCCTACATTATCAAGAAACAAACACAAACGGAGTTGATTGTTAAGGACGGTGAAACTATCGTCATTTCCGGGTTAACAAAACAAACCAACTCGACTGGACAGAGCGGTGTGCCTTGGTTGAAGGATATTCCCCTTCTTGGCTGGGCTTTCAAGGCGGATAGCAAGAGTGACGGTATGGAAGAGGTGCTGATATTTATCACTCCTCGCATTCTGCCCATAGGCAGTTAGAGCAGGCGTACACAATCAGAAAAGAATACAAAAAATTAATCTACATTTAAAAAAAAGAAATCCGGGACACAAAAAACATTCAACGGGACTCCGAGAATAAGAATGTCAAAGAGCAAGACGGCATTTAGAAATGAATTACTACAGCATTCTCAATTTTAAGAAGGAGCCATTTTCTAATTCACCGGAACCGGAATTTCTTTTTCAACTGCCACAATACAGCGATTGTTTGCAGAAGCTGGAACTGGCTGTTCGTCTCCGCCGTGGCCTGAATGTGGTTATCGGAGACATCGGCACAGGCAAAACAACTTTGTGCCGTAAGATGATCCAGAACTTTTCTCCGCCTTTATCTGATTCCATAGAAATAGAAACTCATCTTTTGCTGGATCCCGCTTTCAACAGCACCGCTGAATTTCTCAAGACCGTTTCTTTAATGCTGGGCATTCAGGATTTGGGTGACGATGATAAAGGGGAATGGCACTTAAAAGAAAAAATTAAGAATTATCTTTTCCAGAAGGGTGTCGATGAAAAAAAAATAGTCGTCCTGATTATCGATGAAGGCCAGAAAATCCCGGAGAATTGTCTCGAAATATTACGTGAATTTCTGAATTACGAAACCAATAAGTTTAAATTACTGCAAATCATCATATTTGCTCAAAAAGAATTTCAGCCGATTCTTAAAAAGCAGGCTAATCTTCTGGACAGGGTTAACCTTCTCTATCGTCTTGGACCGTTAAGCTTTAGCCAGATGAGGGCGATGATCAATTATCGTCTGAGCGTTGCCGGCAATTTTGAAAATGTTCCGCCACTATTTACGACGTCAGGTTTTTTCGCTGTTTATCAGCATACCGCGGGTTATCCGAGGAAAATAGTTTTTCTCTGCCATCAGGTTATTTTAAAAATGATCATTCGCGGCGAGAATAAGGCCGGCTGGTTTTTAGTCAGAAGTTGTGCAGACGAAAAAGAAGCACCCTTGTTTAGAAAGTTAACGTGGGCGCTTGCAGGTATTTTATTAATCGTTGCCGGTGGATTAGCGGTCAGTTCAATTGTCTTAAACAGCGTGAACAACGATAAAGGTAACCCCATGCCGCTCGTGCACGCAAAATCAGTTGCTTTGCCGGTTGATCCGATAACAATGACGAAAAGTGCTTCCAATGCTTTGCTGCAAAAGGCCGGTACAGTCCATGATTTTAAAATGCCGGATAACATCGGCAAGATATCCATGACGCCCAAAAGGACAATCTGGTGGACTCTCTACAATGTCTATGGTGACAATACAAACTCAACAATTGTTCAGAAATTTTTTACAGCCAATCCTCATCTTGAAAATAAGGATTACATTACCGTCGGAACCATCATAACTTTACCGGCCATCCCTGCCGATGTAAAGCCTATTAAACCTAACGATATAATTGTTGCTTTGGAAAGTGGACAAGATTTGGAAAAGATGTATAATGTTTTCCGTAACAATCCTGACGGGCAAATTCTTCCTTCGCTGGCCTTTCTGCCTTACTGGAACAAAAGGAAGGGATTTGAATTTGCCGTTGTTATTGATAAATCTTTTAAAGACATGAATTCAGCCAGAGAAGCGATACATAAGTTGCCTTCCAATATTGCCGGACGGGTGAAAATTTTATCTCATTGGGATGAGGAAACTGTTTTTTTCAACCGTCGTGCGTTGCCGAATTGAGTTGAAGTGGAGGATCCATGAAGCAGAGAAAACGTTTGGGTGAAATCCTTATCAATGAAGGTGTTTTAACCGAAGAGATGCTGCACAAATTTTTGAATGAACACAAGAAAACCAATTTAAAATTGGGGCAGTATTTAATACGTCAGGGCATTGTCAATGAGGCTCAGATCATCACGTTATTGAGCAAACAATTAAACATTAAGAAATACCAGGTACAGGATTATCCACTTGATCTGGAAATGGTACGCTACATCCCCGTTGAGGTGGCGCAAAGAAATCAGGTTGTGCCTTTAAGACTGAAAGGCAAGCTTTTAGAGGTCGGTATTGCCGATCCACTGGAAGTGAAAATCCTCGACCATATTGAAAAGCTAACCAACCTGGAAGTTGAACCGGTGATTTGTTCCGAAATGGAGATCAACCAAATCATTAACAGTATGTATGGCGCGCAATCGGAACTGGGCGACTTAATGGAAAATATGGAAATAGATTCCAAGTCAGGAGAAGAGACGGAAGGACAGGAGTCTATTCATATTACATCGACGGAGGATCAGGCCGGAGAAGCCCTGGTGCTGCGCTTGACGAATTCTATTTTTGCTCAGGCCGTTCGGAACAAGGCCAGCGATATCCATATCAGTCCCAGGCAAAACAATGTGCAGTTACGTTTTCGTATTGACGGCCGGCTGATTGAGATGCCTTCACCTCCCAAAACGATCTTCTTATCCGTTATTGCCCGCATTAAGATTATAGCCAACATGGATATCACCGTTTCGCGAGTCCCTCAGGACGGCCGCTTCACGCTGAAAACGGAAAACAAGGAAATCAACGTCAGAGTTTCCTCCATCCCGACAATTTACGGTGAAAACATTGTCATGCGTTTATTGGATATGAGCGCAGGCATCTATACATTGGATCATTTAGGGATGGATGAGGAGGATATGGCTAAAATTGAGACCATGAGCAACAAACCTTATGGCATGATTTTAAGTACGGGGCCGACCGGAAGCGGCAAGAGTACCAGCCTTTACTCTATATTAAATGTCATCAATAAACCCGATATCAATATTATCACATTGGAAGATCCGGTTGAATACAGAATAGACGATATTCGTCAGGTACAGTTAAATACCAAAGCGGGCATGACCTTTGCCAGCGGATTGCGTTCAATTCTTCGTCAGGATCCTGACGTTATCATGGTTGGTGAAATCAGAGACGCTGAAACAGCGGCGATTTCCGTTCAGGCGGCGCAAACCGGACACCGTGTTTTAAGCACTGTTCATACCAACGATTCAGCCGGCGTTATCACCCGATTTATTGATATGGGGATAGAACCTTTTCTCGTTGCTTCGGTTTTAATGGTTTCTTTTGCACAAAGATTATTACGCAGGGTTTGTCCCTATTGTAAAGAACCGTATCATCCTCCGTTCAAAGCCCTGAATACTTTTGGAATAACAGCGGAAGAAGCACAAAACGCCAATTTTCAGCGTGGCAAGGGATGTACCCAATGCAATAATACAGGTTATAAGGGGAGAACGGGTGTTTTTGAAGTTTTAGCCGTTGATGAGCTGGTTCAGGACATGATCGTTGCTCAAAGGCCCAGTCCTGAGATTACAAGAGCCGCAGTGGCTGCGGGAAAATTAAAAACACTCCAGAGGGACGCAGCCCAGAAAGTTATGCGGGGAATCACAACTCTTGAGGAAGCTGTTTCAGTTATTATGTCTTAGTCAAAGGATAGAATATGCCCAAATCAAATTATACTTATCAGGCTATTAATCAGCAGGGAGAAAAGATTTCCGGTAAAATAGAAGCGGAGTCCGTGGAAAATGCTAATTTTATCCTCGTTGCACGGGACTTGATCCCTCTAGAGCTGAAAGCAGAAAGTTCAGCGCAGGGTAATTGGCTGAAGGCACTGACAGGTTCCGGTAGTGTTAAAATTTCCGATCTGGTCATGTTTACCAAACAATTTCATTCAATGCTGGTTGCCGGTATACCGATTTTGAGAATTTTGGCGATCATCGAAGGTCAAACAGAAAGCGCCGGCTTAAAGAACGCAACATCAAGTGTTGTCAAGGACATCAACCAAGGTTCATCTCTTTCGGATGCCCTGCAGAAATTCCCAAAGATATTTGACCCGCTTTACTGTGACATGGTCAGAGCCGGCGAAACCAGTGGAAATTTGTCCAGTGTTCTGGAACGATTGATTTATATTATTGAACATGAGGCAAAAATCAAGGAGGATATTAAGTCGGCGTTAAGATACCCCATTATGGTTCTTATTGCTCTGGTCGGTGCTTTTGTACTTCTTCTGACGTTTGTCATTCCGACATTTGCCAAAGTTTTTATTAATGCCGGCATAGATTTGCCCTGGCCGACCAAGGTGGCAATGATTTTATACGATTTTCTTCATAAATACTGGTATTTCATTGTCGGAGCAATAGTTGCAATTGTTATCGGTCTTTTTTATTATTTAAAAACCAGTAACGGCCGGTTTGTCAGAGATTCTTTCTTACTGGAAATTCCGATATTGGGACCATTGTTCAAAAAATCGGCGCTGTCACGTTTTGCCAGTATCTTTGCTATTTTGCAGTCGAGCGGCATACCGATTATGCAGTCCCTGACTGTCCTTTCTGCAACCATGGGCAATGAAGCGCTGACCCGCTCTTTTGATAATGTTCGTGAACGGATTAAAGAAGGCACCGGAATTGCAGCGCCTTTAAAATCGGTAAAGTATTTTACTCCGATGGTCATTGATATGATAGCGATCGGTGAAGAATCCGGCAAAATTGATGAAATGATGCGGGCGGTGGCAACACACTACGACAGTGAAGTGGAGTATGCGGTTAAGAGTCTTTCTGATGCTCTGACACCGATATTGATTGTGGGGCTAGCGGCGATTGTCGGTTTTTTTGCCCTGGCTATCTTTATGCCGATGTGGGATCTTACAAAGATAGTCAAATAATCATCAACAAGACAAATTAAATGCCCTGTTTTATAAACTAGTAATGAAGAAAAAAAATATATATGTGAGCCTGTATATATTAATTCCTTTAATTTACACCGGAATATCAATTATCGGAATTATTATTACCTATGAATTATTTAAACAGAAGGGAAGCGCGGCACACATAAGCGCTCTGAATTTTTCTTATGTCATTGCGGCCATCACTTTCATCACGGTGATTACCAGTATTTTAATCGTGAGATTATTTTTCCAGCCATTAATTAAATTTATCAACAAAACGGGAAAAATGCCTATTATTTCTCAGACGCAATCAAAGAAGCAAAAAAATATCACGAGCGATTTAAACGAGCTTAATGAAATCTTCGACAATGTGACCAATATTCTCAGCCATATTGAAGCGAAAGAATTATTTCCGGAAATTGTCGGATCCAGCGCAGCCATGCGTCATATTTTTACGCAAATTATGAAAGTAGCCGCTACCGATTCCACAGTATTAATTTGCGGGGAGAGCGGAACAGGCAAGGAATTGATTGCCTCCAGTATTTATAAGCACAGCATGAGAAGAGGCAGGCCTTTTGTCAAAATTAACTGCGTGGCCATACCGGAAGGATTGCTGGAAAGTGAATTGTTCGGTCATGAAAAGGGGGCATTTACCGGCGCCATTGAGCAGAAAAAAGGTAAATTTGAAATAGCTGACAGCGGCACAGTTTTTCTGGATGAAATAGGCGATATGCCGCTTAACACTCAGGCCAAACTTCTCAGAGTGTTACAGGAAAAGGAATTTGAAAGAGTTGGTGGAATTAAGCCGATCAAGGTAAATATCCGTGTTTTAGCCGCCACCAATAAAAATCTGCCGGAGATGATTAAACAGGGAAAATTCCGCGAAGACCTTTATTTTCGCTTAAATGTTTTTCCTATCAATATTCCGGCCCTCAGAGACAGGAAAGAGGATATTATTCTGCTGGCCAATCATTTTCTCAAATCTCAGGGAGCCCAAGCCAGGATTTCCAACTCAACCTTGCAGAAAATTATCAGCTATTCCTGGCCGGGCAATGTTCGTGAACTGAAAAATGTTATGGAACATGCCGCCATACTGTGTGAAGATGATGCCATTGAGCCGAAACACCTGCCGGCATTGATGATTGATTTAAAAGATTTCAGCCCGGTCAATTCACAGGACACAGATATGCCCCTTGATGATAAGTTGAATTTAATGGAAAGGGAGATAATAATTGAGGCCTTGAGAAAGACCGGCGGTGTTCAGGTGAAGGCTGCAAATATGCTTGGAATCAATCAAAGAAGTCTCTGGCACAGAATCAAAAAGCTGCAAATAGATGTCAATACAATAAAAAATCTACATTAATTGTAGATAAGGCAACAAAAAGCGATTAAATCAGGGGATAACAAAAAAGAGGTTTGAAGAAAGAATTATCTTGAAAATAAAGAAAAAATGAGTTAATTTAACAACAAAGATCAAAAACAATACTCGGAAATAATAAAAAAGAGATATTTTTTTAAGTGGTACGATATTTGCTTTTTATTATGCCAATAAAAAGCACTAAAAATGTGTTTATATTAAAAATTTTTTTCAGAAAGGAGAAAAGGGTATGTTAAGAAATCAGAAAGGTTTTACGTTAATTGAAATCATTGCGGTTTTGGTTATTTTGGGAATTTTGGCGGCAGTTGCTATTCCGAAATACATGGATCTGCAGGAAGAGGCTAACAGAAAAGCATTAAATGGTGCCGTTTCAGATGGTATGTCAACGTTATCAATGCAGTTCGGAAAACTTGCACTGCAAACTGGATCTTACCCTTCAGCTACGCTAGTAGCTTCAGCAGCAAACAGTAATAAGCCTGCAACATATGATTTTTCATATGGATTTTCAAGAAGTTCGGATAGCGTTGTTACCGTAACTGTAGATTGGTCGCCTACGAAAAACAATATATCATCAGTAACGAGAAATTGGCAAATGCCGTGATTTGGCAATAGTACAGAAGATTATAAAGTATAAGAGAAAGCTGATCATCATTGATCAGCTTTCTTTTTGTTTGCCGGACTCAAGTTTTTTGATTGCCGATAAATCTGAAGAATTCATCGAAATGGTCGTGAAAAAAATCTCGACTCACAGGTCAGACATGTTATAAATAGCGAAAAGAAATTTGTTCTCTTTTCGTGCTTGCCAACATTATTTATCCGGGGGAATGAAATTGGGAAACTTGATGCGTTGGATTAATTATAAGGATGAATTCGCGTGCGGTTATTCCGTAAACTTAAAGACAAAACGATATATTTTTGCCTTCGCATCACTGTTTATTCTACTTTGTCTGGTCTATGGTAACAGTTTGCATGGTGTGTGGGTTTTTGATGACCACCATGATATTCTGCAAAATCGGGTCATTTCATCCTTTACCTGGACGGATTTTTTCCAGTCATACATAATTCAAAACTTTTCCCGTCCGTTGCCCAGGCTCAGTTTTGTTTTGAATTACGCTCTCGGAGGTCATGATCCTTACGGTTATCACATTGTTAATTTTATAATCCATTACATTGCCACTATTTTCATTTTTCTTTTTGTTTACAAGACTTTCATGCTTCCCCGTCTGGCCGGTCGTTATCAGACCTATGCCTACTCCATAGCTCTGTTGACAGCCGCATTCTGGTGCACATCTCCTCTTCATGTTACGGCAGTTACCTTTGTTACCCAGAGATATACCAGCATGGCGGGTATGTTTTATTTCATGTCCATGTTTTTTTTCGTCCAGGGCAGGACCACCCATAAAAAATTTCCGGCAATCCTTTATTATGTATTCTGTGGCGTAACGGCCGTTATGGCCTTTCTTTCCAAGGAAAATGCGGCCATGCTCCCTGTCAGCCTGTATTTGTATGATTTATTACTGATTCGGGGGGCAAGCAGGGAAAACTTGCTGAGGGATCTGAAACGGGTCATCTGGCCATTTGCCGTTTTATTGTTGCTGGGAATCCTGTATTTAATAACAACGGGATTTCCGCTGGATTACACGGTGTATAATTTTACAATGAAAGAAAGATTATTAACAGAACCAAGGATAATTCTTTTTTATCTGTCGCTCCTTCTCTATCCGGTGCCGACGCGATTGACGTTTGATCATGATTATGTTCTCTCTACTTCTTTGTTTACGCCGTGGACGACCGCTGTTGCTATCTTTTGTATTTTGGGACTGATAATCTTTAC
>JBATES010000017.1:0-17157 GCA_049664145.1 Smithella sp.
TATCCTTTCCTTTTATTTTTTGGCCGGCTGACTGTCGCGAAACAACCAACCGGTGGATACACCACCTATCACCCTAAACACAACTTTTGTTTATATCTCCCGGTTTCAGAAACTACAGTAAGACAAGAATTATAATTTTCGTTTTTAAATTTAAAATTATATGCTATGCAGTATTAAAAATATGCAATTTTTCAAAAGGCAATTCGTACAATCTAAATGCGAAAATTATTATTAATCAATCCGGTCAGCCGCAAAAGCGGTTTTTTATCAAGCAGAGCTACCACTTTCCCCCCATTAGGCCTTGCCTATGTAGCTTCTTTAACGCCTCCTGAATGGCACATTAAAATTTTAGATGAAAATTTCGACAATTTTAAATTTGAAGAAGCGGATTTGGTTGGCATTACTGCTTTTACGAGCAACATAAATCGTGCATATGAAATCGCAAAAATTTATAAAGAAAAAAATATTAAAGTGATTATCGGCGGGATACACGCTTCCATGCTTCCGGACGAGGCTTTACAGTTTGCGGATGCCGTTGTGATCGGCGAAGCGGAAAATATCTGGAGAAAAGTCATTGATGATTTTGAAAACAATTCTCTTGAGCAAAAATATAACGGGGGCGTTGTTGATTTAACAAAACATTATCTTATTCCACGCCGAGATTTATTACATCCTAATTATTTTTGGCAAACGATTCAAACATCTAGAGGTTGTCCTTTAAATTGTAACTTTTGTTCGGTTTCAAGATATCTGGGGAAACAATATCGCCAAAGAAAAACAAAAGACATTTTAAGAGAACTTAAAGAGATTAAAAGTAATTATGTTTTTTTTGTGGACGATAACTTAATTGGATATGGCAAGGAATCATACAAACGTGCCAAAGAACTTTTTAGAGGCATGATAAAACTGGGACTCCATAAAAAATGGTGCATGCAGACCTCCATTAACGCCACAGAGGATGAAGAAGTTATAAAGTTGGCGGGGCAAGCAGGTTGTATGTTTGCGTTAATTGGATTTGAATCTATCACCAGCGATTCGCTAATAGACTATAAAAAAGGTGTCAATATCAAGGTCGGCGTCGAAAATTATAAAAGAGTGGTTGATATTTTCCATAAATATGGAATTGGTGTTTTGGGCGCATTTATTATTGGCAGCGATTATGAAACGCAGGAATATTATAAAACATTTACTAATTTTCTGATTAAATCAAATATTGATATTTTCCAAATCACCCTTCTGACCCCACTACCCGGAACCACTTTTATTGAACAATTACAAAAAGAAAACCGTCTGATTTATATAAATTATCCTGCAGACTGGGATAAATATCGGTTTTCATACATTGTTCATCATTTAAATGGATCATCTCCAGAATTAATTTACACTGCCAGCAATGATATAAAAAGAAAAATTTATTCTTTTCCTACTTATCAATTAAGACTGCTTAAATCATTCTTCAACATAAGAAAAGTGACAAATTTTTATGCTATCTATAAAATCAACCAAGGATATAAAACGGGCTGGAAAAAATCTCATTATTATTTAAAATGACCTTTAGACCCTCCATACAATCAATTAATCTAACCGATATCTTATAATTTTTATGTAATGCAGAGTTTATTTGTTTCTGCGCATTGAGGCCAGCTTGGTCTGCAGATCGTCGATGCGCCGATGATTGTCGTCGGAACCGATGTAGGAACGGAAGAGCCATTCCTGCTGGCGCATGGCCTTATCCAGGCTGGAATTTAGTAGCAGATGTGTCAGCTGTTCGGTTTCTTTGAGACAGCCGTGATCATACGTGGCCATTTCACGGCCAGAGCGGGTCCATGGTGGGATTCAGAGAAAGAACAATTTCGCGCTGTCCGAATCTCGCTCGCTCTGACGCATAACGAATATCACACATCATGCTCAAATCGAATCCGCCGGCAATGGCCGGTCCGCCGATTGCACAGATGACCGGCTGCTCGCAAAACATGACGGACCGATAGGCCCGGTGAAACAACGCCGTGTATTCCTCATTACTTGCTTTTTACAATGTTCGGATGTAAGTCAGATCAAATCCCGCGGAAAAATAGCGCTCTCCGCCTGTCAAAACGACGACATGCACAACCTGGCGGCGCGATAACTCTGCAAACATGGTCTCGATTTCCGTCAAAACCTACGGAGAGAGAGAATTGCCTTTGTCCGGTCTATGGATCGTAACGGTGGCCACATTTTCTTCGACATCGAGTAACAGATATTGCGCTGCCATAATGATTTTTCCTTTCTGCTATTTTTTTATTGATGCTTTCTTCAATTTTGTTTTTTTCTTCACGTGAACATCCGATTTTTTATTTTTTGAAGATGATGTTTTTATTCTTTTCTTTTGAGCCGGTTCCAAAGCAAGTTTGATCACATCCATCATATCTTTGATAAAATGGAAGGATATGCCTTTACGCACATTGTCCGGAATATCTTCAATGTCCTTACGATTCCATTCCGGCAGTAGAATGGTCTTTATTCCGGCCCGGTAAGCAGCCAGAACTTTTTCCTTGATTCCGCCGACCGGCAGCACGGCTCCGCGCAGTGTGATTTCTCCGGTCATGGCCAGATGTTTTCTGACCTTGCGATTGGTTAAAAGAGAGGTCAGGGCTGCGAACATCGTAACTCCGGCTGAAGGGCCGTCTTTGGGAATCGCTCCCGCCGGCACGTGAATATGAATATCCATATCCTCGAAAAACTCCGGTTTCACGTTCAGAGCTTTGGCATTGGTGCGGATGAAGCTGAGCGCCGCCGCCGCCGATTCTTTCATAACCTCACCAAGCTGTCCGGTCAGCGTAAGCCCCTTTTTACCCTTCATCGACGTCGCTTCAATAAAAAGCATATCGCCGCCGACAGGCGTCCACGCCAGACCGATGGCGATACCGGGTCTGGAAATGCGCGCATCAATGTCGGTCATAACGCGCACCGGTCCCAGATAATCTGCAATGTTCTGTTCCGTCAGTGTATTCGATTTTATCACAGCTTCGGCAATCTGTGCCGCCACGCCGCGGCAGGCGTTGGCAATTTCTCTTTCCAGATTACGCACACCTGCTTCACGCGTGTAACCGGAAATAATGGTGTTCAACGCTTTTTCGGTTATTTTGAACTGTGCATCGTTCAGACCGTTTTCCTTCAACTGACGCGGAATCAGGTAACGCTCGGCAATTTTCATCTTTTCTTCCTGGGTATAACCGTTCAGTTCAATGACTTCCAGCCGGTCGAGCAAAGCCGGAGGAATCGTATCCAGCATGTTGGCCGTGGTGATGAACATGACGCCGGACAGATCGAACGGCACATCCAGATAATGATCGGAAAATGTATTATTCTGCTGCGGGTCCAGAACTTCCAGCAAAGCAGAGGAAGGATCGCCGCGGAAATCGCTGCCCACCTTGTCTATTTCATCCAGCATAAAAACCGGATTGTTGGATTCCGCGCGCCGGATTCCCTGAATAATCCGTCCGGGCAACGCACCGATGTAGGTACGCCGATGACCGCGGATTTCCGCCTCATCACGCACCCCGCCCAGGGAAAGGCGTATAAATTTACGTCCCAGAGCCCGAGCGATGGAATGCCCCAATGATGTTTTTCCCGTGCCCGGAGGACCGACAAAGCAAAGAATCGGCCCCTTGGAATCCGGCTTCAATTTGCGCACAGCCAGATATTCGATGATCCGTTTTTTCGGTTTGGCCAGACCATAATGATCTTCATCCAGCACGTTGCGCGCGATGGCAATATTAAGATTGTCTGTGGTTGATGTATGCCACGGAAGCGCCGTTATCCAGTCCAGGTACGTTGAAGAAACGGTGTATTCCGCCGATGATGGATGCATACGCGACAGTCTCTCCAGTTCTCTGTAAGCCTCTTTCCGGGCTTCTTCCGGGAGATTTTTTTCTTCGATCTTTTTACGGTACTCATCTGTTTCCACCGTATTTTCATCGCCCTCTCCCAGTTCCTGCCGGATGGCTTTCATCTGCTGACGCAGATAATATTCACGCTGATTTTTATCAATATCATCCTTGACCTTGGTCTGAATTTTATTTCCCAGCTCGAGCACTTCCATCTGATGGTTGACCATCAGAGTCAATTCCTTCAGACGTTTTTTCACATCGGGAATGTCCAGAATTTTCTGTTTTTCCTCCACCGGCGTGTTAATAATGGACGCAATCAAATCGGCCAGCGTTCCTGCTTCCGCGATGGATTTGGCCATCGGTCCGAACTCCGGCGGCAAGAAAGGAGAAAGTTTCAGAATTCTGTCAAACAGCGCAAGCAAATTGGACATCAAGGCTTCTGTTTCCAGATCTTTGGAATCCTTTTCTTCAATAATTTTGATGCGCGCCTGTTGATAAGGCTTGCCTTCCACAATTTCTTCGATGGAAAAACGACTGACGCCCTGCAACAGTAGTTGCGTGTGATTGTCCATCGTTTTGGCCATTTTCATGATGACGGCGCAGGTGCCGACCTGATACAGATCTTCCTTCTTGTAGTGATTCGGTATCTCCGGTTCGTTTTTGGCCATGATCAGACCGACCAGGCGATCGGCCGTCATCGATTCATCAACCAGGATGGATGCGATGCCCGTCACTTCCAGCGGAATCATCGTTTTGGGAAACACCAGCACATTGCGCAAAGGAAGAATGGAAATTACTTCCGGTATATTAAATGTATTCTTATTTTGTTGGGGGACGTTTTCTTCCGTCATTCTCGACCTCCATGGTATTGTCAATATCAATCCGCTATTTTGTCGTGTTGATGGCAACCCGATGCGTTTTCGTCAACGGTAATTTATTCATCCTGATCATTAAAATACCATCAGCGTAAGAAGCGTTTGCTGATTGAGCTTCCACCGCAGCGGGCAGAATCACCTGTCTCTCAAAATGACCGTGCGGAATTTCCGCCTGACAGTAGTGGGCGTTTTCTAAAAGTTGAATCGCTTTGCGGATACCGGCAATTTTCACTTTTTTGCGGTCCACTTCGATATGCAGTTCTTCTTTATTGAGTCCGGCCATATCCGCCAGCACAATAATTTCATCCGCCGATTCATACACATCGATGTTGGGACGCCAAATGCATTCGTAATTCCGGAAAGCCGGTCTCACCAGATGAAATACTTCATCGACAACTTTCTGGAATTCGTCTTCAAAACTGCTGCCCAATCTGATTTTTACGTAAGTCATTTTTACCGCCTCATAAAACTTTCATACGTTTGCAAAATATAATAACGCTATAACAACTTGTAAATAGCGCCTGCTGAAATATTATAAACATTCATAATGATTCTGAGCTTTACTTACCGGTTGTAACGGGCAACGATACTGTCAATTGTCTTATCACTTGCTTCGCAATAAGTCATGATCAGATCCGTAATCTCCTCGATCATCTGTTTGTTGTTTTTCAGACGTTCCTTCTTTCTTTTATCCATGACAATTTTTTCTATGTATTTGTTAAAAACATCTCTGGCTGCTTTGTATACATGCTCATAGGCGCCTCCGGATGCAGCGATATTTTTAATGTTTTCATTTTCGGCGGCAAGGATGGACTCCAGCGCAGGTTTATTCTCCACTGCTTTGAGCATGTTATTGCTGAATATTTTTCTCACGACATTTTCATCCGCCGCGCGCTTGTCTATTTCACGCTCTTCCACGGACCCCCTGGCCATATCGCTGTATTTTTTATGAACGACTATTTTTTTCAATTTTTTTAAAGTATCGTGCGGATATTTCTTCATGACGGCATAAGCGATTCTTTTGGGAATGCTGCCGGAAGGATCAACCTTCAGTTTGTAGATGAATTTTGTCTTGTTTCTGCCCATATATTCCATTTTGTACAAGCCGTTCATCATGGTCACCCGCGTTCGATTCTTCTCCAGAGGAACGCTCATCTCGCCGGTGGAAAAGAAGTGAATCACGGCATTGCCGTTTTCATAATCATAGATGGTCTCATTCTTCAGGAGGATATCCCGTTTTTCAATCAAGGGAGGATTTAAAATCAGATACAGGACGAATGTATTGCGGTCATATTTCTTTTTTAAGATTGCTTCGGCGCAATCGGAAATCCAGCGGGGATATTCCGCAACATCACGAAGCACTTCACCGATGACCTCCATTCTGGCATCGATCGTCGTCACGGCTATAAATTCTCGGAGATCAGTCCCCGGCACTGTACGTTCAAATGTTTTAATGCCGTCGCTGTTTTTTATCAGCATCCAGTTATCGGCAGCGCCGGCAGACGCCACCGCGCCGAACGTCCAGCATAATAGAGCGAGAAACGCAACAGTGAATTTCTTCATATGATCTCCTTTGATTATGAACCGTCTATCAGGATAACCATCGAACATCCGGTTTCTTTCTGAAAACGGTATTGCGATAGCGATATGCCGGGTATCCCATGACCAGAGTAGTATAGGCCCTTCTGCCGCGTGGCACACCAAGTTTTTTTCTCAGCCGGCCACTGTAGCGCAGAAGCAATGTCATCATTCCCACAAAACAAGTGCCGAGGCCAAGGGTGTGCGCATAATTAATGATGGTTGTCGCAGCAATATTGCAGTCATCAGATATGAATGCTTTCCTCTTCGGCCCATGAATCAAAATGACCACCGGCGCGTTGTGCAGAATGAAATCCCTTCCCTTTTCGGCATTCTGCTCCTGAACATAATCCATCAGACTGAAATAAGGATTTCTGGATAAACCCGTTGCCTTGACCAACAAACGTCCTACGCCTTTTTTCGTTTTGTTATACAAATAACTGCCTAGACGAAATAACCCTTGAGCGGTTTCTTCAATCAGGCGCTGGTCGGTAATCACAACGTAACCTGTTTTCTGCTGGTTTCTGGCAGTGGGTGCGTAACTCGCCACGTCCAGTATTTTCTCGATGACATCACGTGGCACCGGTTGATTTTTAAATTGTCTGATACTCCGTCTGCTGACGATGGTGTCCCGGTAAACATCCGGACTGAGATTTTTTAAATGAACATCGGAAATTTCTTCTTTTTTGAGACCGTTATGAATGATGGCGTCGCAGGGACAAACAGCGATGCAGTGACTGCAGCCGTTGCACATTTCCATATGCGCGGGTGATGATTTACCGTTAACATTGCGCCACACGCCCATGACGCAGTCACGGACGCAGAGCATGCATTCACTGCATTTGTCCTCAATTTTTTCAATCAGCATGAACTGTTCCAGAGGCAGTTGTTCGTTTTCCTATCTTTAACGGAAGTTAACGTGTTGTGAATATATAAAGAAGCGTCAAAGGTGTCAATCAAATATTGGTCACTAAAGTTTGTTTCCGGCTATCTCATACTTTGCTATTGCGGCGGCAGGCTACAAAACCGCCGCAATAGTTTCCCGATTTTTCAGGTTGATTATGTTCTTTCTTATTCCGGTGTGTACTTGAAGGACACTCTCAATTTCACCCGGTACTCCACGACCTTGCCTTTTTCAACTCTCATGTCCAATTCTTTGACTTCAGCAACTCTCAAGTCTTTCAGACTTTTGGCCGACATTTCCACAGCTTTTTTGGCCGCATCCTCCCACGATTTTTCACTTGCCCCGATAATTTCAATCACTTTGTAAATGCTCATAAATTTTCTCCTTTCTACATTTACGGGTTAAAAAAAATGAACTTTACACGCCGCCTTTTTGACTTTTCAAGATCAAGCCAAAAAAGGGAACCAACCTAAAAAAATACCATTCCCGGAATGTCAATTTTGGAGAAGAGAGAAGCACGGGAAGAATATTCGATAGATCAAGCGAGATTAAAAATGTTATTTTGTTTATTATATATCTTATTTTGAAAACGTCCATTAGAAACGCAATGTTTTTAGACATTTACAGAAATATTTTTTTGTTCAATCTCTCTTGTATTTTAACGAAAAATATTTTAGACTCCCAGTCAAGAGTATTGATTGATGCTTTCCGCGAAAAAAATTCTTTCGCACTAATAAAAACATAAGGAGATATTATGCAGCACACATTTACGCTTGATAAACCGGATAATTTTGTTGACTGGTGGGAGGGAAGCGCGTCAAAATTCGCAGACAGACGTCTTTTCGGCACAAAAAACAAAAACGGAGATTATGAATGGGTGACTTACAAAGAAATCGACACCCGCATCAATAATCTGCGCGCCGGCCTGGCCCAGCTGGGTGTAGGCAAAGACGACGCTGTCGGCATCATCGCCAATAACCGCCCGGAATGGGCTGTTTGTTCCTTTGCCGCATGGGGACGGCTGGCCCGTTATGTTCCGATGTATGAAGCGGAACTGGTTCAGATCTGGAAATACATCATCACAGACAGCGCCATAAAAGTTCTATTTGTCTCCAAACCGGAAATTTACGAAAAAATAAAGGATTTTCCCAAAGACATCCCAACCTTGAAGCATATCTTTATCATTGAAGCTGAAGGCGAGCATTCCATGGCCGCTTTGGAAAAGAAAGGTTCGGCCAAACCGGTTCCCTCCGAACGTCCTCACCCGGACAACATTGCTGAACTCATCTATACATCAGGCACCACCGGCAATCCCAAAGGTGTTTTGCTTTCTCATGGAAATTTCACCAGTAACTCTCTGGCTGGCTGTAAAATGTACCCCGAGCTGTTTGCAAATGACGGAAAAGACGCCCTCACGCTCGCGATTTTACCCTGGGCTCACTCTTATGGTCAAAGCGGAGAGTTGTTTGCGGTTATTCTTAAGGGCGGCGCCATGGGTCTGGCGGAAAGCCCCGCCACCATCATCAACGATATTGTTGCCGTCAAACCCACTTGGCTCGTTGCCGTACCGCGTGTTTTCAACCGTGTTTATGACGGTCTATGGACAAAAATGAATAAGGAAGGCGGTCTGGCGAAAACGCTCTTTGTCATGGGAGTCGAATCGGCCAAAAGAAAACGTGAACTGGCAGCTGAAGGGAAAACCTGCTTGATGACCAATCTGAAATTTAAACTGGCTGATAAAATTGTCTTTAAGAAAATCAGGGAACGTCTGGGCGGAAGACTGATGGGCTCAATGAGCGGTAGTGCAGCGATGAATCCGGAAATCGCGCAGTTCTTTTTTGACATCGGCGTTCCCATCTACGATTGCTACGGCCTGACGGAAACGTCTCCAGCCGCTACGATGAATGCCTCCTTTGACTACCGTCTGGGCAGTGTCGGCAAGGCCATTGATAAGGTGAAGATTGTCATTGATTCTTCTGTCGTGGAGGAGGGAGCAACCGATGGTGAAGTAATTATTTATGGTCCCAATGTTATGAAGGGATATCACAACCGCCCGGAAGATACCAAAGCCACAATGACACCGGATGGAGGTTTCCGTACCGGTGACAGAGGACGCTTAGATAAAGACGGTTTTCTGTTTATTACAGGACGTATCAAGGAGCAGTATAAACTGGAAAATGGAAAATTTGTCTTCCCCGTCGCGCTGGAAGAAGAAATCTGCCTGGTTCGTTTGGTCCAGCAGGCGCTGGTCTATGGCCTTAATCGCGCCTACAATATTTGCATCGTCGTTCCCGATTTTGAAGTTTTGCTGGATTATGCCAGACAAAAAGGATTGCCGCAGGATATTAAAACACTGGTTGCGCGCCAGGATATCATCGACATGTACACCGAAGAAATCACAAAGCATCTGAAGGGCAAATTCGGCAGTTATGAAATTCCCAAGAAAATTTTACTCCTTCCCGAAGCTTTCAGTCTGGATAACGGTACGCTGACACAAACGATGAAGTTAAAACGCAGTGTTGTGGTCAAGCAGCTGCAGGATCAGATTGAAGCGCTTTACAAAGCGAAATAAAAGAACACAAATCAATCCCAGGCGTGTCGATCCGGCACGCCTATTTTATTTGATCCGGCCTTTTGCCGGACACAATGCTGTCAATGGTGTTTTGTTTGGAGTAATGACCTCTCGTAATAAAATCCATGGCCCCTTCTTTTCCCAGAACTTTTTGCCTGATTTTATCCGGTGGCAATCCTTTTTCTTTCAGATGAAGCGCATCATCACGCAATTGTTCCATTCTGGCAATTTTTTTGAGAAGAGCCTCCCGGCCATTTTTTACCATGCCTTTAAGATTGCAGAAGAGCGTATCGGTTTCCAGCAGAGACAATTTTTTTAATGTATCAAGAATCTGCAGATAATTTTCATCGCGCCTCAGATAGATAAAAGCCGTGCCGCAAAAGAGATCGCCGGTGAAAAGCCACTTTTTATCAGGTTCATACAGACAGATGTGATCGTCCGTATGTCCCGGGGCATGGATGACTTCCAGACGATAAGGGCCGGCAGAAACCGTGGAGCCGATGGCCAAACCTTTTGAAGGCCTGGGCCAGTCCCAGACAACTCGCTGATACAAGCGCAAGCTATTCAAACGTGGATTATCCAGACAAGGAAGCGCTAAAGCATGAGCGAATATCGGTATGCCAAACATCTCCTGAATGTCGGCATTGTTGCCGATATGATCTTCATGATGATGCGTATTGACAATTTGGGTAATTTTTCTGTTCTTTAATGCCTGCGAAAATTCCCGACCGGCGCGGTTGGTGCCCGTATCAATCAGCGTATCGCCAATCAGAAATGCATAAACGGGATACAGAAGAAATCCCAACGGGGACCTTCCCATATAAAAAAGAGTCATCGAATCGGTTTCCCTAACCTTCAGCATCTCGTCTCCCCGATGTTACTTCATTGGCGCAATATGCGCACAATCAACTTGAAATTCTATCGGCCAACTAATGGCACAATCCTTCGTTTTTGGCAATGATCAGTCTTTTACATTCCCCTAATTCACATGCTTTTTGCACATCCTGACAGCCCATTTCGTTGTTGCCGTTTTTAAAATAAACATACCCTCTGTTGTTGTAAGCATACGCATAATCAGGTTTGAGACGGATCGCTTCATTATAATCCTTGATGGCGAGATTGTATTCTTCCAGGCCCACATAAGTATTGGCCCTGTTGTTGTAAGCGAGAGCATAATCCGGCTGTAAACGGATGGCTTCCGTGTAATCATTGATGGCCTGCTGATATTGTCCTGTTTTCCCGTAAAGAATTCCCCTCTTGTTATAGGCATAGGCATAATCAGGCTGGAGGCGGATGGCTTCATCATAATGATCAATAGCCTCCGGTATTCTGCCTTCTTGATCCAGGGAGGAGGCAAGATTGTTATGCATCATAATCAGCAGGGCATTATTGCCGGTTACCTCAAAAGCATGATTCGCGAGAGAGGTGTCGTTTTTCCAGTATCCACATTGTTTCCAGGTGAGAGCCGACAGTAAAACAAGAAAAACTATTGCCGATGGAAATAAAAATATTTTGTGCAGACTCAGGCGGTCGTATAAAAACGGAATGCCCCAGGCCGCCATGATGGAAATTCCGATGGACGGCAGATAAACATAACGGTCGGCCATCGGATCTCCGATTGTTATGATACCGATAACCGGCAAAATGGTGACCGAATACCAAAGCCATCCCGCGAAAAGAAACGGAATCCGCTTTGCCGCGTAAAGGACTGCCGCGGTAATCAGTACGATCAACAGCGTTGATCCTGCAATTTGCCAGACAGGAAGATTTTCCGGAAACGTATAGATAAGCGCCATGTCATGAGGCCAGAATATCCTTCCCAGATACTGAACAAAAGAAACGGAGGCGTTGGCAATTCTGGAAACCAATGGATGAATGTCTGACTTACCGTGCTGGGCATAAATTGTTATTCCTGAAAACAAAGCTGATAAAATGAAAAAAGGCGTTTTCTCTTTCCATTGCCACAGCGGAAATATTTTGTTCTTTTGTGCACCTGCTTTTTTCCGGTTAGGGGATTGCATACGGTTCAGCGGCCAGTAATCCAGAATAATCATGACCACGGGCAGAGTTACAACGATGGACTTGCTCATCAGACCGCAGGCAAAACACAACATCACAAGCAGATACCTTTTGAAAACCGGTTTCTTACAGTAATAGACATAAACGCATAAACTCAGCATCCAGAAAAAAGCGCTCAAGACATCTTTGCGTTCGGCAACCCAGGCAACCGATTCCACTCGCAGGGGATGAATAGCAAAAATGGCGGCAACAAAAGCGCTTTTCCATACAGCGCCGGTCATGCGGTGGAAAAGCAGGAATAACAGCAGGACACTCAGCATATGCAGGATAAGATTGGTCACATGATAACCACCGGCGTTGAGGCCATAAAGCTGATAATCCAGCATCAGGGACAGCCACGTGAGAGGATGCCAGAATTCGGCATAGGTCGTACTGAATGCCCAACGAATGCCTTGAAGGGTTATGCCGGACTGGATATGAGCATTCTGTGTGACATAAACGCCGTCATCGAAATAGACGAATTCATGCTGATGCACCTGCCAGAAAACGGCAGTCGTAATGACCAGTAAAAAAAAGCAAATTATTGTTACCTGTCTGGAGGAATTGATAATAATCTTATCGAACATAGTCCCCTGCTGACCGATTCTTGATCATGTGTTGATTGGGCAAATGGTGAGCAAGATAAAACGATGCCAAAAAACCACGTTAAAAAACTCTTTATTGCTGTGCTTCCGGAACGTCCACACGTGACAAGTTTTCAAAGCTTGTGTATTTGTCCACAAAAGCAAGCTTCACCGTGTCCGTAGGGCCGTTTCTCTGTTTGGCGATGATGATTTCCGCGACACCTTTATCCGGATTATCTTCCGATTTATTATAGACTTCATCACGATAAATAAAAGCGATGACATCGGCATCCTGTTCGATGGCGCCGGATTCCCTCAGGTCTGCCATCTGGGGACGCCGGTTGGTGCGACTTTCCACCTGACGATTAAGCTGCGAAAGAGCGACTACCGGAACTTTCAGTTCCTTGGCCAGCGCCTTCAGTGAGCGGCTGATGTCTGATATTTCACGTTCGCGTGAATCGTGAGTGTAACTGGATCGCATCAGCTGGATGTAATCCACCACAATCAATCCCAGACCTTTATCCGCCTTCAAGCGTCGCGACTTGGCCTTCATTTCCAAAACGGTAATGGCCGCGGTATCATCAATATAAAGGGGGGTTTCCGAAAGGAGACCGGCGGCAGTCGTCAGTTTGGGCCAGTCTGTTTCACCAAGGAATCCTTTTCTGAGGCGCTGCGAGTCCACCCGGGCTTTAGAAGAAAGCAGACGAAAAGCCAGCTGTTCTTTGGACATTTCCAGAGAAAATATGGCGGCAGGCACCTGGGCATCCATGGCAGCGTTGAGAGCAATGTTCAGGGCGAACGCCGTCTTGCCCATGCTGGGACGCCCGGCAATAATAATCAGTTCTGATTTCTGCAAACCGGCGGTTAACTCATCGAGCTTGTGAAAACCTGTCGTCACTCCGGTAATGAGTTCCTTGCTGGCATAAAGACCTTCGATGGATTTAAAACTTTCCTTGACAACATCCTTGATCGGAGAAAAGTCCTGCCGCACCTTATTTTCAGAAATTTCAAAAATATGATGTTCGGCACTATCCAGAATATTATCAACGTCCGTATTCGCCTCATAACAACTGTCGATAATTTCCGTTGCCGTCGTGATCAAACCGCGGAGAATCGCTTTTTCCTTGACGATTTTTGAATAGTTCGCCGCATTGGCGGCTGAAGGAACGTTATCCACGAGGGATGCCAGGTAGGACATGCCGCCGACGGAATCCAGCATGTTTTTATCCCTCAGGGCATTGCTCAACGTAATGAGATCGACCGGCTCATTTTTTTCGGAAAGGTCATATATGGTCTTGAATATTTTTTTATGCGCCTCACTGTAAAAATCCCCGTCAGATATAATTTCCTGCACGCTATTCAGGGCGCTGTTCTCCAGCAGAATACTGCCCAAAACAGACTGCTCCGCTTCAATATTCTGCGGAGGAAGTTTATACAATGAAGGATCCTTTTCGCGCATTATGATTCGCCGATAATTTTTAAGGTAATGTGGGATTCGACATCGTGGGCCAGTTTAATTTTGACTTTATATTCACCGAGTCCTTTAATGTGTTCGCCTTGCTCGTGGACAATCATCTTCCGGTGAATCTCATATCCTTTTTCTTTAAGAGCGGCTTCAATGTCCTTGGTGCTGACCGAACCGAACAGTTTATCCTGATCGCCGACTTTCCGGGCGATCGTGATGGTTTCACGGGACAAAACATCGGCGAGGTCCTGAGCAATTTTCTGCTCCTTGGCCGCCTTCTTCAGGATGTTATTTTTGTCATGCTCAAAAAGCTTGACGTTTTTTTCATCAGCTTCAATGGCTAATCCTTTCGGAATCAGAAAATTACGGCCATAACCATCGTTGACCTTGACGATACTTCCCGCTTTGCCCAGAGAAGGCACGCTTTGTTTCAAAATTACTTTCATAAATCCTCCGTTTATTTAAAATAGACACCTATAAATTAATTCGCCATTTGATTCTTCTGTAAAAGTTTCCGGAAATCAACCCACATGTCCAATAGTCCAATTGCTATTACAGGTATCATAAGAAATTGTTGAACTGCAATTAAAAAATAAAAAAAATAACGGAAAAAAGCCGGGACATTTTTTATCTGAAACAGGAAGCTGACAATGGCCAGTCCCTGCAGCAAATATAAAAAACAGACCACCAGAAATAAGTTGAAACTGAAGAAATTGATGCCGCTTTCCGGTATAAACAATGAGGCGCCGGAGGCGATAAAAATCCAGATCATCTTTTCCGGTATTTTCCAGCCGGCAAGTGACATCAATGCCGGATAGATCACCCCTGCCCTGTTCAAATAATTTTTTCCCAGGAGTAAATTTATCCATATCGTCAAGATGGAAAAGATAACCACCATGGACGGAAAGATATGAATAAATCCTTTCATGATGATCTGCTTATTGTTTTTTATGAAATTGATATCTTCCGCCTTTAAGGGCAACTGGCTGTATAAATTGACATTTTCTTCAACCACAAACGTTATATAATTTTTAACGAGCTGCCAGGGACTGACCGAAAGCGCCACAGCGTCATAAATAAAATAAAAGCCTACTGCCCCGATGATCAAAAGGGAAGGATATATTATTGTTTTCTCGACGGAATAATGCTTGGCCGTTATTTGCGCCATCAACATGCCGGACATACCCATAGTAAAAACGGCAATCGCGGGCACATCAAACTTCATCAAAACCGCGACCAGCAAAAGCAGGGAAAAAGAAATCAGGAAAACGACCGCTGTTTTCAAAATGCCGTTCAAAATGCCGTTCAAAAATAAAACCATCGGTAAGAGAAAAAGAAAAAACGGACCGGCTAAAGGCACAAAAACAGCTGAAAAGACAAATAAAAAGATAACCGGCAGCAATCTGGAAAAAGAATTATCGTTGTTGTTAACAATGTTTTTTTTCAAAGGAGATAAACTGCTCACAATTGAATACCCTGTGCAAAGACTGACATTTAATAAAAGGCAGGTAACGCCAGGCTGCTGGCGTTACCTGATCAGGAACTCACGTTGGATTGACTTTCAAACCACTGTGACTGGTATAAATATTTTTCACCGGAAAAAAATGATTTGCCGGTCTTTAGGCACTGTAAACGAGAACTTTATCTACCGTCCGCCATCACATACGGCATGATGGCAATCTGTCGCGCTCTTTTGATGGCCAGCGCCAGTTCACGCTGATGAGAAGCGCAATTGCCGGTTATTCTGCGCGGCATAATTTTGCCCCGTTCCGTAACAAAATTATTGAGAATCGCAGTATTTTTATAATCTATTTTTATATTGGAATCCGAGCAGAACCGGCAAAATTTCTTTCTGTGAAAAAACTTTTTCTGGGGATATCTGCTTTGTCTTTCCGAATTGCGTGTTTCCATTGCCATTGTTTATTCCCCCTTCGTCGTAATTTCTTCTTTGTGATAATTTTTCCTGGCGTAAGGCCTTGCTTCCCGCGGCGCCCTTTCTATCGGATTGATAGACCTTCCTTCTGCGGCAGCGGCTTCAGCATCCACCTTCGCCTGAGCGCGTTTGGCTTCCGCGTCTGCAGCTTCCTGCACGATGCCTTCGGCGGTGGTGGCGCCCTCTTTCTTCACGGTCATGAATTTAATGACGCGGTCGTCAATCTTGAAATTTCTTTCAATTTCATTGACAATGGCGCCGTCACCGGCAAAATCAATCAGAAAATAATATCCGTCTCTCTGTTTTTTGATTTCGTAGGCGAGATGTCGTTTGCCCCACTTGTCAACCTTGGCAATAACACCTTTTCGTTCGGTAATGATGGTCTGGATGCGTTCGATCAACGCGGTGATGTCATCCTCGTTTAAATCGGCCAGGACGATAGCCACAATTTCGTATCTTTGCAAAATGTTCTCCTTTCGGCTCTAAAGCCCGTTTGGGACGGGCAAGGAGTCCTAATATTTAGTTGGCGCGGTTCTATACCAAACAAAAACAGAAATCAAGAACTAATTGCCCTTGATAAAATGATGTTTAAAATCAAATAATTAACGAATATTTCCGGTCCTGACTTTGCTTATCATTTCTCCTTTTTCCAATAACCAACGATTAAAATACCCGTTGCAAATTGGGACCAATACCGAATTTCCTTGTAGTCCGAATCTTCAGGTTCGCTTTTTTGGCGGTAAAAAAAGGGGCGTCCTTTTTTCCTTTCGTTTTATTTTTTGAAAAACCGACGAGTGAAGCGGATAATCCGGCGGTAGAAGGGTAGTTTGGCATTGATTTTATCCAGCGCTTCGCGGGCAGCATCTTCTCCTGCCTTGACCAGATCTGTCGCCCGTTTGAAATCCATCCAGTGAAGACTGCCCACCTGTGGACGAATGACGACATCCGCGTCGGCGAGTTCCGATTCCTCCAGAGCGTTGGCGGTGATTTCACCCGCCCGGAATACAACATCCTTTGCCGTCTCGATACTGACATCTGTCTGTAAATCACGATCCACGATGACGGCGATGACAATGCCCGCGCCGGCTTCCCGCGCGGCGTGCACGGGCACCAGGCTGGTAATGCCGCCGTCGGCCAGCAGCCATTCGCCGTGACGAACCGGAGCCACCGCCCCTGGAACGGCACAACTGGCCAGCACAGTCGTGCGCAGTGATCCTTCTGAAAAAACAATTTTCTTTCCGGTAATCAAATCCGTGGAAACCACACGAAAAGGAATGCGGGTGTCACGTATATCAATATCGGGCAGAAAAAAATTAATC
>JBATES010000018.1:0-2664 GCA_049664145.1 Smithella sp.
CAGGTGAGATTATATCTCATCGAAACTCAATAACAAAGAGGGTGCTTCTGTTTTTTTATAGACCAATCTCTATTTTAGGGAGCAAGGTTAACCTGATGGTCGAATTGCCTCAAATAAGATGTTACCAAATGGTTTTTGACGAGCCGCTGTCAGCAAAATCTTTATAAAATCAGCGCCAGGTAACAAGCGGAGCGTTACGCTTGGGTATCCGGTAATAGCGGTACCGGGGATATCCCAGCATCACCGCCCCGAAGCATGTGTGTCCGGCAGGCAAATCCAGCGCTTTGGTCAGCGGTTCATGATGATTAGAGGCTACTGTGAAGTAACCGGCCCAGCACGTCCCCAGTCCTTTGGCATGGGCATAGAGTTCCAGATAGGAAAGCGCGGTGGCGCACTCGGTTGACGAGAAAAATTCATCGGAAGGAGCGTGAACAACGATTAAGTGAGGCGCGCTTCGTAAAACGCGATCGATGCCTTTGTCCCAAGCCTCTATGCTAGACCGAAAACGCCTGGAATAGGATTCATCGGTAAGAGCAGGAAGCACTATTTTCATAAAATCAACGGTCATGGCAGCCAGTTTTTGAATATCTTCGGGATGCTGAAAAACGGTCCAGTGCACTTTTTGCACATTGTGGGCAGTGGGAGCATATCGCGCCGTCTCGATCAGTTCCTTCAAAAGTTTTTGGCTGACGACTTTTGCTTTGTAACTGCGTATGGAACGCCGCGTCTGAAGAAATTGTTTCAAGAGCTCCGTGTCGCCAAGAAGATTTTCTTTAACCGGAGGGCAAGCGGCAATGGGCATGGCGGACAAGCTAAGCGCGCCGTAAGGACACACCGTCACACAATGTCCGCAGTTAATGCATAATGCCTCGCCGTTTTCGATGAGCGCCGGGAAAGATTTCCGGTCCGTCTGAACAATAATTTTTGACGGGCATTCCGCCGCACAAATGCCGTCCCGTCTGCATTTTTCCCGATCAATAGTGATAAACGACATGAAAAACTCCTTTTCATCAAAAGGTTTGAGCCATCAGGAACAGTACCTTTAAAATTTGTATTTTCCCGCCACAATGTCCTGATACAGGGCGTCATTCAATGGAACATAACTATCGTTTCCGGACAGGAGTACAAAAACATCGCCTTTCATCGCAGCCGGATTATAACCGTCATTTTTAAGATCCATCTTCTTAATCTTATGCGTGGCGGTCAACTGAAAATCATTGACAAAACGGATGAAAATCGGCACCGCATATTTGGGTAACACAGATTTCAGGTGCGCCGTCAATGCGGTAAAATCCATTTCACGCCCCTCTTTCCTGATAATGGCGGCCATACCGGCTCTACCGTCGCCTTTGGGCATCACCACGCCATAAACCGCCGACGATGAAATCCCCGGAAAAGAATCAAGCGCCTTTTCCACTTCCATGGTCGCGACATTTTCTCCTTTCCAGCGGAAAGTGTCGCCCAAGCGGTCAACAAACTGTGCGTGCCTGAAACCCATGTTGCGAAGCATATCACCGGTATTAAACCAGAGGTCTCCTTTCTTGAAAGCGTCGCGGATGATTTTTTCTTCCGTCTTCTTTTTATCGGTATAGCCGGGAAACGGCGTTTTCTCGGATATCTCCATGATCAGCAGTCCCGATTCGCCTTTGGCAACCTTGGTGAGAAAACCATCGGCGTTCCGCTCGGGGCAGTCGTTTTCGACATCATACTTGACGATAGCGAAAGGTGTGAGGCTTGTGCCGACCGTGTAATCGAAATTCATGAGGTTGGTAAAAACACCGACGCCCTCTGCCGCGCCGTAAAATTCGAAAATCTTCCGGATGCCGAAACGCTTCTTGAACGCCATCCAGATGTCAGGCCGCAGGCCGTTGCCGATGATGTATTTGAGCGTTGTTTTATTTTCTCCTTCTCTGGCGGGCTGCGCCATCAGGTAACGGCACACTTCTCCCACATATACGAAATGCGTGGCCTGAAATTTTTTCACGTCTTCCAGAAAGCCACTGGCGCTGAATTTTCTTCTCAAAGCAACCGCCGCGCCGCTGGACATTGCCGGCGGCCAGCCCACGGTTATGGCATTGGTGTGGAAAAACGGAAGAGGAATATAGATGGTGTGGCGCGGTGTGACTCTCGTCACCACCCGCCCGAACCAGAACGTTGCCGAAATCGCCCGTTTGTTGGTGATGACCGCCGCTTTGGGCATTCCTCCTGTAGTCCCGGAGGTGTACACGTAGGCAATCGGATCTTTTAAGGTTATCGCATGTGTCTCAGGCAGGTTCATTTTGGGCATGGCCGCGATTTGATCCGTAACGTCTTGAGGCTCTTTTAAACGGTTGATCGCCGGATCGCGCAGCAGACACAGCTCGGAGCCCTGCAGGTCAATGCCGCTCTTCACTTCATTGAAAAATCCATCACATTCCTCTCCGACAACGATCACCTTGCCTTTGTTGAGATTGAAGCTGTACACCAGAGAATCTCCTCTCTGATTCGTATTGATGAGGGAACAGACCGCCCCGATCTTGGCACAGCCGCAGTATAGAACAAGGAGTTCCGGCCTGTTTTCGAGACACAGCGTCACGGTGTCGCCTTTTGCCACTTTCATGGACAGAAGAAAATGTGCAAACTGGTTGGCCTTCTCGTTCAGTTCACGATAGGTCAGTGTGCCAT
>JBATES010000019.1:0-2773 GCA_049664145.1 Smithella sp.
CCCCCCACAACTAGTCCAACAAAAGGACACTTTCCACCAGGACAATACGGGTATTTGAATTGAGGTAATGAACGCAAAATTTTTGACCATGTGAAAACAAGGAATGTCGGTATGAACGAAAAAAGACATTCGGTGCGATTAAAAGAATTTAACGAAATCACCACAACCGTAATCTCTGAAGAAACAAGTCTTTCTCAAGAACCTGTTTTTTATAATCTGAGCGAAGATATATCCTTGTCCGGTGCTAAAATCAGAGGAAACATTTTTTTGCCTGTCGATACCATTCTTAAAATAGATTTCAAGCTGAAGAATTTGCGACAAAAGATAACAGCCACCGCGAAAATAAAATGGATCAAGAGCATCTTCGAAGACAAATGGTACGAGGCGGGAGTGGAGTTCATCAATGCACAAAGTGAAATGATCAGGAATCTGGATCACTACATTGCGCATAGGCAACATTTGATGAGCCTGAACTCATTCAATATCCCCGTGTATGTCTTCGAGAAGTTTAATGATCCAAAACCTCAATAGACGGACAGGACACTCGTCGTTCAGCAGGGTTCCACATCTTTGGCTTACACTTTTTCCGCCAGTTTCCCGCTGACTGCTTTGGCTTCGGCATCAATGCGGGCAAAGAGTTCCGCCACCGTCGGCGCGTCATGAACCAATCCCTGAACCTGACCGACGGGAAGCACGCCACTGCGCGTATCGCCTGACCCGTGGCAATCACGGCGTCCGATTCAAACTCCTGCGCCTTCAGGGCATGCTTGAGGTTGACCACCGTGGCCATAACTTTGCCGCCGTATTTGTGCGCTTCCTTAACGATTCAGTCGCCTTTTCCCAGGGAGAAAAATAATCCGGAAAATAATCCGGAAAATAATCCGGGACGGTTCTATTTAGTCCATTAATATTTGATGATATTTTCTTAAGCATTATGATATTAATAAAAAGTTTAAAATTTTTTATGATAGATTTTATTTGTGTGATTAAAAGAAATTAAATTTCGTTATGTTAAATAAGGCAATGTTTGAGCAAAAGAACCAGAAACTGATAGTTTCTATTGTTTTGATATTAGCTACGCTTGCTGTTTATTGGCAGGTTAATCATCATGGCTTTATTAATCTTGATGATAACGTCTATGTCAGACAAAATATTCAGATACGCGCAGGATTCACAATTGAAGCACTTCACTGGGCATTCAGTACAACGTATGCCGAATTTTGGCATCCTTTAACATGGCTTTCATTTATATTTGATTATAAGATTTATGGATCAAATGCCGGTGGTTATCATCTGACTAATCTTATATTGCATGTAATGAGTACGTTATTGCTATTCTGGCTTTTTAACCGCATGACCGGAGCTATCTGGAAAAGTGCCTTTGTCGCTGCTCTATTCGCTCTTCATCCCATTCATGTGGAATCAGTTGCTTGGATTGCTGAGCGTAAAGATGTTTTGAGTGCATTTTTTTGGATGCTTACTCTCTACCTCTATGTCTATTATACGGAAAAACCCATTATACCAAGGTATCTGCTAGTTCTTTTTTCCTTTCTCTTAGCTCTGATGAGTAAACCAATGGTCGTCACTTTGCCTCTTATTATGATTCTTTTAGATTACTGGCCGCTGGAACGTTTTAAGTCACAAAAAACAAATTCAATTTTATGGCAATTGAAAGAAAAGACACCTTTTTTTGTTTTGTCATTAGTTTTTTCTGCCATCACATTTTATGCCCAATTCAACCCGTACGGAAATAATTTTCCCGCAGGTTTCCGGATAATGAATGCGTTTATTTCTTTTATGACTTATCCGGTCAAGATATTATGGCCTTATGTCTTGACTATTAGCTATCCTTTGACAACTCAAATATCTCTTTGGCAATTTTTAGGAGCAATTCTGCTGATTATCTTCATCAGCGTAGCTGTTATTGCAATGGCGATACGTTTACCTTATCTCCTTGTTGGATGGCTATGGTATGCAATAACCATTCTGCCAGTTACTGGAATTTTCAAACAGATAGGGGACTTCGCAATGGCAGACCGCTATTCTTATCTACCCTCTATCGGCATTTCCATTATTATAGCATGGGGTATTCCACTTTTGTTCACATGTGAAGACATGCGCAAAAAGATTTTATTGCCGGCAGGAATTGCCGTTATAGCCATCCTATCGGTTTTAACTTGGCAGCAATGTGGTTACTGGAAAAATAGCATAGAACTTTTTAATCATGCTTTGCAGGTAACAAAGGATAATTCTCTCGCGCATAATGATTTAGGACATGCCTTATATGAAAAACATAAAATTAAAGAGGCTATTGTTCATTATAATGAAGCTATCCGAATCGTTCCACGTTATCCATTCGCCTATAATAACAGGGGAGTTGCTTATGCTAAGCTTGGTCAATATCAAAACGCTTTGGAGAATTTCAATAAAGCTATACATTGGAAACCAGATTATGCTTCTGCCTACAACAACAGAGCAATGGTTTATTTCTATATGCGGAATAATGAGCTTTGTTGTTCTGATGCGCAAAAAGCTTGCGCACTTGGAACTTGCATAACTTTAAAACATGTCAGAGATAAGGGATATTGCCGTTAATTATATTTGAACATTAATCTCTTGTATACGCAATCCTAACTTCTATACGCAGCTAGTGCATACTTGCAAAAGTTACCGATATGTCATTTCGACCGAAGGGAGAAATCTTATTCAATGATTATAAAGATTTCTCAGTCACTTCGTTCCTTCGAAATGACACGGTTAATATTGAAATCAA
>JBATES010000020.1:0-22150 GCA_049664145.1 Smithella sp.
TTCAAATACTTATAACACTTTTTCCAATAAAAATCAACTACAATTCCGCAATTTTCTTCAATTTTCAAAGAGCATCTTCAATGTTTACGCGGCTTCCAGGCCGCATTTTTCAGGACGGACTAATTAACTACACATAGTGAAAGTTAAGAAGTATAAATATAAATAACAATATAAACCATAAAAAGGGAAACCGATCATGGCCAGGATAAAAACAGCAGCATCAGGTGACATGGGGCATCAGGTAAAGGGGAAAGTTGCGATTCTCTATGGGACGGTAAAAGCCGTATCACCTGATGGAACAGTGCGGTTACTGAAAGTAAACAGTCCTGTGTTTGCGGACGACCGCATTATAACAGGAGATGACGGAAGCATATCCATTGTTTTTAATACCTTTCCTCCTACTCAGTTGGATCTTGGCCGGGTTTCCGATGCAGTTATCGATGAGGATATTTACGGAGCCGTTTCGCCAGGTGTGACCGCTGAGTCTGCTGCCGAGCAAAAGGCAATCCAGGAGGCGCTGCTGGCGGGCGATCAGCCCATTGAACTGGAAGCGACTGCCGCTGGTGGAGAAGCGAATGCGGGCGGTGGCCATCCCACCTTTGTCGTGGCGCCGGACTGGTCGGTGGTAAAGCCGGAAAGCGGGGCGGAGACGGCAGGCATATCCTGGGCTACGCCAGAAGCTGATCAATATACACCGAATCCGGAGAATGCTATTCCGACCATCATCGGTCCGGAAACCGGTGTTGTTTATGAAGCTGGTCTTAATGAGAATGGGTCCAATGCCGCCTCCAACACAGAGTTTTCCTCCGGGACGTTTACCGTAGCCGATCCGGATGGCTTAAGTAATATCGCCAGCATTACAATCAACGGAACAACTATCCCCATTGGAGATGTGGTCGGCACAGTGATCAATGGAACGAACGGCATCATGACGATTACCGGATACGACAGTGCGACAGGTGCAGTCAATTACACTTATGAACTGAAATCCCTGACGACGGATGGTCCCGGCCCGGAGCAGGAGACCTTCAATGTCTTCACAACTGACGGGACGGGAGCGGCCTCCGCACCGGTCGATATCAACATCGAAATCGTTGACGATCTGCCAAATGCGGTGGATGATGTCCGAACGATTGATGAAGACTCTACGGCTCCGATTACGGGCAATGTTCTTCCGAACGATCTCCATCCCAACGGCGAACCGGGAGCGGATGTACCAACGAGCTTTGTTAATTGGACCACCACAACCGCTCTGTACGGTACCTTCACCGACCTGGGCAATGGCAATTACAGCTATGTTCTGGACAACACAAATCCGATCGTCCAGGCCCTGGGTGAAGGAGAAACCCTGGTAGAAAGATTTCCCTACTGGATGCAGGATGCCGACAATGATCAGGATAACGCGGAACTGATCATCATCATCAATGGATCGGATGAGGCAGCACCTCCAGTCATAGCTTCCGTTAGCCTCACGGCTACACCAGTTATTACCGAAGCAGAAACAAGCATCGTATACACTGCAACGCTGAACAACACAGCCGCAGTGGATAGTCCGGTTACAGTGACACTTTCTAATGGTGAGATTATCACGATAGCTGCTGGCGCCAATAGTGGATCTGTGATTCATGCTGTAACACCTGATGAAGATATTTACATTGATCCGACCAGTGTGAGTGCAATCATTACCGAAGCCACTGGCGGAAATTTTAGTAGTTTGGTGATTGACAGTACTCCAGCCACGACCCAAATTGTTGACACAATCAATCCCGTGACGGTTGATCTGGCTGTTGATCCGACGACGACATTGGAAGGCGCCCCTGCATTGCTCTACACGGCGACCCTGACGGGCGGCACAGCCAACAATGCCATCACGGTAACTCTGGCCAACGGCGAGACCATCACCATTGCTGCCGGCTCCACTTTCGGCACAACCACGACGGCGATCCAGGGCGACGACCCCTATCTGGATGGCGAGACCATCAACAACCACATTCTCAGCGCAGTTGAAGCTAATGCCGGTACTCCTGGCGCACTGGAGAACCTGCAGTTGGCAGCAGACACAAGCGTCAGCACAGTCATCAGCGACACGATTGACACGACTACGGTTACCTTGGAAGCATCAGTGCCAGTTGGCGGATTAACGACCATTACAGCATCGGTAAACAATGCGCCACAAACGGATCTTGAGTTGCACATAATTGATGATAACGGTAATGCAGTTGGAACAATTACAATATTAGCAGGTCAATTGAACGGTACAATCAATAATTATCCTGTTCCAGTTGGAACGACGGTGTTCGGTATTGATAATACCGTCAATCCACCGTCTGGTGGCAATTACGAGTATCTTGATATCAGCGATACCGCCGATACCTATGGTCCTGCAAATATTCTGAATTTGCAGATTATTACAAACACGAATAACAGAGATCAATATCTGCTTGTTGAATTCACCCAGACTGATGCCGATGGAATTGTCCATAATTACGAGAGCGTGTTAACTTTACAAGCTCAAGGCCAACAGGATACAAACGCAATCTTTAACCTGGATGTAGGTGTCAATATTGATGCAGCGCAGCCATATGATCTGACAGTATCGTACATGGGTAACAGTGATCATACGGCCGATAAAATCATCGTGACAGATTTCTATGTGGAAGGCATCCAGGTTGATGACACGCATGGCAATATCGTTATCGGGGATAAGAGTTCAACAGATGGAGGTTTTGATGTTCACATTGAACCGGGCACAACTGCATATTATTTAACCTCGGCCAATTACTTCGATCCGATCATGGGCACAGAAGGCGATGACACACTTTCGGGCATAAGTGGTAATGATGTTATGATGGGCGGTCCTGGAAATGATATCCTTAATGGATTAGCAGGTGATGATTCCATCGATGGCGGAAATGGCAATGACACACTGAGTGGAGGAGCAGGCAATAATATCCTCCATGGCGGTCAGGGGGCCGATACGTTTGTTGTTTCAAACGATGCCCGCGATAATATTCTGGATTACAACCTGACAGAAGGTGATAAGGTTGACGTTACGTCGGTCCTGAATAGCTTGGAGGGCGATCATTCACGATTGGGATTCTCCACAACCGCGGATGGCAAGGCTGTGTTGGAAGTTTATGATAATGCTGCTCATGATAATATGGTCAGTAGCGTTACTTTTGATAATATCACCGATGCTACAGATTTGAATAGTCTGCTCGGTAAGGTCGCTATTGATCATACGATATAAGAAGCTTAAAACGGGAAAACGCCGCGAGAGGTATAATCCTTTCGCGACGGTTTTTTTGCTCTGTCCAGGCACCGTGCCCGAAGACTGATTTTAGGTTTTGGTGGGTAATGATTGTGCGTCTATCGAAGCACAAAAAGATAATCTGGCTCAACCCTGCGGGCTTTTACCAAGGTTGATCAGAAGAGCCAGATTCAACCGGTTGCCGGTTTTTGTCTTTTCATAGATGGACGTCAGGTGAGCCTTGACGGTCCTTTCCGTGATGTTCAGGTCTGCGGCGATTTCCAGGTTCGTCTGTCCGCGAGCGATAAGTTCGGCAATATTGCGTTCCGCTCTGGTCAGTTTTTCCAGAGCGGTGACAGCGCTTTCTTTGTCATTAGAGGGCTTTGTATTAGACACGGTATCCATGATCAGTCGCTGAATGACTTTTTGGCCGAGCCATACCCCTCCATTGGTGATAATTCTCAAGGCTTCCAGCAGCCGTGGTGACGAGATGTAAGTATTTCCATATCCCACAATGCCCAGTTTGAGAAAGGATAAAGCCTCGTCTTCATCCGGCCGGTCTGAGAGGAGAAAAAACTTGGCTGTTGGCGATGTTTTAATGAGACCGGAGAATACCGGCATATCAATGATGATCCGGTGTAAAATAATGACATCAAATTTCCGGGTAGCACATTTTTTTTTCAGTTCTTCCAGAGACGGGGCATGATCGGTGTCAAAATGACCTTTTAAATGTTCCGCCCATCTTGTGACCACTGTGTTATTCGCACTGCTCAGCAGAATTGCCATATTATTTTGTCCTTGCTCAAAACAAATCCAACCCGATTATAATCTTCCTTTTCTCTCAACGTTCTCTCAGCGCCACGCTTCGCGCTTTCAGAACAGGCTTCAGGATGTAGGAGAGAATTGATTTCTTGCCGGTAAGAATATCAACAGACGCAACCATGCCCGGCATGATGGGCAGTGGATGCTTGGTTGTGCCCAAATAGTTTTTATTCGTCTTTAACCGCACAACAAAGAAACTGTTGCCCTTGTCGTCCGTGATACTGTCAGCGCCGACAGATTCCAGTACTGCATCCAGAGCCCCATATATTGTGTAATCGTAAGCGGTAAATTTTATCATGGCTTTTTGACCGGAGCGGAGAAAAGCAATGTCGGCAGGTTTGATTTTCGCCTCGATAATTAAGCTACCGGACTGAGGAACAATTTCGATCAGATCCATGCCCGGTTGAACGACGCCGCCCACTGTTTTGATCATGATACGGTTCACAATGCCGTCCACCGGCGAACGAACGGATGTTCTATCCAGCCTGTCCTTTAAGGCCAGATTGGAGCTGGCGCCTTCATCAACTTCCCTCAGCACTTCATTGGATTCCGTATTGGCCTTGTTCCGATAGTTCAGACTCAGTTCATTCATGGAAGCCTGGCTCTCTCGGAGTTTTGCCTGGGCTCCGGGGATTGAATGGCGGATGCGATCGATATCTCCCTGCATCTGGCTTGCCTGACGTTCCAGCTGAAGAACTTCCACGTCAGAAGCAGCTCCTTTTGATACCAGTGGTTTGATCATACTGATTTCTTTTTGTAAAAGTGTGTAGGTTCTGGTTAATTCACCCAGCTTTGCCTCCAGTTCCTTTAATTCCTGGCTGCGCTGACTGATTTGCTGTCGCTTGATTTCAGAGCTGGAACTCAGTTCCATCCGACGTGTCTCAAATAACTGGCGCTCCCTTGCCGCAATATCCGGTCTTTCCTTGAGCACTTCGTCGGGAATGACCAGAGCCGTTCCTTCTGCTTCGGCTTTTAACCGCGCCGATTTGGCCATGTTGGAAAGATACTTGGCCCGGTTTTCTTCAAAGGATGAAGAGAATCTGGTTTGATCCAGCCTCATGAGCAATTGATCTTTTTTGACTACATCACCTACATTCACAAGGATTTCGGAAACGATTCCCCCTTCCAGGTTCTGCACAACCTGTAAATGACCGGATGGGACAACTTTCCCCTCGCCCCGGGTAACTTCTTCTAAACGGGAAAAGCCCGCCCAAACGATAAACATGAAAAGCAGAATGAGTGTTGCCCATATAATCATTCTGCCTCCCTGAGGCGTCTGGGCTAGAATGGTTGCCCGGACATCCGTCGCGAAATCAACATCCTCTTCAGGGAGCTTCCTGAACAATTGATTGAATTTAGAATCTTTTTTTGCTGTATTCAAAGCAGGTTCTTCCGTTTCCGGCAGATCCCGCAATAGCTGGAAAAATTGACTGTTTTTTAGATCATTGAGCAGCTTTTTCCATCCGAATTCTCCCGTTTCGGGTATCCGTTGGAATAACTGAAAAAATTTTCTGATTTTGGAATCCTTATTCATTTCTTAAAAAATAAGCTCTTTCTCTAAAGATTGAGCTGTCCTCTTTTCATCGCCTCTAAAACGAAATTTTTCGGGCCGTCGGCAACAATAGCGCCGTTGTCAATAACGATTAAACGGTTGACCATATCCAGCAGCGAGGCGCGATGTGTAATCAATACGACGGTCTTTTCCTTCACGGTTTGTGCCAGATAGTTTTTCAACCTGATTTCCGACCGGTTGTCCATATTGCTGGTCGGCTCATCAAGCACCAGCACAGGCGGATCCAGTAAAAGAGCGCGAGCCATGGCCACACCCTGCCGCTGTCCACCGGAAAGTCCCCGGCCGAATTCTTCCACTCTCATATCGAATCCGGACGGATGTTTTTTTACAAATTCATTTACTCCGGACATTTCCGTCGCGTGAAGTACGTTTTGATCATCAATGTCATTGACACCCATGGTGATGTTGTCCCGCAGGGTTCCCTGAAACAAAACGATGTCCTGAGGAACGTAACCCAGGAAGTGCCGCAATTCTGCCGGATCGATCTGCCGGATATCGGTACCGTCCATGGTGACCATACCGCCAATGGGCTCATATAAACCAAGCATCAGTTTGCCGAGCGTGGTTTTCCCTGAACCGACTGGCCCGATAATGCCCACTTTTTCTCCAGCCGCAATTTCCAGCGTAATGTTGTTGAGAACATTTGTGGTTTGGCCGGGGTAGGAAAATGTAAGGTTTTTAACGCCGATGACACCATCAAATCGTTTCCTTGGCAGGAAGTTTTTTCCGGCTGGTCTTTCCACGGGAAGTTTCATGATATCGTCAAGTGTTTTTAGTGCCTCTCTGGCGTGATGATATCTTGTGGTCAGATTGACGACTTGCGCCATGGGCGCGATAACCTGTCTGGAGAGGATGACCAGGGCGACAAGTCCTCCCTGAGTAAGATCGCCGGCCGTGATCATATAGAAACCCAAAATGACTATGGCCACGGTCATCATGTTTGACAATAAATATGTTACATCCTGGACGGAAGACGAAAGGATACGCGATTTGTTACTCCATTTGGATATGTAGCTGACGGCTTCCTCCCACGCCCTTTGAATCTGACCTTCCGCGCCCAGCATTTTGATTGTTTCCAGACCGGCAACGCCTTCAATGAGAATCGCATTCTTCTGCGCCGAAGCTTTAATCGTTTTCTCGACAACCCGTTGCAACGGAGCCTGTATGAAATAAGCATAACCGATCAATATGGCGATGGTAATGATGTGCACCAGAACCATGTAACTGCCTATCCACCAGACCACAAACAGACCCAGTAAAGTAAAGGGCAGATCGATGACGGCAGTTATGGAAAATGATGTAATGAAATCACGGATGCTTTCAAATTCCTGCAAGTTTTTTGTAAAAGAGCCAATGGATTGAGGTCGGACTTCCATCTTCAGATCGAGAACTTTCTGAAGAAGCATTGCGGAAATTTTCAAATTGGTTTTCTTGGCCGCTTCATCAATAAAATAGCTCCTTAAGGCGCGCATCATCACCGCAAAAAGATAGACAACGGCAATGCCTAACGACAGTACCCAGAGCGTTTCTGTAGCGTTATTGGGAATGACACGATCATAAACATTGAGGACGTAAAAAATTCCCACCAGACCGAATACGTTTATGAGGAACGCAGCCAGGAATACATCCCGATAAACGCGCCATGATTCCAGAATTGTTGACCAGAACCAGTGATAGGCTTTGCCGATTGGTTGTTCCCCGGCAACAGATTTTTTGTCGGTCAGATATTTGGGGCGGACAAAAATTGCAAAGCCCGTGTAGAGTTTTTCCAGTTCCTCCCGACTGACGATCTTTTCTCCGCTGCCGCTTTGAGGCACAAGAATCCTGTATTGGTTGAGCGTACTGTTTTTTTCTACCAGAATGCATGCCTGGCGGTCATGGAGCAGCAAGATAGCCGGTAATTGAATAGAACCGATTTCATCGAGGGATTTTTCCAGTGTTCGTGAGGAGAGATCGGCGCGATGGGCGGCGCGAGAGAACAATTCTACCGTGAGACGATTCTGGACAAGCGGCAGTCCGGCACACAGACTGGCTTTCGAAATATTACGGCCGTATGTCTTGGTCAGAATAATCAGGCAATCCAGAAGGGGATCTTCATGGATATCCTGATTCTGAACAATTTTCCAAGTTTTAGCAGCGGGATCGTTGCTGTTTTCCGGCATAAGTTTCTCTTAGAGAGTGTGATTTTTAAGATAAATTTAAAGTGTTACTTATTGATTAGATAATCATATTTTTTAGGAAAAGTATATTATTTTTTAAAAATTGTGCTGCAACGATCATTTTAAAATTGTATGCATTTTTTTTAAATATGTTATACGTAAAAATAAACAGAATAAGATTTTAATTGAGAATAAAAATTACCATAGATTTTTTATTTTTTATGCAGTAAGTTGTCTTGCATGCAGTAACAAAAAACGCGATTTTAAGCTGTTACGGGTAACGCCATATGCCTTTTGTTGAACGTTCTGCCGATGGTAAAATAATCGGGTTGCGAACAGCGACCGGGACGAATTGTACAGAAGAAAAGTCAATTAATGATGAGGAAATTCTGGACTTTCTCAAGGATAATCTTGACAATAAATTTCTGAAGAGCTTGCTGGCCCATTCCGATGCCGGATTAATCCGACTGCTTGAAGATTTGATTGATCTCTTGACAAAGAAAAATATCATCCTTTTTACGGAACTTCCGGAAAAAGCGCAGCAAAAAATTACTGAACGCACACAAATACGTGAGAAAATGTCTTCTCAAAATATCATTGTCGAAGATATTCTTTAAAGGTGGATGACTTTAAAATACTGATATTTATCATTAAATGAAATTCATGCGAAAATTTTGCAGGAAGATTTTTCTTGACAACAATAAAAATGATAATAAAATGCAAAAATTATAACGCGAGGTGAAGAAATCCAAAGCCCATCTAAAATAGTGCAGGGATCAGAGAAGACTTAATCTTTTAACGATCCGTGTACTATCTTACCTAAATGTGGATTTAAAATGTAACCCACAACTAAAAAATCAACTTAAGAAATGTAAACGATTGTAAAGTTTAAAAAAACCATTTTCGTTGTTGAATTCAAAAGTCATTGTAAATCTGTACAAGGGGGGGTAAGTATGAAACGAGATTTTAAAGCTGTTCTCATTTTAATTTTAGTTTTCTTTCTGACAGGAGCCCTAGATGCAAAAGGGGAAACACTTCAGGAAGCGGTTAAATCAGTCATTCAGAATAATCCGGAAGTCTCATCTGTGGCCTACAATAAATTGGCCCGGGAACAAGAAGTCAAGCAGGCAATGTCCGACTTTTATCCCAAGGTTGATACATTGCTGTCGGCGGGATATACCGATCAAAGTCATCCGTATGAGGATAATATCCACCCGAATTCGGCAAGAGTAAGGGTTTCTCAGAATGTATTCCGGGGTGGTGTTACACTGTCGGAAACGAATCGTCAGAAATCTCGGGTCACCTCCCAGGTCTACCTCTTACAGGGAACAACGGAAAATATCGCCTTACTGACGTGTAGGGTATATCTGGACTATCTCAAAGCACTTGAACAACACGAGCTGGCCAAAGAAAACCTGATGATTCATTTACGCTTCTTTGATCAAATCAAACTGCGCAGTCAGGCCGGTGTTGATCGCGGGGTTGATTTTGAGCAGATTAAGGCTCGTCTGGCTCTGGCAAAATCCAATCTTGTTGTTACACAGGCGCATATCGAGAATGCCAAAGCGGATTATCTGGCTGTCGTCGGCTATCTGCCTGCAAATCTGGTCAAACCGGAACCGTCCTATTCCTTAATCCCTGCCAACTTGCAGGAAGCAGAAAAACTGGCTTTGGAGAATCATCCTATTTTGAAATCAGCGAAAGCGGATCTTGAAGCAAGACAATATCAGATGAGGACAGCGAAAGGCCTTGTTTATCCCAACCTTGACGTGAATGCCGAATATACATGGGGAGATGAAATAAGCGGACCTTTCGGCTACAATAATTATCAGGAATATTTTCAGGCGTACGCGACTCTCAGTTTTAATATATTCAACGGACTAGCTAATAAGGCAAGGATCAAAGAAACATCCTATTTAATAAACGAAGCAGAGAAAATAGCGCAGAAAACCGAATGGCAAACCACTCATGCTATTCGTCTTTCCTATGAACAGTATAAAGCGGATATGCGAAGGATTAACGAATTGGAGCAGTATGTGATGGCTACCGGTAAAACGGCGGATGCTTATATTTCGCAATGGTCAATCGGCCGGCGCACCTTATTTGATGTGCTCGATTCATCGGCTGAAAAAATCACAGCGAAGAGTGATTTGATTAGAGCCCAGTATGAGAAGATGTATGACGCTTACCGTATTTTGAACGACATCGGCAAACTGGTTCATTCTCTGGATTTGCCGTGGCCTGCAGAAAGTCGCATTTAATACAAGGGTACTGTACAAACAGGTAATTTTGTAAATTGATTTAAAATTATAGGGCGTTCTGAAAGATTTCAGGATGCCCTATAATTTTATGGACTTCATGTAATTGATCGAATTGAGCAGAAGTAAATTTAGTGGAACGTACTTATAGATTAATGTATAATCATTGGCCAAGTATTGCTATTCATTTTCGTTGGTGTCGGGTTAATCATTTAACACAAACAAAAAGCTACGAGGTGGTATATGAATAATAATGACAGAATCTTCACTGTCCGGTACAGCATTTTAGTCTTCATATCCATCCTGGCCTTTTCTCTACAAGTGTCCGCAGTTCAGGCCGCCGGCAGATTATTGGTTTGGCCTGTAGAAGAAGATATGACACAAATGAAAGCCAGGCAGTCTCTCCACCCCTATGAAATCCGCAAAGGTCAGATAGCTATTAACCGGGAGATTCTTCCCCCTGATAAAAAATCAAATCGCCATACACGGGTGGTTCCTTCACAAGGGGATGAAATATCCTTTAATTTATTTGCTGATGTCCAATATGATGTAAAAGTGGATTCGGTGAAACGTCATGCCAATGAGACCGTTGTCGTTCATGGCAAACTGAAAAATCACACAATGAGAACGGTGATCATGACAATTGGTTCCGACGGCTATCTCATAACCCTGCAGGACATGAAAAAGGGATTGCTTTATCGGGCGAGGGGAAATTCCCAGGATGGATCAGGCTCGGTGACAGAGATTGATATGAAGAAGATGCCGCCGGTGATTCGATGATATTTTACAAATATTTCGATGGATTAAAAAATAATTTTTCCATCGCAGTTTATCTGCATTTCCGTCTGCTGGAGACGCAAAGTCTGTCAGGGGTATTATCATGAAGGTTTTCTTTAGGTTTTGGACAGCCTTTCTGCTTGTTCTCTGTTTTATTTCAAGTGCCCACAGCACTACAGTCGATGTGATGATTGTTTATGATACGACAGCTAAAACCTGGGTGGACAGCAATGGCGGAATGAACACGTTTGCCGCAGAAGTTATCGCCAAACTTAATCAGGCAACCACAAACAGCAATGTGAGCCTGACATTCAGATTGGCGCATGTGGCGGCACTCTCTTATACATACAGTGGCGATTTAGGAACAGATTTGGATAGAATACAAAGAACCAGCGATGGATATATGGATAATGTTCACACCTTGCGCAATACCTATGGGACTGATCTGGTGGCTATGCTGGTGGATACAGGGTCGCCCTGGGGTACCGTCGGCATGGGTTATGAACTGACTTCAAGTAGTGGACAGCCAAGTTATGCATTTACCGTCAGTGCCATTCAATCTGTTGATATCAGTGAAACTTTGACTCATGAAACAGGGCATAATTTTGGTTGTGGTCACAGCATCTATCAGAAAGATTCTCGGGGACCAGGTCTATTCATTTATTCTGCAGGTTGGTATTTTGAGGGAACAGGTTCTACGGATTATAGTACCATCATGGCATACACTAATGATGGATACGGTAATATATACATAGAAGTGCCTTATTTTTCCAATCCGGATGTCAGTTATGAAGGAGGAGTTACCGGTCACGCCACCAACGGTGATAATGCCAGAACCATCGAAAATACCATGGATGTTGTGGCGTCTTATCGAACCGCTCCTGTGACCACGTTGACCACCCCTGATACGGATCCTGATCAGTTTTCTTTTCTCGATCGGACCAACGTGCCGATAAATACGGAGATAATTTCCAACACCATAATGGTCTCAGGCATTAATACAAAGACAGATATTTCTGTGACAGGCGGTAAATACTCTATCAACAGCGGACCATATACCGACTCAGATAGTGAGGTTAATAATGGTGATAGAGTGACAGTTCAACTGATTTCATCAGATAGTTACTTGGCGGAGGTTTCGGCAACTCTTGTTATCGGCGGAAGATCCGACATATTTAACGTAACGACAAGGAGTGCCACAACCCCTGATTTGTTCATATTTATCGATCAAGTAAATGTACCATTCAATACGGTATTAACATCGAACGTCATAACGGTATCAGGTCTTGGTGCGGAAGCGGATATTGGTGTTATTGGCGGAGAATATAAAATTAACAGCGGGTTGTACACAAGCGGGACCGCCAAGGTGAATAACGGTAATACCGTAACGATGCGACAGACTTCAGCAAACAGCTATTCCACAACAACCAATGCAACCTTGACCATTGGTGGCGTATCCGATACCTTCAGTTTGACCACAGTGGCAGCGCCGGACAATGTACCTGCTCAGTTCACGTTTATAGATCAGGCGAATGTTCCAACGAATACAGTAATAACCTCGAATATCATCGTAGTTTCAGGAATCAATACAACAACGAATATATCTATCACTGGTGGCACCTATTCCATCAATGGAAACGCATACACCGGCACGAGCGGTATAGTAAACGTTGGTGACAATGTGACGGTTCAGCAGATTTCGTCAGCAGTTCTCTCCACGACAACCCATGCGACCCTGACCATTGGCGGAGTATCCGATACCTTCAGTATAACAACAAAAGATAAACCGCCCAGTAAAGGAGATGATGGCGGTGGCGGAGGATGTTTCATTGCCACGGCAGCGTTTGGTTCGCCAATGGCGGGACAGGTGGAAATTCTGCGGCAGTTCCGGGATACCTATTTATTAACCAACGCAGCGGGAAAGTCGTTTGTGGCCTGGTATTATCGCAATGGTCCTGTTGCTGCGCACTGGATTGAAGACAAACCTGTCGCAAAAGCGGCAGTCAGAATGGCTCTCTATCCTTTGATTGGTTTTTCCTTCATACTGATTTCAGGCTATCTGCCTATTGTGATCGGTTTGCTTTTTCTGCCCGCTCTTTTTTGTGTAAGGGGCAGAGCAAAAAGCCCGGAATGAGTTGAAATGAAAATTATGACACACGAGGGAGAAGGAGAATGACGAAAGTTAACAAAAATTTTGCAGGCATTATTTGTTTGATATTTTGCTTCTTATTCGGGATTCAGGCAATTGCTGCCGATTGGGGAATCAGAGGTTTGCTGCCCAGAGGAACCGGGTATTACGATAAAAACAGCATTAAAAAAATCAATAAAAACATCAGTCAGGTATGGACAGTCACAATTTTAAATGAAAAGGGAAAGGCGGATGTCTTTTCGATGCTCAAAAAGCAGGGCAAAGCCCCCGACAATTCTGAAATCCTGAGTCAGGAATTAATCTTGCTGGAGTTTGACTGTGTCAAGGCGAAATACAGAATCGCTGCGATGGATATTTATGATGAAAACGGAAATGTTCTTCTTTCTGTAGCGGACATTCCTGACCAGTGGCACGATATTCTTCCGCAATCCATCAATGAAAAATTGAAAGACATTGTTTGTTCCAAATAATTTATTGTGTTTTCTGCTGAAATAAGGCACATAAACTTCCACTAAAATTTATTCATGAATACGGGAGCGTGATCTTGAAGGTTTCCTATTCCGGTGTTTTCTGGGGACTGGTTTGTATCGGTGTCGGATTGTTTTTCCTTTTTGGTAGTTGGGGGTCTTATTCGGAATATCGACGAATAGATAATTATAATGGCCGGGCCATTGGTCATATCACTGATAAGTTTTCTCAACTTGGCTCCGACGGTGGCGGCAGTTATTATATCCATTATTGGTTTATGTCGTCTGCTGGCAGTAAAATCAATACGAAGACCGTCATAGCGAAACAGCAGTGGGATGTTTTGAAAGTTGATGATACTCTGGAGGTAAGATTCGATCAGTCCAATCCCCATCGCAACATCCCCATGTACGGGGGAAGCCCGTCTCTTGTTTATTCTTTTTTTATGCTGGTTCTGGGATCTGTTTTTATAATTTTCGGCGGCTCACGTTTGTTTTATAGTTTTCGAAAGCGTTAAATTCTCAATCACTCAAGTATATATGAAAAATACTCAAATTGAAGATAGCCTGTCCGCTTATAAGAAATATCAGGAAAATCATATTTTTCACTGGAATCAAATTGCGTCAAAGAAAGACCAATGGAATTTGTGTAATCAATATTACCATCAGAGATTACGGGAGGTGCTGAAGTTTGTTGTGCCGCCCGGTCAGCGTGTTGTCGAAATCGGTTGTGGCACAGGCGACCTGCTGGCTGCTCTTCAACCTTCCTATGGTGTAGGTATAGATTTTTCCGCAGAGATGATCAAACAGGCCAGGAATCGCCATCCTGATTTGCATTTTATGCAGGCAGATGCGCACGAATTGGACATAAAAGAAAAATTTGACTTCGTCATTCTTGCCGATGTGGTGAATGCGTTATGGGATGTTCAAGCCGTGTTGCAAAGAATATCGCAATTCACAACACCTCCATCACGAATCATCATAAATTTTTACAGCCGGTTATGGGAATTGCCCCTGGGACTTGCAAGAAAATCAGGCCTGGCTAAGCCCATGCTACTGCAGAATTGGCTTACGGTTGAAGACATCACGGGATTACTTAATCTCGCTGATTTTGAGGTAATCAGACATTGGGAAGAAATCATCTGGCCTGTTCGCACGCCGGTGATTGATTCTTTGATGAATCGGTTTATCGCTAAAATCTGGCCTTTCCGGATTTTTGCCCTGACGCATTTTATGGTTGCCAAACCGAAGGCCTCCGTAATGACAACTCCGGAATTGCCCAAAGTGTCGGTCGTTGTACCGGCACGTAACGAAGCCGGTAATATTGAGCGCATCGTGAACAGCGTTCCGGAAATGGGCGCAGGAACGGAAATACTGTTTGTCGAAGGCGGTTCCACTGATGACACCGATGATGTTATTGAAAAAACCATCAGGAACCATCCTCATCGCGACGCGAAACTTTACCGGCAGACAGGCAGAGGGAAGGGGGACGCTGTCCGCCTAGGCTTTCAGCACGCTCAGGGAGACATTCTGATGATTCTGGATGCCGATCTTACTGTGCCTCCGGAAGATTTGCCACGTTTTTATGACGCGCTTTGCTCGGGCAAGGCAGAGTTCGTCAACGGCGTGCGCCTCGTTTATCCGATGGAAAAAGAAGCCATGCGTTTTTTTAATTTGCTGGGGAATAAATTCTTCAGTCTGGTTTTTTCCTGGTTATTAGGACAACCGATCAAGGACACCCTGTGCGGAACCAAGGTGCTCTGGAAAAAAGATTACGAAAAAATCGCGGCGAACCGTTCATACTTTGGTGATTTTGATCCCTTCGGTGATTTTGATCTTTTATTTGGTGCGGCGAAATTGAATTTAAAGATTGTCGAAATTCCCATTCGCTACCGGGAGCGTACCTATGGAGAAACCAATATCAGTCGCTGGAAACACGGGTGGCTTCTGTTGCGGATGGTTGCGTTTGCCCTGCGGAGGATTAAATTTATCTGAACGACTGATCCATTCAATCTATGGATTCATCATCCGGGATGTCCCTTCAGGGATGAATCTGATGACGGCGTGACCGTTGGCTTCATGCATGACTTCGGTTGTTCTGTTCATTAGCCGGAGAAATTGATTGACTGTTTCCGGGGGATAATTATCGTGCAGGTATTTGAGATATAAATCTGTCCGCACCAGCAGATGTGTGAACCCAAGCGATTGAACATACTTTGGGAAAGTCTTTTCTTCCTGGGAAGCCTTGACCAGATTGCTGATGAAAGCCATTCCCATGCTCCTGTCGTATTCATATTCTCGATCCAGGTAATATGCACGTCCGGCAACAAGAATCAGTTTAATCCTGGCATCGGGCGGTGTATGCTCGTTGATGTATTGCATGACGGCATAACTGCCGACGTGCCGAGTAATGAATGCGTCTCTGGATTCTTTGCCTGAAACATAATTCCAAGGGTTGATTGTTTGATAATAATTTTTTAAATAAAGAAAATTCTGGCTGATAAAAAAGACAAATATAAAAAGAGCTGTGAAAGAAAAAAAGCTCTTCCAGTGATTGGAAAAATTGATGTTCCAGTTGAAGGGATTCATCAATCCCATGACGGTCAGTATGGATAATATGGGGACAACCGGCAGAATATAACGTATTCTGGTTTGATCAAGAAATGTTGCGACCAGAACGAAGAAAACAGAAAAGCTGATGAAAAGCAGTTTGTCGCGCATGAATGATTTGTCAATAAAAGCAAGGGGAGCAAGAATGATTAAAACAGGATTCAGTACGCCGTCAAAAAAACGATGACTGTGATCCTGTCCCTGAAAAAAATAACGAAGGGGAATGAGTAACGTATCCCAGAAGCTTTCGCCATACATCATTTCCCGAAATTGAAAGATACCCCTGATGGTGCCTCCTGACACAATCGAATAGGTGCCGTCTTCATTGGCAACGTTGTTAATATTCAATATGCCTTGAAACAACGGATACAAAGGATTTCCTGTCAGGATCGCATTCTTAATCAGCCAGGGGGAAAATATCAAAAAAGAAATCAGGAAAAAGATTGTGCCGCATTTGATGGCCTGCCATTGCTCTTTCGTCTCGTTAGCGTAAACAAAGACAATGGTCACGGAAAGGAAAAACCAGGCAATCAAAGCATTGTATTTTGTTCCCAGGGCCAGTCCCATCGCGACAGATGATAGAAACAGCCATTTGAATTCCATAAATTTGCTGTCACGATAACGGATAAAAGCAAGGAGGGCGGCTGTTGTAAAAAAAGCCAGACCAAGATCAACGTAAGCCTGGGTAGAGAGACGAACCACAACCGGTGTGCTGAGAAAAACGAGAATACCCAAAAGTCCCGCGGTTCGGCTTATTCTGCTTTTTAAATAGCGGTAAATCATAATTGCTGTGCCGATTCCAAAGCCCATATGGATGAACTTGGCCATAAAGTCCTTATTCAAATAAAGGGGAATAATATAGAGCAAATCAACATTCATCGGATAATAGGAAAAAGCTGACCACGTCATTTCATAAAAACCACCATGGTTGAGCCACAATTTGGGAATGGCTAAATGATGGATCAGGGCGTCCCTCGATATCGGAGGCGTCAGGTTTAAGATGAATTCAACGATTAATAAAATTAAAACAGCCAGGCAAATCATGGCTGTCAATAGATGCCGAATGATGCGATTGTTGTTTACAGACATCGGTTGGAATAATCCCCTGAACGAAAAATATCTTTGAAAATTATAATCATTCCTGAAATAGATAATATGTAAGTAAAATATTATCAATCATTTAACTGACATTTAACAAGAATCCATAAGTGTGTCAATTATATACTTTCTGAAGCTAAGTCATTAAATACTCCACGGGACAATTTCCTATATGTTTGAAATATATGCCTTGTTTAATCTTTATATTATTTTGCTTGACTTTCAGTTTTGATTGCTTTAAAACTATGTGACCGATGGTCAGATAATGACCGTTGTTTCGTAAGTGCTTGTTATTTAGAAGGAAGAATATTGCTGTGGGACTTCTGGAGCGTAGGGGAAAGGAAAAAGATAATCGCAAAAAAAATATTCTCAAATCAGCCCGCTCATTATTCTTTAAAAAAGGTTTTACAAAAGTAACCGTTGACGAAATAGCAAAAGCTTCCGAGCTGGGAAAAGGATCAATTTATCTCTACTTTAACAGTAAAGAAGAAATTTATGCTCAAATTCTGTTAAATGATATAGATAATTTCAACGAAAAAGTTGACGTTCTTTTGGAACAAAGAGGTTCATCTGCTGAATTGCTGAAAGAATTGTCATATATCTACATTGATTATTTTCTTAATGACAGCGAGCTGTTCAGAATATTAATGACTTACATGCTGCAGCCGGCAAAAATGAATTTACCGGATAAGCTAAATGCTCAGATTCTTAACGCCAATGAGCGATCCATCAATGTCATTGGCAGAATCTTACAAATGGGCGTTGATTCAAATGAATTCTTCCCCGAACTGAGCATTAAAAAAAATCAAAACGCGTTCTGGGGGTTGCTCAACGGAATTATTTCTCTGTACATCTTTTCAGGATCACCTGCGAACAGAAGAGAAAGAATTTATTCCACAACAAATTTAGCATTGGAGATATTCATCAAAGGTTTGAAAAAAACATGATGAATATTTAAAGATTTTTATAATCAGCCAAAAGTTTAAAGAAAGAAAAGGCAAAGGAGGAGAACATGTCATTTGAGATCAAAAAAGCTGCCGTTTTAGGCGCGGGAGTTATGGGTGCGAACATCGCAGCCCATTTAACGAATGCCGGCATTGAGTGTTATCTGCTGGATATCATTCCCCCAGGGGGACTAACCGAGGATGATAAGAAGAAAGGGTTAACCGAGAAAAGTCCAGCTTGGCGCAATCGGTTTGCAGCCAATGGATTAGCCGGAGCTACCAAATCGAAACCGGCCAGTTTTTACGCCAAGAGCAATGCGTCGATGGTTACCATTGGTAACTTTGAAGATAATTTAAATTTGCTGGCCGACTGTGACTGGGTTTGCGAAGTTGTTGTCGAAAACCTGAAAATAAAGCAGGATCTTTTCGCCAAAGTGGAAAAAATTGTTAAACCGACCTGTATCGTTTCCACCAATACGTCCGGTTTGCCCATTAAAGATATTTCCGCCAATTTCGGCGCATCTTTGAAGAAACACTTCCTGGGCACCCATTTCTTTAATCCCCCCAGATACATGAAGTTAATGGAAATCATTCCCGGCAAAGAAACCGATAAAAAAGTTGTCGCTTTCATGAGCAAGTTCTGTGAGGAAGTTTTGGGTAAAGGTGTTGTCGTCTGTAAGGATGTTCCTAACTTCATCGGCAACCGCATCGGCGTTTATGACTTGTGCAATGCCCAAAAGGTAATGACTGAGAAAAATTTGAAAATCGAAGACATTGACGCCATCGTCGGCAAGGCCGTCGGTCGTCCCGGCACGGCCATCTTCGGAACCATGGATCTGGTCGGTCTTGATATCGGAGCCCATGTCAGCAAAAATCTCTATGATGCGGTTCCCAAAGATGAGTGCCGTAGCACTTTCCTTCCCCTTGATTATCAGACAAAGATGATGGCTAACAAGTGGCTGGGCAACAAAACCAAGGGTGGTTTCTACAAGAAAGTCAAGGACGAAAAAGGTAAAAACGTCAAATACGCTCTCGACTGGAAGACCATGGAATATGCTGTGGCTCAGAAGCCGAAGTTCGCGTCCATTTCCGAAGCCAAGAAATGGGCCGATTCCGGTGTTGCCGCTTCCATGAAGATCGCTTTCAACGGCCAGGATGCCGCCGGTGATTATCTGCGTGAATATCTGTGCAACAACTTCATCTATTCCGCCAACAGGATTCCCGAGATCTGTAACACCATCGTGGAAATCGACAACGCCATGAAGTGGGGCTACAATCATCAACTGGGTCCTTTTGAATCATGGGATGCGATTGGTGTGAAAGAAGCCGTTGAAGTCATGAAGAAACTCGGCAAGAAAGTTCCGGCCAAGATTGAAGAAATGCTCAAAAAAGGCTGCAAGACTTTCTACAAAGTGGACGGCAAAGGCGTTAAATCCTACTACGATTTCAAGAAAAAGGGCTATGTGAAATTGGATGAAAACCCCAAGATCATCCTTCTGCCAAGTCTCAAGGAAAGAAAGAAAGTCGTCAAGGAAAATCCGGGTGCGACACTGGTGGACATTGGTGACGGTGTGGCCTGTCTTGAATTCCATACCAAGATGAACTCTATTAGTGCCGATATGATTCAGATGATATCGGAAAGCTGCGATATCGTAAACAAAGACTTTACTGGAATGGTTGTTGCCAACCATGATCAACGAATGTTTTGTGCGGGCGCCGACATCTTTGCTGTTTTATGTGCCATCAGTGAAAAACAATGGGATAATTTGGAGAAAATGGTCGCCGGATTACAGAACGCCTGTATGAAGATGAAATATCTGCCCAAGCCGGTTGTCACGGCTCCGGCCGGCATGGCTCTGGGCGGCGGTTGCGAAATAGCCATGCACGGTGATTATTGTCTGGCCAACGGTGAAACCTACATAGGTCTGGTTGAAGTCGGTGTCGGTGTTATTCCTTCCGGCGGCGGCTGCAAGGAACTTCTGGTTCGTATGACCGAAGGTATTCCTGCCGGTTGCGTGGAACAAGGTATGAATTTGCAGTACAATATCGGCAAAGCTTTTGAAAACATCGCCACGGCGAAAGTCGCTACAAGCGCTCAGGAAGGTCAGGATTTAGGCTTTATCCGCAAGACATGCCAGATCAACATGAGCAGAGACATGCAGATTTATGAAGCTAAACAGATTGTTCTGGGTCTGTCCAAGTTCTATAAACCGCCTAAGCCCGCTCTGATTCCTGTGATGGGCGAGAATTTCCGCGGCCTGGTTGAAGGTATCATTATGAATATGTTTTACGGCAAATACATTTCCGAATACGATTTGTTTGTGTCGAGAAAAATAGCCTATGTTCTTTCCGGTGGCGATTGTCCTGAAGGTACCTTTGTGACGGAACAGGAAATTCTGGATCTGGAAAGAGAAGCTTTCATGAGCCTCTGCGGTCAACAGAAAACGGTCGACAGGATATCGGCTATGCTGAGCACCGGCAAGCCCCTGCGCAACTAAAATAAAGGATATGTCCGGCGGCTGTTCTGAAATAATCAGCCGTCGGCATTTAACATTACAAAATCCTGTAAGGAGGAAAGATATTATGAGTGAAGCTGTTATTATTGATGCCGTAAGAAGTCCAGGCGGCCGTTATAAAAGAGGTGGTCTTGCACAAACAAGATCTGATGCATATGGTATCCAGGTAGTCAAGGGCCTGCTGGCGAAAGTTCCGGAAGTGGATCCGGCGGAAATTGATGATTTGATTGTTGGTTGTGCGTTTCCGGAAGCTGAACAGGGTATGATTCTGGGGCGAACTATCGCTATGGGAGCGGGCTTGCCTATCACTGTTTCCGGCATGACCGTAAACCGTTTTTGTTCGGCTGGTGTTCAGGCCATTGCCGATGCCACGGCTAAAATCCGCGCCGGCTGGTCGGACATCATTATTGCCGGCGGCTGCGAAACCATGTCGCATATTCCCATGGGCGGTACCGCCATGCGTCCGAATCCGGATTGGAAATTTGACGGCAGCATGCCCAATGTTTGGATCAACATGGGCAATACGGCGGAAAATGTGGCCGCAGATTATAATATTTCCCGTGAAGATATGGACAAAATGGGCGTGGAAAGTAATCGTCGCGCTTATGAAGCCATCAAGGCCGGAAAATTCAAGGATGAGATTATTCCTATCCAGGCTTTCAAATACAAGATTAAAAATGGTAAACGCATTCGTGAAACGGTTACTTTTGACACGGATGACGGTGTGAGATGGCCGGTCAGTCTGACTGATATGGGTAAACTGAAATCACCATTCAGGCAGGGTGGAAACTGCACTGCCGCCAACTCTTCTCAGATGACCGATGGCGCTGCTTTCTCTATGCTGATGTCAGCAGAAAAGGCGAAGGCGTTGAAACTGAAACCCCTTGCCAAACTGACACATTTTGCGGTTGCCGGTTGCAGGGCAGAAGAAATGGGTGTCGGTCCTGCTTACGCTATTCCGAAAGTTTTGAAAATGGCCGGTTTGACGACTAAAGACATTGATGTCTATGAAATCAACGAAGCCTTTGCGTCACAGGCGATTTATTCCTGCCGTGTGGTCGGCATTGAAGACCGCTACTGGGCAGGCGACATTAACCCCAACGGTGGCGCGATTGCCCTGGGTCATCCCCTGGGATGCACCGGCGCCAAGTTGACGGCTCAGTTGCTCCATGAACTGCAGCGCCGCAACGCCAAACGCGGTATTGTTTCGATGTGTATCGGTGGCGGAATGGGCGCTGCCGCTATCTATGAAATGCTGTAAAAGATAGCCCCTTCCTAGCTTTTGAAAAAAAGCTATAACTCTTCTTTCGATCCCTTCGTCATCCTCTTTACCGGGGATGGCGGAGGGGTCGACCTCTTAAAAACCATAAAATTTTTCTACAGCATTCGAGTCTGGTTGTGATGAGAGAAAAAACTTTTTTTCCTTGAAATAAGCAATGCTTTAAGTTATAGCACACACGTCTTGGGCGGTTAACTCAGCGGGAGAGTGCTACCTTCACACGGTAGAAGTCGCTGGTTCAATCCCAGCAC
>JBATES010000021.1:0-4367 GCA_049664145.1 Smithella sp.
ATACAAAAGGATGGTTAAGGCCCAGACTGTGGGGAGGAGAAGCTGTTCTTCCCGTCAAACCGACAGGCAAAGGCTTGTGGGAAAATCTGGGAGAAAAACGGAATCCCAACAAACAAAAAAACAAGGAGGTGTAATGATGGCCGGAAAAATATTTTATCGCGAGCGGATGAAAGTAGGAACAAAAGAGAAAAAACCACGTTTCAAACTGGTGGCGGTTGCCGATGTGAAAATAAAGTTTTATGCCGAACACCTGAAGAAGAAAGAACTGGAGGAAATTGCCGCTGCTGTGGGCGCGAAACTTGTTTTGATCAAGGCGCCTAAAGATGGCACGCTCAAAGAAGATGAAATTGAGGTTAAGGAATAAAAGGAAAGAGAACGATGGCTTTATTCAGAGAAAGAGACGGACGCAGGCTGCATGTGAAGAGCAGGCTCATGGGAGAAAGTCTGGTGAGCAGGAAATTTATGGAAGAACTGAAAGTTGCTCCTCAGGAGAAGCTTTTCCCGGATGTGAATATCGTTAAAATCGGCGGGCAATCCATCTGCGATCGCGGGATAAAGGCATTGCCCGCCATTGTAAAGGAGGTTGTTGCCAATAAGAAAAAACACAAAATACTTCTGACAACCGGCGGCGGCACACGGAGCCGTCATATTTACTCCATTGGTCTGGAACTGGGTATGCCGACGGGTATCATTGCCAAATTCGGCAGCTCCATTTCCGAACAAAACGCCCTGCTGGTTGCCACGCTGCTTGCGCCCTGGGGCGGCATTAAGATCGGGCACGATGAAATTACAAAATTATATAATTATTTCGGTCAGGATTGCATTCCCGTCATGCACGGCATGCCGCCTTACGACTACTTTGCTCTGCCGGTCGCAAAATCACGTATTCCCGTTCACCGCACGGATGTGGGCACTCTGGTTATGGCCGACCTCATCGGTGCCCGAAGCTGCATCTTTATCAAAGACGAGCGGGGGCTTTATACGGACGACCCGAAGAAAGACGGCAAGGCAAAATTCATTTCCGAAATCAGTGTGAAAGATCTGCTTAAGAAAGACCTCGATGATCTGATCATTGAAAGACCGTGTCTGGACATCCTGCTCAACAGCGAGGTCATCGATAAAATTCAGATTATCAACGGTCTGGAAAAAGGCAACCTGACCAAAGCGCTGAATGGAAAACCCGTCGGCACGATCATTTATAAAAAATAAACAAATTTTATTGAGTCGAGAAATCAAGAGGGCGCCTGTATTTCGGGCGCCTTCTTGATTTCTATTTGCTTTTGATCGCCGATGAAGAAGCGCAACCATGTTTACCTTTTGTGCCGCACGTGCAGAGGTCGATTTCCCTGGTGGGAATTAGCCCCAGATCGGCAATCATTTCATGGTCGAGCTTGCTGTTTCTGCCTGTGGTCGCCATGTCATCACCTGTCAACAGTGAATTGGCGCCCGCGATAATGCCCAGCGGCAGGAGCTGTCTCAGGTTATTTTTCATGCTGCCGCACAGCTTGATGTCTTTATCCGGCAGCATGAACCGGAAAACGGCAATCGTCATGAGAATTTCCATCGGCAACAGCGTTTGTGCCCGGTCTCGTTTATTTTCGTTGCCGGTCTCGATGATATTGATGGAAACGGCATCCACATCAAGCTTACGCAGAGCTTCCGCCGCTTGGAGGCGTTGTGTGAAGTTCTCACCGATGCCGAAAGAAACACCGGCACAAACAGACAAACCGGCGGCCTTCACGACATTAATAATCGTCAGGTCTTCTTTGTAGTCGCTTTTCAAACTGTGACAATAGCGGGAAAGTCCGGCGGTCTTCAGTTTTTCGGCCTGATTCGCATCAATTATGCCGGCAGCCAGGCAGGGCTTGATTTCTGATTTGTTTATTCCCGAAATAATCTGGTAAAGGTTCGTCCATTCCTTTTTCGTTTTCAAACCTTCCGAACCGGTAATGATGCTGAAAAATTCCGCACCGTTTTTTTTCGCCTGACCTGCTTCCGCAAGGATCTGTCTGGCGGTTTTAATTTTCTTCGCAGAGAAATTATCCGGATTGGAATGAAAGGAAGAGCAGGATGTGCACTCCGCCGTACATTTTGCAGATATCCAGTGAGTCATACCGCAAAGAATAATGTCTTTCCCCTTGAAGTGTTCACGGATTTCGGACGCCGCGGCCAGCACACGATAGGGATTGCCGGTGCCTTCAACAAAAAGTTGGAGCGCCTCGGAGGCACTGACATTTTTTTTCTTAATCGCTTTTTCTTTTAACTTTTCGATAAAATCCATTTATTGTGTTACCTTTCTCATTGCTGGAATTTAATAGTTAAAAAAGAATGGCTTGTCAATTTGTAAATCAGAATTGTAGGAAGCAAATAATATGTCCGGTTGCTAAGTTTCTGGGGCTGGTTCAATCGTCCTTCGATTGAACCGAAATATTTCGACATTAAGAAACAGGGCGCTGTTTTAATGTTCCGAATCCCGGCCGGCAATCAGATGCACAACGACCAAGCATCCAGCTCGGACTGATAGCGTAAAAGATAGACCTTGCCGTCCGCGGCCCTTACCTTGAAATAGTCAATAACGGGCCGGCTGCTATCCAAACCACCTTCGTACCAGCGATCAACGATTTCCTGTATTTCCCGCAGCTCTCCCTGATATGTAAAAGCAACAGGTCGTTCATTGGCTTTAAAACCGCTGTAGCATTCAACTTGAATTTCTTTATAGTCTCCGTTCACCATTCACATCGAACATCACGTAAGCTTGACCAATTTTGGCTTCACGAGTCTTTCGTAATCCATGTACGACATCTCGATGAGTTCCGAGTGCGTGCAGGCATTAAAAAAGATTTCATCATCATCCGTCAGGTGCTGGTCTGCGTAAACCTCCATTCCGTACAAGTTGCCGAAGGGCGGCATGGCGCCGAGCTCGCAATCCGGAAACTTATCCTTGAATTGTCCCTCGGTCGCCAGTTCGATCTTTTTCGCGCCGATGGCTTGATGGAAATGATCAAAATTGACGGAACGGTTGGCGGGCAGGACTGCCATGGCCATCTTTCCATCAATCAAAACGATGACGGTCTTTGCTACCTTCCTACCACTGATGTGCAAAGACTGGGCAATTTCGTGGGCTGTATAGGCCGTGGAATGCGAAAGCTTCACATACTTCACCGCCTGGCTGTCCAGAAACTCTTTTAATTTTCTTGCCTGCATAATTGACCTCCTTTTAAACTTGTTGACGGGGTTAAACATTTCCGGAAACTAGCCAGTCAAAAGAGCGGGATCACATTTTTTCAACAGGAAGGGGAATAAGCAACATCTGTATGGAACTTTTTTTAATAATACCACTTTTAACATTAAACTTAAATCTATCTTTTTTTAACCTGGAACATTAAACGTAGAACAGTCTTTTCTCTTTAATGAGACTCATTGAGAGCGAACGAAGCGACGCTCGAAATGTTAGTCGAATTATCCCAGGCACAAAGTGCTGCGGGACACCATGCATCTTAGCTGTCATCCTACAAAGAAAGACGGCAAAATATCTTTTTGAAAACCCTTTACAATTCTAAAGTAGTGGTTTAGAATTGTAACCATGAAAATAAATCGTATTATTTACAAAGAGTTGGCAAACGAGATTGGCAAACCATTTATCTCTATCCTTATCGGCCCAAGGCAAGTTGGTAAGACATTTCTAATGCGTCAACTGGAAAAAGAATGCAGGCAAAAAGGCATTAAGGCGCGGTTTCACAATCTTGAAGATCCTGACGATCTCCGTTTATTCACCGGCGATGAAGAGCAGCTTATCAGACAACTGAAGAATATGGATGCAGAGTTGCTGCTTATCGATGAATTTCATTACCTGAAAAACGCCACGCGCATTTTCAAAGTCCTTTACGATTCAAAGATGAAGGTGAAAATATTCGCTTCCGGTTCATCATCCATGGAAATGCACAAACACCTGAAAGAAAGCCTGACCGGCCGGTATCGCCTGAGCATCATACATCCATTATTTGGCAAAGAACTCTGCCAATTGCCTGATTATTCATTTGATGAGTTTCTGCGTTTTGGCGGTCTTCCGGGTCTGATACACGAGCAGGGCGCAGCGGACAAAATGGTTCTGTTGAAGAATGTGCTTCAGGCATATCTGCTCAAGGATATCAAAGCACTCATCAAAGAAGAGAACATCCGGTCGTTTAACAACCTGCTCTACAGCCTCGCCCAAAATCAGGGACAGGTTGTCTCTGTCGCCGCTCTGGCGCGCGATGTGGGTCTTTCCGAGCCTGCGATAAAACATCATCTTGAACTGATGGCCCAGACCTATGTCTGTTTCCCCATAGACAGTTATTCCCGCAATCTGGCGAATGAACTAAAAAAAG
>JBATES010000022.1:0-1506 GCA_049664145.1 Smithella sp.
GCCGTCTCCGCGCCGCTGACGGTTTCTCCTTTGCGCAATTTCCCATACAGATATTCCCGCGTCTGTTCAATAAAGCACAAAATGGGACGATACCCTTTCTTGCCCCGGTGCTTCGAATTATGGCCAACCCGACCGCCTTCCTGATCGCCATATATCGTTTCCACGGTGGTATCGATATCGATGGCAATGTGACTGTATTCAATCCCGCATCGATTCCAGGCCTGTTGTCTCAACCGGCTCATGATGCTCAAAAGAGACTGGGCCTGATTGATCCCCAAGCTGTCCAGATAGCGCCAATAGGTACTGGATGCCGGAAGTTTATCCACTCTGAAGATGCCGCAAAGTATGGCCTCCAAGCGAATGTAAACAAAATGCCAGACCCGGTTGAATCCGATAAACATTAGCATCACAAGCCCCATGACCATGGCATAGTCGCCCAGCTGGGTTTCCCGCGACGGCGCATGATAGCCTTCGTTAAAATGTTTCTCAAAATCAAACAGTTCCAAAGCCTTGGTCAGTCCCAAAAGCCCGCCAAACGGGCTTATCTGCTCGCTGCAGGTTCCATATGCCGTCGAAGCATTGATTTTTCTGGCCTTCCCGCCATCCTGATTAAAGTGTTTACTGCTAAGCCTTTTCTTGCTATCCTTCTTATGCTTTTTTACCATCTGGGTACCTCCTGTTGTTTTGGGTTTATTTGCGTATTCCTTTATACAACAGGTTTCCCAGATGGTTTATTCATTTTTTTGACTATGGCGTGCAGGATTCAGGTATTAACACTGCTATCCGGCCGTTGAATCCAACATGCTCATGCTTGGTAAGGTGGGGACCGGATTTTGCTCTTTCTTCAATCCGCGGATTTGTAATATGCGTATTTGTCATATTTATAATCCCCCCTTTAATACTCTTAATGCATATTAGGATAGAGAGAGGATGAACAAATGTCAAATCAATAATGGTAAAGTAATTTATTGTGAGACTGATTATTTGTTTTACCTATTAACAAATAGTGGCCCCTTGTTAACAAAATTGCAAATTAACAAAAGAAAGCTAGCGTTCTTCGCAGGGTAAATCTCTATAATCAAAATACTCAGACAAGATAGGGTTGATAAGAAATATAATATGACACAGCATCACGGAACGAATCGCTTAGGAGATTACCTTTTTATAGAATATTTTTTTGGCCAGTTCCGCCGTTAAGATATAGAGCGCCATAATAAGCCCCAGCATCATAAGAAACGACATGGGCAGTTGTACAAAATCAAATATCTTCCCGAGAGGTGTGAAAGGAAAGATGAGCGTGGCCGTAACAATGGCAATTGTAGCAACGAATAGATATTTCCCCGGCCGGCTCTTAAAGAATGGTCTTCTGCTGCGAATGACCAGCACAATAATCGATGCGGAAATGACAGATTCCATGAACCATCCTGTTCTGAATTGCGCAGGTGACGCTTGGAGGATGAATAACAGAACAGCAAAAGTCAAATAATCAAAAACCGAACTGATCAG
>JBATES010000023.1:0-18601 GCA_049664145.1 Smithella sp.
TTTTCACCTTCTATGGATTCAAAGAATAAGTCGGCCATAAGCAACACCATCCTGTTATGATTTTTTTTATTCTAAATCTTTTTTTTGCAGATTTCATCTTAAATTTCATAATTAAAAACTTTTCAAAGATTTTTGAATGGTGTAAGGTCAGTTTAAGTAAAATTCAGATTAGAGATGATCCATATGTCGCATCCGCCCAAAGATACCAAAATGAAGGAAAGTTCTGAAGCCTCAAGGATGGAAGCAGAAGAAAGATTTCGCGTCCTGTTGCAAAGCATCGAAGACGGTTACTATGAAGTTGACCTCGCAGGCAACTTCACTTTTTTTAATGATTCAATGCGACAGATTCTGGGATACTCCAAAGAAGAAATGATGGGAATGAACAACCGTCAATATTCTGATAAAGAGTATTCTGAAAAACTATTTGCGGCGTTTAATAAAGTTTATAAAACGGGGGAACCATCGAAGGCATTCGACTGGCAGATTGTCAGAAAGGATGGTTCTAAACGATACATTGAAGCATCCGTGTCGTTGTTGAAAGACGCTTCCAATCAAACAGTTGGTTTCAGAGGTGTTGTTCGTGACATAACGGAACGCCGGCAGATCGAAGAAAAATTAAGAAACGAAGAACAGCGGTTTCGGGCGCTGGCGGAGCAGACATCCGATATCATCTTGATGGTTGACAGCCAGGGACTGATTACTTATGAAAATTCGGCCGTGGGTGTTCTGGGAATAGGCGCTGAAAAACGAATCGGCCAGGGCGTATTTGAACGCCTGCATCAAGATGACTTACCAAAGGTTATCGAGTCATTTAAAAAACTTTTCAATAACAAAAACACTCCCGTTCAAAAGGCCGAGATACGCATCCGCAATACGGACGGGAGCTGGCATACTTTTGAGGCAATGGCCAGTAATCTGGTGCGCGACAATATGATTGAGTCAGCCATCGTGAATCTTCGTGACATCACCGAACGCAAAAGAGCCGAGGAAAAACTGCGAGAAACACTGGCAAATTTAAGAAAAGCTGTCGGTACGACCATTCAGGTGATGATCTCCGCAGTCGAGATGAGAGATCCCTATACGGCCGGTCATCAGTCCCGTACTGCGAATATTGCCAGAGCCATTGCGACTGAGATGGGATTATCCTGTGAAAAAATTGACGGTATCCGAATGGCCGGTACCATTCACGACATCGGGAAGTTGTCAATACCTTCAGAGATTTTAACCAAGCCCTCAAAATTAACAGTCATAGAATATTCTATTGTGAAAGAACATTCCCATAGCGGATATGAAGTAATGAAAAATGTGGAATCAGAACTGCCTCTGGCAGAAATCATTTACCAGCATCATGAGCGAATGAACGGCACCGGTTATCCGAGAAGTCTCAAAGGCGATGAAATTCTTCTGGAGGCACGCATTATGGCGGTTGCAGATGTTGTCGAAGCCATGGCTTCACACCGTCCCTATCGTGCGTCGCTGGGCATTGAAAAGGCATTGGAAGAAATCGAGCAAAACAAGGGAATTCTCTATGATGAATCTGTTGTCGATGCCTGTTTAAGATGTTTTCGTGAGAAAAATATGCATCTCTTGTAATGACGGAATCCCGTCGAGTGGGGCGCAATATTAATTTCCCGCTTTGTCTAAGCAACGCAATTCCGGTTTTTCCGCTAAAAAAATAATCATCCTCCCGAAATCAATCCATCGGTTTTTTGGTGAAGTGTTGTTTAATTCCCTTCATCACCGTGACACATCGGCTCATTTCCCGATATGCCGGAAGCCCCACGTTTTCTGCAATCCCTCTTAAATATTCAGCGAAATCTTTTCTTCCCTCCACCCATAAAATGACCGGCTTCTCATGTTTTTTGATCATCGCCATGAGCTCATCGAAAAATTCCTGCTTTATCAAAGGCGTAGCATAGCTGTGGAAGATAATCGAATCAACTGACGCATCCTTTAATACCGCTTCCAGGGAACTTTTGAAAACCTTTTCAAAACCATGTCGTTCAATGGCAATCCAGAGATCAAGAGGGTGATCGGGTTTGTTCCACGGTGGGAAAAGTTCGGCAATAGAATCGAGCGTTTCGTTCGAGAGCGTGGCCAGTTCCAGGCCGCAATCGTCCATAAGATCAGTTGTGATTGTTCCCGCGCCGCCGGAGAATGTGAGAATGGCAGTGCCTTTTCCGGGATGAAAGGCCATCTTTTTGGAAAAAGCTCTGGCCATGTCGGTCAGTTCTGCCGGATCGAACACCTCGATAATGCCTGCCTGCTTGATGGCGCCGCTGGCAACCTGATAATTGCCGGAAAGACTCGCTGTGTGGCTCTGTGCCGCTTTTGCTCCTTTAACGCTTCGGCCGCCCATGAGCACGATGACGGGTTTGTTTGTCTGCTTCGCCAGGCTGGTAAATCTTCTCCCGTCAACAAGTGATTCCAGGTAACAGGCAATGACTTCCGTCTCCGGGTCATGAATCATGTATTCGAGAATGTCGCTTTCATCAATGTCGCATTTATTGCCGATGGAACAAACTTTGCTAACGCCCATGACTCCCTCCTGCAGGGCATGCAGAAGAAATCCGGCGGAAAGCATTCCACTTTGGACGATCAGGCCCACGTTGCCGCCTCTGAGCACGTCCGGCCAGACCAATGAGTTGATAAAAGAAAAGACATGAGTTCGATTGCCGTCAATGAAGCCCATGCAATTGGGCCCCCATAACCTTATGCCTGCCTTATCGGCAATTTCAAGGGCTTGTGTTTGAAGTTTCGTTCCTTCTTCACCCGCCTCATTAAATCCACCGGACTCAATAATGATTCCTTTCACGCCTTTTTTCGCGCATTCGCTTACCGTTTGCGGCAGGCTTTCAGAAGGAATGAAGTAAATGGCCAGATCGATATCCCCGGGAATGGAAGCAATGTCTGGATAACAGCGCAATCCGAGGATTTCCGTATAGCTTTTGTTGACCGGATAAATCTTGCCCTTAAATCCGGCAGTAATATTTTTAATGATGTGGTAGCCGCCTTTATTGATATTATTGGACGCTCCAATAATGGCAACACTCTTCGGATTGAAAAAATAATCTAACATTAAAAGAAATTCCTCTCTTGTCAATCCCGCGAAGCGGGAATCCTTTTTTTACCTGGACACTGATTTTTGCCGGTAAGACCTTCATTATTTTACTTCAGCACCACCAGCGCATCGACGGCGACGGGTTTGTCTCCGCAAACAATCAGCGGATTAATATCTATCTCGGCGATGGCATCATACTTGACGCCTAGATCTCCCACGCCCATGAGCGCTTTGGCGAGGGCTTCTCTATCCACTGCCGGACTGCCGCGAAATTCGCCAAGCAGTTTCTTGGTTTTGATTTCGTCGATCATCTCCAGCGCGTCTTCTTTGGTCAAAGGCGCCACACGGAAAGTCACATCTTTGAGCGCTTCGGTAAAAATTCCGCCCAAACCGAACATTACGCAGGGGCCGAACTGTGGATCCCGCGAAAGACCAATAACAAATTCCCGACTTCCCCGCACCATTTTTTCCACAAGGATGCCGTCGAGATTTTTCACTTTACCCATCAATTCGTCAAACACCCGCGCGACTTGCCCGGAGTCCGTTACGTTCAACGCCACCATTCCTGCTTCCGTTTTATGGGCAAGCTCTGCGGAGCAGCCTTTCATGGCCACGGGAAAACCCATCGTTTCGGCTGCCTGTATTGCTTCCTCTTTTGATTTGGCCAGCTCCGCCGCCGATACAAAAACACCGGCTGATTCGATAACCAGACGTGATTCATATTCGGAAAGTGTTTTTTGACCTTTTGCCAACGCCTTTTTAATTATCTCCAGCATAACATCTCCTATACATTTAATCATAAATGATTAGTTTATTTTAACGGACATTGTCAAGAAAGAGTTTCATATGTGTAATGACACTCGTTGACTAGCGAAAACGTAAATGGTAGTGGTACAAAATGATATGGAAAATTAAAAATGACTTCTGAAAATATTCCTGTGATTATCGGCGCAGGCCAGGTGACAAAGAAGGACGCTTCATCCGTGATTGGGGGTTCACCGGTTGATCTGATGGCCGATGCCGTGAAGGTTGCGGCAGAAGATGGCGGTTTGACACAGCAATGCCTTCAAAAGGCTGACCTGCTGATCTCCACGTCGCTTTTCTCCGATGACGGTATCATAAATCCGTCGGGATGCGTGGCCGATAAACTTAATCTTCCCGATGCGCGATGCATGATTTCCGGATTTGGCGGCATAATGCCACACGCCATGCTGCACCATGCCATGAGGGCTATTGCCGGGAATAACGCCGGTCTGGTTATTCTGACCGGCGCGGAGGCGCAGCACACCATGCAGCAGGCGAAAAGTTCCAAAACTTTTACCGGATGGAATCTAAAATCCCGGCGTCCCTGCCTTGCGCCTCTGTCTCCTTTAGGACTGTTTGATGGAGCCTGCGAAACGGAACATCTTCACGGACTTTCTCTTCCCGCTACTGTTTATCCCATGTTTGAAAACGCCCTTCGCCGGCGGTATGGTCGCACGGTTGCAGATCATACGCAGAAAATCGGCAGATTGATGAGCCGCCTTTCCCAAGTGGCAGCGAAAAACCCTCGGGCATGGTTTCAGAAATCATTTACACCGGAGGAAATCATTACCGTTTCAGAGAGCAACCGCAACACGGCTTTCCCTTATACCAAACGGATGAACGCCATGCTTTTGCTAAACCAGGCCGCCGCCCTCATCGTCACTTCCGAAAAACAGGCACGGAAGATGGGCATTGACCCGTCAAAATGGGTGTATGTCCACGGCTATGCCGAAGCCCATGATCACTGGCATATCCTGGAAAGAGAGGCCTATGGTTTTTCTCCGGCCGTTGAAATCGTAGGCCGAACAGCCCTGATGCAGGCTGGCGTAACCATCGAGGACATTGATTTCTTTGATCTCTATAGTTGCTTTCCGGTTGCCGTGCAGGTGACCCGAGACATGCTTGGCATTCCCGAAAACGATAACCGGCCACTTACCATTACCGGAGGACTTCCCTATTTCGGCGGGCCGGGAAACAACTATGTCATGCACTCCATGGCGCAGATGGTTGAGGTTCTGCGTCAGCATCACGGCAAGACGGGGCTTGTCACGGGAAATTCGTTTTACATGACCAAGCATTCTGCGGCAGTGTGCACCACCAGCCCTCCGAAAGACAATGCGGCGCCGACAGCCGATATAAGTCTTTGCCAGCAGGCAGTTGACCAAAGGCCCAGGTACGAAATTGATCCTCAGCCGTCGGGACGCGCAACAGTAGAAACCTATACCGTAATTTACGACCGGAATAACATGCCCAGTAAGGGTGTTATCATTGGGAAAGAAGAAGATGGAAAGCGTTTTGCAGCTTACACGCCCGTCGACCAGTCTCTGTTTTCAGCAATGATAAGGGAAGATTTTTGCGGGATCACAGGCAGGGTCGTTTCCAAAGACAAGGTAAATACCTTCACCCCCGATTAAAAATCGGAGACACTGACGTTAGCACCATTTAATCCAGCGATCCGGTAATGAGCATTCTTGTCTTATAAATCTGGATTCTAAACTATCCCTTCCGGCAAAGCGGATTAAGGGATAGTCCGCCAATACAATTCTCTTGATTTTTTACACTCAAGAGTCTTTTAGCTCATAAGTGAAATAAATCTCATTGTCGCCTGATGCAATACTACGGACCTGTTTCGCAACAGATTTCTTGCCGAAAACTTTGATGGCCTGCTGAAAATAACCTAAGACACAGCGTTCGAAATAAGCGTGTCTGATTGGAATTCCGGTGATTTTGACATGGGCAACATTGTTTTCCAATTTTGCCGTTATTTTACCGCCGTCGAAATAGGCCGACCAGATTTTAGGAACCGAAAACTCTATAAACTGCTTTGCTTCCTTTGTATTCATATAAGAATTGTAAGGGCCTCCCGGTGCCAGCGCGTATTTTGCACCCGTCTTTCCGAATAGTTCATACCGCGTTTTGTCATTGTTAAAGAATTCCCTGCACATTTCATCAAAGATAATGATTAATTTATCCGCTGGGATGGGCGTAACGGCCATAAGTGTCTTATTGGCAAAATATTTGTCCTTCTCCGCTAATTGCGTCATAAAGGTTTTCCAGCGCTCTTCTCCGAAAGCTGCCATCATGTAATTTTTTGTCACAACATAAAAAATGCCTTTTATGTTCATATGAAAACCTCCTTAGAAAGCCTGTTCATAATGTTGCATTATATGTTTACGATTGGTTTATTCAGCTATGGTCTGTTTTTTCAGCCATTCGATGGCATCATTTCTTTGCGTAAAAATGCGGACATGCCAGCCTCGATTAACGCACGCATTTTCATAAAACTTAGCATCTTTCTGAGACTTGACACCTTCTTGAACGACGAGAGCAAGAACACTTGCTTTGCTTGCTTCGAAGGCTTCCCATTCACCGGGAATGGCAAATATGTCCAACGTGGACAGGGTTGAGATAGCATTGATCCATTCGGAAAGAAATTTTTGCGGTCCTTTTCCTGAGATCATTTTCAAGGTTTCAGTCGTTGAAGCCAAGATATCATTTTTTGTGACGATATCACTGTAAACTGTATGAATGAATCCATTTTCAGCATCCAGTTCGACTTTCCAAGCCATGATTGATTGTCTCCCATGTTGTGAAGATGTTTCATTGGAGTATATTGAATGAATAATGGATTGCCTACGGCGTGAAGTATAGGAGACACAACCTCGTGAGTCAAGAATATTTTGGCCTCATTATTTAATGTATCCTTCAAACAAATAACACAAATCATCAACGGCGCGGCTGTCGATAGATAAGTTCACGCCTTTGGCAAAATAATCCAGCACAACGATGGCATTAAGATTGGCATCTTTGGTGTCTATCGTCCGGAGTCTTTTATAAAAGCTCTGGTTGACGATGTTGATATCATCATAGACGTTGGACAGTTTTTTCAAATTCCATTCAGCTTGACCACCATGCCTGCATATAAAATACTGGGAGACCAGGAACATCGAAATGGCACGATATACAGTCTCTTCGATGGTGGCGAAGGGAAGATGAAAACGTACCATCGGTTTTAATTTTTCCATGACCGGGCACCCGCTAGTAACCATGTATATGCCAAGCATGGAGCTAACGCCTTGTTGCAAAGGTGCTTGTTTAGAATATGTCCTCTCATCCGTAGTCACGATAACCTCTACCGGTTCGGAAGAGGGGAATATGCTGAAGTAATCAATTATCTCTACCAAATTCACAGCGATGGGGCAAAATTCGTGTTGCCGTTCATCCAACGCACAATTAGGACATTTACAACAGTTGAGTTTTGTCCATTGAGGACGGAATATTTCACCTGTTGGTAAGAGATTCAAAGAGAATCTGTCTAACTTGATGTTAAACTCGGCTTCTTCTCCGCTATTGAATAGAAATTTGTAGTTGAATTTTATTTTGCTTGCGGAAATGGTTACACATTCATCCATGGTTGATTACCTCCTGCAAATCAGATGCTTGCTAAATAACAGGGAAATGATCATTCAGTTATAAGAGATCATCTGTTGAATAGTAAATTATATGGAATGATGTTTTCTGTCAATTATGAATATGGCTTTTGAATAAAACGGGAGGGTTCTTTATCCTATAATATGAAGATGCATGGATAAATCCCGTCGCATTACTTTCAGATAATTCCACTTATGTTGCGAACGTCATATCGATCGTTTTCAGTTATTTTCATTACTGGTTTCCCCAATAAAAAACTGGACTATTGCGCAACACTTCTTTATATATTTCTTCAACCATCAATCATGAGGATTATCGATTATGCTTCATCCCAAGCTTCCGAATGTTGGCGTTACGATTTTTACCGTGATGTCCAAGCTGGCCAACGATGCCGGAGCCATCAATCTTTCGCAGGGTTTCCCTGATTTTGATGTGTCTGCGGAACTTCGTGAACTGGTCGCAAAATACATGGCGTTAGGGCATAACCAGTATGCCCCCATGTCGGGTGTCCCGTCTTTAAGACAGCGCATTCATGAAAAGACAAAAGAACTCTACGGCGCTTCGTATGATCCGGACACGGAAATCACCGTAACTTCCGGGGCTACGGAGGCTATCTTTTCCGCCATCACGTGTGCGGTGAACGCCGGCGATGAAGTGATCCTCTTTGAACCGGCTTATGATGCCTATGCGCCTGATGTTCTTCTTGCCGGTGGCGTGCCGGTTTATGTGCAATTGAAGTATCCTGATTACCATGTGGATTGGAATGAGGTGAAGGACGCAATAACCAAAAAGACAAGGCTGCTGATCTTGAATTCACCCCACAATCCCACCGGTGCCATCCTTGGATCAGAGGACATGAAGGCACTGATGGATATTATTGCCGGTACAAACATCCTTATTGTTTCTGATGAAGTATATGAGCATATCGTATTTGACGGCCAGCGTCATGAAAGCATGACCAGATATCCGGAGCTTGCGGCGAGGAGTTTTGTCATCAGCTCTTTCGGAAAAACGTACCACACCACAGGCTGGAAACTGGGCTATTGCCTGGCGCCCAAAGAGCTTTCCATGGAATTTCAAAGGGTGCACCAGTTCGTAACGTTTGCTTCCCATACACCAACCCAGTTTGCCTATGCCGAATTCATGGAGAAAAAAGAAAAGTATCTCACCCTTCCTGATTTTTATCAGAATAAAAGAGACCTGTTTCTCTCGCTGATTAAGGACTCTCGGTTTAGGCCTCTGCCTTGTCTCGGAACCTATTTTCAAATGCTTTCGTATGGAGACATCACGGATGAGAAAGATATTGATTTTGCCAAAAGACTGACTATGGAACATAAAGTGGCGTCCATTCCTCCATCGGTTTTTTACATCAATGGAGATGACCATAAGGTGCTGCGTTTTTGTTTTGCCAAGAAGGAAGAAACCCTGATTCAGGCGGCGGAGAAATTATGCAAGATTTAAGTCCACAATTATTTACGCGGGGATTTTCAGCCGAGGATTGCACGCAATGCGGCAAATGTATTGCCGGCTGTCAATACACTGATCTTGAACTCGAGCAGGCTCGCGATGTTATGAAGAAAGTCACCTCAATGCCGCGATGGTATCCCGATCTTGCTTTTTGTATCCGGTGCGGCAAGTGTGATAATCGTTGCCCAACAGATGCTCATCCCAGTGATTTGGAGCGGGAGTGCCTGGAGCATAAACGGCGGGCGGGAAAAAAGGTTCCGTCTTCCATGGCTTATGCCATCAACGGTATGAGTGCAGAGGGCTGGCAGGCGAATTTCTTCAGGGATGTGTATCAAGGTCTGAGCAAGACCAATAAGGACATTCTGCGCAACTGGGCAATACCGAAAAGCAGCAAAGACCTTCTCTTTATCGGCTGTACCGATCGGATGCTGCCCCGTACCTGGGAGGAATCAAAAACACTTCGGAATATTGAAAAATTCGGAGGTCCTGACGATTGCTGCGGCGTTTGGGCCATCCAGGGGGGACTATTGGATGAAGGATATCGGATTGTCCAGCGGCTGATGAAACGTTTAAAGGAAAATAAATTTAATCGTCTGGTCATCGGGTGCGGGCATTGCCAGAAAGTTTTGACCAGAATCGTGCCTGAAAAGTTGGGCATCACGTTGCCTTTCCCCATCATAAGCGTTTACGATTATTTTCTGGAAATGATTGAAACCGGTGCCGCCCGTGTTGTAACGCCGCTTCATCTTGAAGCAGCCATCTCGGATCCGTGTTTCGGATATGAAAACGGAGAAGAGTTCTTGAATGCCGTACGTCGTCTTGCCACAACCATCGGCATGAAGGTTTCCGAATTACCGCATAACCGCGAAAACTCGCTCTGCTGCGGATACACCGGATATTTTAATGATGGCAAAGTTGCCAAATTTGTGCAAACAGCGTTGATCAAGCGCAAAGATTTTGCCAAAAGCGGGCAGAAGCATTTTGTAAGCTATTGCCCGGGATGCCATCTTTTCAATCATTATTTCCAGCCAGGATATCAGTCACATTATCTTTTGGAAAGTACACTGATGGCTCTGGAAGGAAAAGTAGCAGAACCGTTTTCTATCCTTTACAGACGTCTCATCCGGCCAAGAATCGGCTGGAATCTGACAAGAGTTGCAAAAAGCGCTCTCCTGCCGGTTTCATGAAAATACAGATGCAAGCGGCGGAGAGATTATAAGTGACAGTTGTAAACCTATGTGTCATGCCGACGAAGGCGGGATTGAATAAAAAGAAATATAGGGCGCGTTCCCCGAACGCGCAGAAACGGATTTTTCGGGAATTGTGACCCTATCGTGCCCTTTATGCATTTAGGCTAGAACAATCCCTACAGATGAAAGCTGTGGAGCGAATATGCAAGATTTAACAGTAACACTGATCCAGACGGAAATCATTTGGGAAGACATACCGGCCAACCTCGCTATGCTGGACAAGAAGTTTGACGATATTTCTGAAAAAACTGATGTCATTATTCTGCCGGAGATGTTCACGACCGGTTTTACCATGAACGTTGAAAAAGCGGCGGAGCCGATGACCGGCACGGCTGTTGCCTGGCTCGTTGCCAAAGCAAGGCAACAGCAGGCCCATATCGCGGGAAGCATTATTATTGAGGAAGACAAAAAGTATTTTAACCGGCTGGTCTGGGCAAAACCGGACGGTGAAATCATGACGTACGATAAGAAGCATCTTTTCAGAATGGCCGGTGAGCACAAGGTGTACTCACCGGGAAGCCGTCATCTCACCGTTGATGTCAATGGCTGGAAGCTGCGGACATTCATCTGCTATGATTTGCGTTTCCCCGTCTGGAGCCGGAATATAGCCAACCAGTATGATGCCGCGATCTACATTGCCAACTGGCCTGCCCGGCGCGCGCACCACTGGAAGCTTTTGCTGCCGGCAAGAGCAGTTGAAAATCAGTGCTACGTTATTGCCGTAAACAGGATAGGGGAGGACGGCAACGGCCATGCCTACTGTGGTAATTCGTGCATCTTAGCTCCGACGGGAGAAATTCTGTTCCAGAGAGCGGATGACCCCTGCGTACATACGGCGGTACTCAGTTATGAAAGAGTAAGAGAGTTCCGCGAAACCTTTGCCGCGTGGCAGGACGCCGACAGCGATGCAGTGAAATTTCCAAGCTGATTTTTAAGCGAGAATCCTTTGTCATTCCGGAGTAATTCAATATATAAAATTTACAGGCATTTACGATGAACGAATTTATTGCGGCATTTGATTTAAGGATTGAATTCAAGTTTCCTTCATGATCTTCGCGGCTTCATCATATATTTCTATAAAGCAGCCGATGATGGACATGAAAAACAGCCCCAGCATGAATATCGGAGCGGTGCCCAGCATTTCATCTAGAAGATGACCCAGCCAGAGGAACAGACAGGAAGAAATTACCAGCGCAAATCCCCATGCCGATAACATTATGATCATATGAAATGAATTTGAGACCGGGTGTGTTTTATGGATGATTGCTGACATAATTTGTTCCCTCAATTCATTGTGACCCCGCCCCTTTGGGCGGAATTAGGGTCCAAGGCTTGCCCCGGGGTTCATGCCTGTGATTTTAATAACTTGTTGACTGAATCATCATGCCCGGCGCCGCCTTACCCTATGATATTATCTTCCCTTCAATTTTAATCTAAGCATCTCTTCATTATTTTTCAATAAAGCTGCATTTTAAGTTCAGGAGAAATTTAGATGATATATAAAACGATTTCTGAGAAAAGAGCGATAGCATGCCATTTATTTTATGATATAGAAATTATGGCATAGTGTGGAATCTATACAGAAGCTTGTCCTGATTCTTTTCCAAACATGAGGCTTGATAAAGAAAGAATTAAAATATACCCTACCTGGGTTATTAAAAGGCTATTTTCTTTTTAGCCTTATAAGCTCTTCATCAAAAAGCCAGCAGTATGAATATCATGTGACCGGTCTAAGAGAAAGTGACGTAGTTGCTTGATTATATAGCGTACTGCTGATTATGGAATTCATCGATGGAGGATGAACACAATGATTGACGTGTTTGCAAAAAGTACAATCGCCGGAATCGAACTTAATAATAAAATAATCCGTTCTGCAACCTATGAAGGTCTTTCCGATCCGGAAGGAAGGCCTGCGAAAAAACTTGCCGAAATGTATATAAAGCTGGCGAAAGGAGAGGTCGGCGCGATCATAACAGGGCTGATGGGTGTTCATCGAAAAGGAAGATCAGCTTTGCAAATGTGTATGCTGGATCGGGACGATTTTATTGATGATTATAAACAAATCAATGTTCAACTCAAAGAATATGGCGTTCCGGTAATTGCGCAGCTTGCACACGGGGGCGGGCAATGCATGCCGAAAGCGTCCGGGGGCTTTAACCTTGCCCCATCGAAAAAATATTACGCTGTCGCCAATAAGATTTCGCAGGTTCTATCGGAAGAAGACATTATAGAAATAATCGACAGCTTCATCTGTGGGGTTGAAAGAGCAAAAAAAGCGGGCTTCGCAGGAGTGCAGCTTCATGCAGCTCACGGCTATCTTCTTTCTGAATTTTTATCCGGTGGTCTGAATACCAGAAAAGACAAATGGGGCGGTTCAACCGAAAACAGGTTCAGAATCATCTCAGAGATCATGAAGGGCGTAAGGGAGCGCGTCGGTAAGTATCCGATACTGGCCAAGTTCAGCTCATATGATTATTTAAAAAACGGTATCACCCTGGATGAAGGGGTGCGTCTCGCGGTTATGTTTCAGAAAGCGGGAATTGACGCACTGGAAGTATCGTGCGGAGCGAATGACGGTCTGAGCAGTAGCAGAGTAAAAGAAATACCGTCTGATGCGATAATAGCTGTGCTACCCATAAAAATAAAATCTGAAATACTGAAAGGTATGCTGAGAAATATAATTCCTCTTTTTGTGAAAACATATGACCCGATACATAACTTCAATATTGATGCGGCCGGAACAATCAAGCATGAAATCGACATACCGGTTATTGCCGTCGGAGGGATAAGGAACATAAACGATATCAAATCAATTATCAACGAAAATAAAGCCGACTATGTTTCCATGTGCAGGCCTTTTATCATTGAACCTGAAATCGTGAAAAAGTTCAAATCGGGCAAGCAGGAAAATTCAAAATGCATTGAATGTTGCCACTGTTTGTTCGGTTTGGCAAAAAAACCTGTCAGGTGTTATTATGGGAGAGTGCCGTCATAAAAATATCATGACTAGTGGCTGTCAGAAAGTAAACACGGGGGAACTTCACCGTATCGTGCAGGAAACGGTGAAGCATCAGGAAGAAGGAAGATGCTATACTTTCAAGCACTGAGCGCATGCTCATGCAGTAGGATGGGGGAATGATGAAAAACGCTGTGGTTACCGGGGCCGGTTCCGGATTGGGTCGGGAATTGTGTCTTAAACTCGGTGAGCGCCAATACAGAATTCTACTGGCGGATATCAACATAACCGCGGCTCAAGAAACTCTTGCGATGGTGAAAAAAGCGGGAGGTGATGGCCAGGTTTACGAATGCGATGTAACGAAGAAAGAATCGGTTGCGAAAATGGCCGCTTATGCATTCGACATATTTGAGCCAGTGGATCTGCTCATCAATAATGCCGGGGTGGGCTGTGCCGGACTAACCGGAGATATTCCCATCGAGAATTGGGAATGGTGTCTTAATATCGATATGTGGGGAATGATTTACGGTTGTCATTATTTTATTCCGCGAATGAAGAAACAGGGAAACGGTTATATAATAAATGTCGCCTCCGAAGCCGGCCTGATCTGTCTGCCCGAAATGGCTCCGTATAATGTCGCCAAAGCCGCTATCATCGCTTTATCCGAGACGATTAAGACAGAACTCGCTCCGCACAATATCGGTGTCTCCGTCGTCTGCCCATCATTTTTTCAAACAAATCTTCTCAAAGCCATGCGCTATCAGGATGATTTTCAGAAGGAGCTGACTGAGACGACCTTCCAGCAAGGCCATCTAAGCGCTGCTGATATAGCAGACGCTGTCATGAAGGCGATGGATAAAAAACGTCTCTACGTTGTGCCTGGATTTAATGCCAAACTATTCTGGCTACAAAAGCGTTTTGCGCCGGAATTATTTTACCGTATCGTTGCCTTTGCCCTCAAAAATAAATTCGGGAGAAAGCTGTTTCTCTGGATGGCACGACACGGCTTGACCTGAAATGTAATAAGTTTTGAAAGGAGATAAAATGGTTGTTCGTATTCCGTGCCCGGAGATGGAAAGCATGACTCCGGAAGTCAGATCTTTAGTAGAGTCGTTTCCCATGAATGTGGCGAGAATGATTGCCAATGCACCGTCCAGCATCAAAGGTTTTCTGGAACTGGCGCAATCCATTTTGTTTAACAGTGAATTCGATCCCCGTAAACGTGAAATCGCCATATTGAGAGTGGCTCATGTGACGAAGGCAATTTATGAATGGACGCATCATGTCAGTGTGGCGAAACATTTCAATGTGATGGATCAAGAGATAGAAATTATTTGTAACGAGATGCCGGTTAAATCGCTGGACGAAGATGGCAATCTGCTGTGTCGCGTGGCTGATGAAATCAGCCGCGATGTGCGGCTCAGCGATGATGCGCTTGCTCAAATTCTTGAACGCTATGGGACTCGCCAAGCGACCGAATTGATTCTTTGCGTAAGCTTTTTCAATTTCGTAAGCCGCTTCCTGGAATCCACAAGGGTGGAACTGGAAAAGACGTAACCGTTTTATTACAATTAAGTACACTGTCCACATAATTTTAAAATGCTGATTTTATTTAATAATAGTTGTAACCTTAAACACACTAAAAAATGACTTATACAGAAATCAACTGTCTGTGTTTACAGAATTATACAGACTGTATAAACATTGTTAAGAGGAAAAAATATGAAACTCCAATACCTCGGCGACTCTCGCGATAGTTTTAAATGGGACTATCATGACTATTTGACGTCATCTTTGAGTTATCCATTGTTCAATGTAGCGCTTATGATGACGCCGGATGACAAAACAAATGAAGGTTCTACAAAACCTCATATTTATAAAAAGGCAAGCTCCGAAATAATTAATTTATGCCGTGATTTGAAAAAACACAAAGACGTTGAACTGATCACGCAGCTGCCCTCTCGTACTAACGCCGACTATGAAGTTGCCTTACATAAAGACAGCACGCATATTACAAACAATAATAGAAGAGAATATTTTTCAGACATCACCTGCGAGAAGAAACAGGTCTTTTTTCTTGATCCGGACAATGGGTTCGAACCCGAAAAGAAATACAGCGCAAAACATGTTCTATATTCCGACATTGAAAACATATTGGGGCAAATATCGGAACAGTCAATTATTTCTGTATTTCAATACTTCCGTAGAGTGCCATTTCCTACTGACTTTGCACGAATAAGACAACGGCTGATTAGCGGCTACGCATCTGCTATTTATTGGCATTCGCTAATGTTTGTCGCCATCAGCAAATCGGAAAAGATAATTGATAAGGTTCGGTCAGTAAACCGCAAGTATTCGCAGGTTCGGCCAGTAATAGTGATTCAATGAATATAAAAACGTTGTAATGCCACATATTCTCCCAAAGATAGAAATTATGTTTCCAGCTGCTATTGCAAATTCTTGATTGTTCCCAAAACTATCCTGATTGACGCCTTTGTCTGTGGAGTATATTCCTGAGATACGAGTTCATCTTTCTGAAGTTCAGGAATCATGTCATAATCGATTCCCTTAAAGCGGATTTCCACAAAAGTATTTTCATTGACATCCAGACATTTGACGATTTCATCGAGTTGCTGTCTCAGTTTTTCAGTAGATTTGGAATTCCCGCTGCTTTTTTTGTTTTCCGCTTCAATTCCATTAATTTTTTGTAAAAGCTGTAGCCCTTTCTCCTTTTGCTTGCCATCAGCAATCATCTGAGGAAAACTATTTAATATATCCGCCAGATTAGTGGTTAGTTCGCATTGTCCATCAGGAGAGGAAAACACCAGATAGCCGGAAAGGGTCTTGTGTTTTTCTTTCAGTTTTTTAAATAACGACGTCGATTTCTCCACCGCTGTTTCCAGCCCCGATAAATTCATAAGATCATCCTGGGAATTAATTTGCCCGATTCATTTGGAAGAACAGATTATTTCAGATTATCGTTCCATATTACGGCACGTTTTTTACTATTTATATTTACATAGCCGTTTCAATGAGTTATAGTTTTATAAAATATTTGAAGAGATGATTCTGCGGAGGGACTATGCCTGAAAAATATGATCTTTATAAAAGTTATGGTGAGAAGCTTATAGGTTTGTTTGTTCGCCTACTTTTTTCCGGAGAGCGTCATTCCCTGACGGAACTGGCTCAAATGCTTGACTGCTCCAAACAGACAGTTCTTAGATTGCTTGATAATATTCGGAAATCATATGGCGTCAATATTGAAGAAACTAAAGAAGGGAACAGAAGCTTCTACCGGATAAGAAAGCCTGTTTCCTCTCTCAAAAATGTTGCCCTTACCGAAGCGGAGTTGCATTCCTTGCTGATTTGCAAATCTTTTACTCAGCATCTTATCGGCAAAAAGCTATATGAAGAAGCGACTCAGGCAATTTTCAAGAGCAAAGCCGCTCTTGGAGATGGACAGCAGATCGGAGAGTGTCACTTCACGGCTTTTCGCCCCGGCACCATTGATTACACGTCAAAACATCGGATTATCCATACATTGATTGATGCAATGGAGAAACAAAGAGTCTGCAAAATTACTTATCAGGCGATTGAAGCGCCGAATCCCAAAATCTTTCACATCAAACCACTGAAGCTGTTTTCCTATCATGATGCCGTTTATCTTCATGCCCAAAAAGCAAAGGAACCCGGAAAGCCGTACCGCGTTCCGAAATATGATCCTCTACTGGCTGTTCATCGCATGAAGTCTATAGAAATGACCGATATTAAATTCCACCCGGAAAAGTTCGATTTTGAAAAAACATTCAATCAGCATTTCGGCGTCATTAAAGAAAATGTCTTTGAAGTGGAAGTCGCCTTCATCGGTTGGTCTGCCGCTTACGTTGCGGAGAGAATATGGAGTCCCGATCAGGAAATTATCAAAAAAGGCAAGGATAAAATCATTCTGAAATTCACGGCATCTTCAAAACCGGAACTGCTCGGCTGGCTGCTTTCCTTCGGCGAGGAGGCAACACTGATGAAGCCGGATTGGCTGGTAAAGGAATTGCAGGAAAAAATTTATAAATTAGTAGATTGTTATGAAGGATTAAAAAATGCCGATATATGATCTTAAAGAATGGGGACGCGAATTCCGCCTTGATGCAAAAGCTGATAACCTTGCTTTGTTTAGCAAACATCTGCAATCTTTAAGCCTGCCAGACAAACCGAAACGACTACTGGAAGGGACAGTTCTTATGGTAGTGGCTTGCTGTGCTTATATGCAGATGGATGGGGTATCTTATGATAAGTTCATAACAATGCAAAAATATAATCCTGCCGATGCGCGTAATGCAAAATATGCCTTTACCTTTGAGTTAGGCAGTAAAGCGTTTGCCCGAATATTGGTGCCGAAAAAGTCTGGTTCCGGCCTTGATCTGGCTGACTTATACGATCACCCATGGGAAAAATATAAAACTTGCGGATATAATCAATTCTGGGTTTCACGAACTAATGGAAAAGCTTTGACAGCCAGAGAAAAGAAAATGATTGAAAATGAGATCGCCCATGATCTATTTTTTGACTATAGTGAAGATGAAATTGAATTCTGTATTGATGATACGACAATTGAAGGTGTTCTTAGCGCATTCGTGTATGATGTTCATGAAAATGACATATAAATACAATTATATTATTTTTGAGGATATGAAGTAACTATCCATCAAAATGCTGAAGGGCACGATGATTATAATTTAAATAAAATAGGATCATAACAATGGCAAAAAAGAAGCAGGAGTTGATACTTAAAATTGGTGGCGCAGGAGGGTCAATAAGTGTCTGGTCGGTAAGTGGCAAGGATGGCACAATTTCTTTTGCGGTGGGAACCGATGAATCTACCCTCAAGGAGTTTTTGAAGGGAGATGATGCAAATGGCATCAATTTTAAAAGCAAGATCCGGGTATTTCATTCCTTCACGGAGGCTCTTGTTTCTCTCGAAAAATACCCGTGGTACAAATTGCAACCGATGTTCGTACATCAGGATTTCATTGATCCCGTCCTCAAGGCGCTTATGGTTCTTGCAGATGAAAAAGAGGTGGATCGCTGGAAGCAAGACATGAAATATGTCAATGAACTGGACAGGAAACAAGATTAATCACTTAATGACGATCCTGCTTTGAACGAAATATGCCCCCGGCATTGAATGTTAAAAATAGTGATAATTAAAACAATTCCAGCAACTATCCTGCCACCAAATATGAGGTATTAAGATCATGACAACTATTTATAAAAACAAAAACGAATCCTCTTTGCGTATTCCGGTTGATGTCGCCACCCAATTCCGCTGCAATCCGCCACCCAAATCCGGAGGAAGTCGCCACCTGATTCCGGTACAATCCGCCACCCCCTTGAGAAGCGTGTTGTGACGCTGGATAA
>JBATES010000024.1:0-10747 GCA_049664145.1 Smithella sp.
TTTGAGTTTTTCAAATAGGGCCTGCGTAATGATTATACTTTCTTAAAATATGCCGCCTATTTTTATCAAATATCAACACTAACTGCGGAAAATGGGCTAATAGTTAACTAAGCACGTTCCAGGCGCAGATTGTCATGGGTTCATAGCCTTTGTTCTGCATGAGAAGATCCATGTGAATCAGGCTGATCGCGGAAATATCCATATCGCGCGCAAATACCTTCCCCGCGCGGTAAATCGTCACGAGATATTTTTTGCATTGGTCGCAGACGAAAGCGGCTTCCTGCGTTTTGTTTTCCACATAAAAATATTCCATGTCCTGACGGGTTTCCTTTTCGCAGTAAGGACAACTGATACGGGTGAAACGCCAATCCTGCCCGCAGGAAGAGCAATGCAGAAATCGTTTGCCACCCTCTTCTTCAATCAGCGCGATAGACGGGAATTCTCCACAGATCGGGCAATAGCCCTTTTCCCAGTCAAACGCACCAAGCGTTTTCATGATTTCTGTGGCTCGTTTTTCCAGGACAACGCGGCTGACCAGATTCATTAAAAAGGAAGCATTGGAGGGAGATACCTGCAATTTTTTGGACAACCCGCCAATCGCGTTCATTTCTCCATCCACGGAGGCTTTGAAAAAATCAAAGGGATTGAGTTTGCCTTCCTCAATGAGGGCTGATATTTTATCGATACTTTCGGCAATATTGGGCATGCCTTCTTTCACCGCGGCTGCCATGAACAAGGCCACTTCTTTTAAAGGGTCTTCCGGTAAAATCAAATCCATCTGGCTGCTGACAGGCACGCCCGCTTTGAGCTTATTTTTATCGATCATTGAGCAATCCGGCTTCGTCAAAGAAATTTCTTCCAGAAGCTGTCTCTGCCTGGTGACAATTGGCGCAAAAGCTTTGATCACCTCACGGTTTTCAGGATTCTGTTCGATAGCCCGGTCAATGATATTTTTGATTTCCGATGTTTCGTAAGTAGTGGTCATTGTTTTTTCCTAATGAGTCCCATATTTCAGAAGCGTAGCGAACTGAAATATGTTGGACGTAATGAGACTCAAAATTCAGCAACAAAGTGAACTGAATTTTGTAAGTCGAATTATCCAATCTCGATTAATCGGGATTGGGAATTATCCCACGTGCGAAGCTAAGTGGGGTTGTTACCAAAAGTGGCGCATACCTTCTACCAGATATGCGCCACTTGGTCTAGACATTAATCCTTATTAGAGGGATTACTTTACTTTTTATCGTTGGCAATCATCAGCTTGCCTTCGTGCTCCATCTCTTTGACCCACTTCGGATGCAACATTCTCAATACCGGCAGTTCCATCTTGCCGCTGATCATCGCGGAAACGCTTCCGGGGTTACCAATGGTGCCCAGGTAAAGGTGCACAAAGAAGAAGGCAAAGATGACCACAAAGCCCAGTACATGCAGAACATAGACCCAGTCCATCAGGGTCGCCGGCAATATCGTCGGATACCACATGAAGAAGCCGGTGCAGATCATCAGTAATCCGCACAACGCCACGGTCAGGAAAAACGCCTTCTGGCCGGGGTTGTATTTGCCGGTCTCCGGAACATGATCCAGATGCCACAGATAACCGCCCGCAGCTTTAATCCATTCCCAGTCTTCCGGAAAGACAAACAGGCCCGCTTCCCTCCACCACATCTGAATGACCAATACTAAACCTACAGCAAAGAAGATGGCCATAATGTCATGGATGGTTGCCAGTCCACTCAATCCGCCGAAAATGGCGCCTAAGAAGTTGAGTTCTTTGTACATCATCCCCAGTCCGGTATAGCATAAAAGCAGGCAGGAGATGGCCAGCAGCCAGTGCACAAATCTTTCATATCCTGATGTAACAATTACCATTTTATTTTTCATTTTATGCACCTCCCTGCTTCTTTGGTTCGTCATAATGTTCCGGATGGGGTTTGTGCGGACCATGGATGAAGTAATGGAGCAGCGATCCACCGATTACGCCACCCGCGCCTAACAGGCTCAAGGGCTTTAAGATGTTCTTCCACAGTGAAATCGTCACAGGAACCTTGGGATCTTTGTGAATTCCATCATAAATATCAGCCTTTTCAGGCAGAACATACATCATGTGCGTGCCGCCGACAAACTTATCGCCGTAAATATTGGCGTCGCCACCCAGTTTCTGAATACGGGCTTCGGCCGTTTTCACGGCCTCTTCCTTATCAACCCATTTGAGGGCGCCGGTGGGACAGGCCTTGACACAGGCCGGATTCATATTGTTGGCGATTCTGGTTTCGCACATATCGCATTTGGAAACCTTTTCCGTCTTTTTGTCATACTTGGGCACTTCAAAAGGACAGGCGTTCATGCATTCCTTGCAACCAATGCATTTCTCCCGGTCCATACCCACGGTGCCGAATTCTTTATTGTAATAAAGAGCGCCACTGGGGCAAACCGTCACGCAGGCCGCTGTCGTGCAGTGCATGCAGGCTTCCTTACGGAACAGCCACTTGACATTACCTTCCTGCGCATAATCCTGGAAGTGAATAATCATATAAGTATTATGCTGCAAAGTAGGCGGATTCTGATATGTGCCCTGATGTTCAGTCTGACCGGCTTTCAGTCCGTTCCATTGCTTGCAGGCCAACTGGCAACCGCGGCATGCTGTACATTTCGAAGCATCGTATAATTTAATTTTCTCTGACATTTTACTTCACCCCCTTTACAACATTAGCCATGAAAGCTTTACTCTCGGGTATCATGGTGTTGGCATCACCGATGGTCGGCGTTAAAAGGTTGGCCGAATCGCCGGTGGTGAATACCTCCGCTTTTTTATCCTTGGCATCATATTTCCGATCTTTGGTTGTAATCCAACCAAAATGCCAGGGGATACCGATTTGATGGATTTCATTACCGTCAATATTGAAAGGTTTGAAACGCGGTGTAACAATGGCTGTACACTCCACCTTACCACGCGCGGTACTTACCGTGCATTTATCGCCAGCTTTGATACCTCTCATTTTCGCCAGTTCTTCACTCAATTCGACGAACATGCCGGGCTGCATTTCTGCCAGCCACGGACACCAACGTGTCAGAACACCGGTCTGCCAATGCTCGCTGACCCGGTAAGTGGAACAAATAAACGGGAATCTTGGATCGCAGGTTTCAACACCGGAATACACATCCATATCAGAGCCAACGCCCTTCTTATCGAATCTTTTGACAGCCGGATTATTTTTCTGTGGCGACATCAAATTCTTCTCCACCGGGCATTCTAAGGGTTCGTAATGCTCGGGGAAAGGACCATCAGCCAGACCGGGGCCATACAGAGAGGCCACGCCGTCCGGTTTCATGATGAAAGGCGGACGACCCTTGCCGGGATTGCCGGCTCCATCGGGAACGTCGCCTTTCCATTTTTCTTCCTTGGCGTCCCACGTAATAACAGCGCGGCTGGGATCCCAGGGATTACCGTTTAAGTCAACGGAAGCACCGTTGTAAATAATACGGCGGTTGACCGGCCAGGACCAGGCCCAGTCGGAATAAAGTCCCAGACCTGTCGGATCGGCCTGTCCGCGACGCATGGGCAGAATTCCTTTTTCACCCACGGAGCCGCAATAGACCCAGCAACCGGATGAGGTGGAACCGTCATCCTGCAACCAGGCAAAAGTCGGAACCAGATCGCCTTTCTTGAATTCCTTGAATTCGCCCTTCTTGGTGGGGTTTTCCACTGTTTTAGCTTCCAGGAAGTAGCCATTGATCTCTGCTGCTACTGTGCGGGGTTCATAATGGAATTCTTTGCCAACATACTTGCCATAGGGCCAGGTCATTTTGGTGATTGCCGTAGCGTTGGGACCACCCTGCTTCTGATAAAGTTCTTTCACTTTAAAGAAGAGTTCGCTCATGATATCGCCATCCGGCTTGGAATCGCCGTAATAAGGAATGGCTTTATAACGCCACTGCTGAAGGCGTCCGCTATTAGCAATACTGCCTTCTTTTTCAACAGATGATGCGCAGGGAAGCATAAAAACTTCCGTTTTGATTTTCGCCGGATCCATTCCCGGACCACGCCAGAAAGAACCGGTTTCATTGTCAAACAGATTAACATTAACCATCCAATCAAGTTTGCCTAATCCCAGGCGAACCTTATGGGAATGAGCGCCTGAACAAGCAGGGTTCATACCCCAGGCAAAGAAGCCGGTGAACTTGCCCTTGTACATCTGATCGAAAATCGTCAGCCATGAGTAGTTGACACCGTCGTCAAGTTTGGGCAGTGTATTATACGCCTCATCAAGCGTCATGTCTGTTCCGTACATGGAACGCAGGAAGCTTGCAACATACTTGGGTTTGTTTTTCCACCAGTTAAGACTTTCTTTTTCTGTTGTTTTCGGAGTCTGCTTTTCATTATAGGTTGCCAGATCCTTCAGAGAGGCTGTCGGGGTTCCCAGATAGCCGGGCCAAATGTGGAACAGGAGACCGTGGTCGGTAGAACCCTGAACGTTGGATTCACCGCGCATGGCCGCAACACCGCCGCCGGCAATACCCATGTTACCGAGAAGGAGCTGAATAATGCACATGGTTCTGATGTTCTGCACACCCTTGGTGTGCTGCGTCCAACCCATGGCATAAAGATCAACGCCCGCCTTATTGGGTTTGCCGGTTGAAGCGTACAGTTTGTAAACTTCAGTCAGTTTATCTTTGGGTGTTCCGGTAATTCTGGAAACAAGATCCGGTGTGTAACGGGAATAATGTTTCTTCAAAAGCTGGAACACGCAATTAGGATCGGACAACGTGGGATCTTTCTTAATAACTTCGTCTGCACCCTTCTGATAAGACCAGGTATCCTTCTCATACTTGCCGTCTTTCAAACCGGAAAATACCCCATTGTTTTCTCCGGGCATTTTCAAGTCCGGATTCACCAGGAAAGACGCGTTGGTGTAATTCTTAACGTATTCAGCAAAATAAAGTTTGTTATCCAGAATATATTTGATCATGCCGCCCAGGAAAGCGATATCCGTTCCTGAACGAAGTGGTGCGTAAAGGTGAGCTTTCGTAGCCGACTGGGTGATGCGGGGATCAACGCAGATGATTTTCGCTCCGCGTTTATCAACGGCTTCCTGAATCCATTTCCAGGATACCGGATGATTGGAAGCAGGATTGCTTCCCATGATTAAAATCACATCAGCATTTTTAAAATCAACCCAGTGGTTGGTCATTGCGCCGCGTCCGAACGACTCTGCCAGAGCCGGTACAGTTGGACTGTGTCAGATACGGGCCTGATGCTCAATATAGGCCAGACCCAACCCCCTTAAGAATTTTTGGTACGTAAAGCATTCTTCAAGATCCATCGCCGCGCTTCCTACAGAAGCGATGCCGTCCGTACGATTGACGAGCTCTCCCTTGTCATTGAGTTTCTTGAAACTGGCGTCACGACTCTTCTTGACTTTCTTGGCAATCTCTTCAATCGCCCATTCCCATTCGACTTCCTTCCATTCGGTCGCGAACGGTGCTCTGTAAAGAGGCTTGCCCAAACGGTTTTCGTTGACAGCCATCTGGTAAATGGAACCGCCTTTACTGCAAAGAGCGCCTCGGTTAATGGGGCTATCGGGATCACCTTCGGTGTTGATAACCTTACCGTCGCGCACGGATACGATGATGCTGCATCCGACGGAACAATACGGACAAACAGTGGTGGTTTCTTTAGCGAATTTGATTTTCAGCTCTTTGGCATGCGCAGCTATCGGGGTGAGATTAATGCCCAAACCGCTGACCGCCGCCACGGCGCCGGAAATCTTCAAGAAACCTCTTCGGCTGACGTTCATGAATTTTCTCCTTTCATTAAAATTTATAAAATATTCTATGTGTGCTCTAAAAAACTCCACATACAGTTATTCACGTCTTTAGTTCTTTTCAGGAAAAAGCTTTTAATAACAACCATAGACGGGAAAGAGCACAACTTTTTTCCAGATATTAACGCTATAACTGCGTTGCCTGTATACATTAGGAAAAAAATGTTGTCAACGGCATTTTATTAATAAATTCAATTGTTTATGTCATTTATGACATAATGGAAAAGTGCAATAAGATTAAATCTCTACCAAAATCACTTTAGCGTCTCAAGCGGGAATGACTTTGGGTCAGATGATATTCTGCCGGCATATTAAGGATAAAATGACTTCGGGTCATGTCATCAAAAATGAACGTTGCATTCGTAACCTTTTTTAATCGTGTAAAAAAGGTTCTAATTCATTTAATAGTTGCATAGTTTTTAAGAAGTTGTAATATCATGAAACTCTAATTCCGAGAGCGAATAACCTAAATGCCCTAAAGGACACCATGGGGTCGCTATAGGCGCAACGGAATTGGTTAGTTGAATTATCCCCGAAGCGGAGCTGAGCGGGATCGCGCCAGAGTCATTTTAAATAATCACCAGTGAGTAAATGGAGTAAATGGGGACAGGTACATTTATTTGTACCTGAAAGTTTATTGAGAATCACTTTTTTGCACAGCCAGACTTGTCTAGTAAAATTACTAGACAAGTCTGGTAAAATGCGTATAATGCATCCATGACTAAAGTATATGAAAGATCATTTGTGACGCAACTTGAACAACGCATTTCCACAGGGCAGCCACTCATTCAGGTTCTGGTGGGCCCTCGTCAGGTTGGCAAAACAACAGGAGTAAAACAGCTTCTCTCCCGCTATTCGGAAAGCGCCCATTATGCCAATGCGGATGATGTTTTAAATGCTGATCGCACCTGGCTGATGGAACAGTGGCAGAAAGCATTGCTTCTGGGCAAAAAGACGCTTTTGGTCATAGATGAAATTCAAAAGGTGCCCAATTGGTCGGAGACGGTTAAAGCCCTGTGGGATAAGTCTCCTAAAGCGCTGCGCGTCATTCTTCTGGGTTCAAGTTCATTGCAATTGCAAACAGGCTTGACAGAGAGTCTTGCCGGCCGTTTCGAATTAATCAGAACGTATCAATGGAATTATGATGAGCTAAAAGCGGCTTTTAAATATGATCTCAACCGCTATTTGATTTACGGTGGTTATCCCGGCGCCGTAACCTATGAGAACGATTTTGATCGCTGGTATTCGTATCTGAAAGATTCCATTATTGAGGCGGTTGTCGGTAAAGATATTCTGCTCAACAGAAAGGTGGGTAATCCCGCCTTATTTCGCCAGGCCTTTGAAATTCTTTCCAGCTATCCGGCACAGGAGATAAGTTACACAAAATTGCTGGGGCAGCTTCAGGATAAGGGTAATACGGATCTGGTTAAATATTATATTGAACTTTATTCCGGCGCGTTCCTCATTCATCCATTGGGTAAATATTCGGCAAAAAGCTATTTGACACGAAGATCGAGCCCCAAGATGCTGATTTCCTGTCCGGCTTTGTTTACAATGCACGAAGGTCCGCAAGTGCTTGGCGATCATGAGAAACGGGGGCGGATTTTCGAGAACGCGGTAGGCATCAGGCTTTTACAGTTGCCCGGCAATTTGCATTACTGGCGCGAGAAGCAAAAAGAGGTTGATTTCATTTATACGTATCAGGGACAGCTCTATGCTATCGAAGTCAAATCCGGTCGCCGTAAATTGTCATCGGGATTGAATGCTTTTCTTGAAAGGCATCCGAAAGCGCATCCTGTGATTGTTACAATGGATAACTTTGCCGTATTTTCAGAAAATCCCCGTATCTTTTTAAATACGGTCACCATGAAATAGTTGTATTCAAAGCTCGCCTGCGCGGTAATGAAAATTAGTTCACCCTCCCTTAATTCCTCCCGCAAGGGCAGGGAAAAAAATGTGGAGGATAAATATATAACAATTATATTGTTTAATCAGAGAGGAGCGGAATGATGAATGACAAACGTTTTCTGGGAACCTGGACACTGAAATCTGTGGTCAGGAAATCAACGGACGGCTCGATCAGTAAACCATTTTCCGATAATCCCCTGGGATATATATCCTATATGCCCGACGGATTTATGCACGCGATTCTGATGAAGTCCGGTCGGACGCTCACCGGCGTTTCTCCGGAAGAGCTCAGTGATACCGCACGCTCAAAAAAGCTGCTGCTGTCGTGGAAATACATTATGGCGAGCATCCGGTACGTCAAAGCCATGACATCGTTTCTGTCCTACTGCGGCACTTATGAAATACGGGGGAACATCGTCGTTCACCATGTCAAGGCCGCCATGGTTCCCGACTGGATCGGAACGGATCTGACACGTGAGTTTGTCTTTAGCGGCAACACGCTGACGCTGACTGCCCGAGATGCTGCGGGAAATGTCATGGATCTGCTCTGGGAACGCGTTTCCTGATAAGATAATAGCCACGTAAAGCGATTCGAATAAGGAGATTTTAAAAATGAAAGTATTATTAATCAATGGAAGTCCCAACAAAAAAGGATGCACCTACACCGCGCTTTGTGAGGTGGAACAGGAATTGAACAAACAGGACATTGAAACAGAAATATTCTACCTGGGTAAAAAACCTATCAGGGGCTGTACGGCCTGTGCAAAATGTCTTGAACTGAACAAATGCGTGTTTGATGATGACGCCGTCAATGTGGCTCTCGATAAGGCGGATAAATCGGACGGGTTTATTTTCGGTTCTCCGGTACATTACGCCGCAGCTTCCGGTTTTATCACATCCTTTCTGGATCGCTGTTTTTTCGCAGGCAGCGATGTTTTTGCTTACAAACCGGGCGCGGCTATCGTCAGTTGCCGTCGGGGTGGCGCCACGGCGGCCTTTGAACAGCTCAATAAATATTTTACCATCAACAACATGCCGCTTGTCTCATCCCAGTACTGGAATATGGTCCACGGCACCATGCCTGAAGAAGTTTTGCAGGATCTGGAAGGATTGCAGACCATGCGGACCCTGGGGCGGAATATGGCCTGGCTCTTAAAATCAATCGCCGCCGGTAAAAAGGCAGGTATAAGTATACCGGAAACGGAAGAGCGGATCTGGACAAATTTTATCAGATAGTCAGTTTATCGTTAGTTACGCCTTTTCTATGATGACAGTCACTATTAGCTTGACAGAAAAGTTTCCGATTGTCTATATAGGATGCGGTAAAATAATTACGGGGTTTCAGAAAGGATGAAAAAAATGAGTAAGGTAAAAGTTTCCATTTTTCTATGTTGTATTTTACTGCTGTCCGGTTGCGCGGCGCCCGGCACGGCAACCAAAACACAACAGGGAAGCCTGATAGGAGCCGGCGGAGGTGCAGTCGTCGGAGCGATATTGGGACAGGCTATCGGCCGCGATACAAAAGGAACTCTCATCGGAGCTGCCATTGGTGCTGCTGTGGGTGGCGCCGGTGGTTACGGCGTTGGACAGATGATGGACAAGCAGGAAAAAGAAATGCGCGACGCCTTGGCTCAATCGGAAGCTGCTTCGGTGGCCAGAGAAGGCAATATGCTGGCGGTGACTTTTAAAGGTGACGTTACGTTCGATACCGGTTCTTCAGAAGTGCGACCTGGACTTTACTCTGAAATAAACCGGGTTGCGGCAGTTTTAAATCAATACCCGGAAACGTTCATCAGAGTGGAAGGACACACCGACAGCGTTGGCACTGCTGAATACAATATGAACCTTTCCCAGCGGCGCGCCAACGCGGTAAAAACGTTACTGGTCCTGCGCGGTGTGGCCGAACACCGCATTGAAATAGCCGGATATGGAAAAACCATGCCCGTGGCCACCAACGATACAGAGGCCGGCCGGCAGAAAAACAGAAGGGTTGAAATCAAGATTGCGCCCAGGGCACAGGCACCAACACCCTAGAGAATCACGGGTATGAACCCCAGGGTAAGCTTTGGAAACATATTCCGCAGCAAGCTGCGGGGTCTTAAATCCATGCTATGCAGGATCATTCGATCTTCAAGTTTCAGGGCACTCTGTTTCTGAAACTTGGATCTCATTACCCTCCGCTTATGGCGGGATTGTTCCCAATCCCGATTTATTGGGATTGGATAGTTCGTCCAACAAATTTCAGTACGCTACGCTTCTGAAATTTGGGACTCACGACAACTTACCAATTCCGCTAAGCTACGCTTTCGGAATTGGAGTTTCAACAATAAAATAATAGATCGAATAATCTGTTTATGCCGACTGCAAAAGACATTAAATTCTTTTTATTAAATACAGTACTTTCATCGGTAATATTTCATCTGCTCAATCTCTATACCAGAACGCTTCGCGTAAGATTTGCGGGAACGGAACCGGTTCAAAAACATCTGGAAAACGGCGGACGCATTATCATTGCCAGCTGGCACCAGCGGTTCTTCGGTGGATTTTTCCTTCCCCAGATTTTTAAATGGTCGCCCTGCATTATGATCAGTCAAAGTCGCGACGGGGATTTCATTTCCAGAGTCGTTCAGCACATCGGGTGGATTCCGGTACGGGGATCCAGTTCCCGGGGTGGCAAAGAAGCTCTGCGCGCCATGGTTGAAGGCGTCACGAAAAACCGTATCGGCGCCCATATCGTAGATGGTCCTACCGGTCCGCCGAGGATTATCAAACCGGGGCTTTTATTGCTGGCCATGAACGCTGATGCGTGCATTTCGTCAGGGACCGTTTCTTATGCAAACGCCTGGGCATTTAGCAGTTGGGATCGTTTTAGGGTTCCCAAACCGTTCAGCAGAGTTCTGTTTCGATTCGGTCCGATAACGTCCATACCAAAAGAAATGAACGAAGAACAGTTTCAATCATTGCGTAAACGGATGGAAGATCAAATGATGAAGGAATATGAGGCCGCAGATCAATAC
>JBATES010000025.1:0-5548 GCA_049664145.1 Smithella sp.
TTGGCCGGGTTTCCGGGATTCGCCATATCATAACTTTTCACGGTGATTCTGTGAAGAAAGTCAAAGAAGCGTTTAAAGAAGCGGTTGACTTTTATCTTGATACTTGCGCCAAGAGAAACGAAACACCCGAGAAGCCTTTTACTGGCCGCTTTGTTGTCCGTGTCAGTCCGGAACTTCACAGCAAAATTGCCACTGCTGCTAAGCGCGAACATAAGAGCATTAACGCATGGATTGCTGAAGCCTGTAAAAACTGCGCCGCTTAATGCTTTCTTGATTATCATTGTACCTGTTCTTCTTTGGGCAATTCAACCACGTTTGTTTCCGTTGCCGCGTCTATGATCTGTCCGGCCAATGTTGAAGCGTTCCTTAGTGCCTCATCTCTTAGATGTGCATAACGTTGTGTCATAATCGGGGATTTATGCGTCAAGAGTTTTTGCAGGGTGTATAAGTCAACCTTGCCGCTTGAGGCCAACATAGAAGCGTAGGAATGTCTTAACCCATGCAAGGCGCGGAAATCGTCCGGGATTCCCGCCGCTTTTTTAATGGGATTCACGCGCCGCCATATATAAGTAAATGGTGTTCCGTCCGGCTTAGCGAAAACATATTCTGATGTTTTTAAATCATCGTCTTCTTTATAAGTAGTCTTTGGGTGATTCTCCAGGACGTGCCGTGCCTGTTCATTCATAGGGATTTTCTGACTGACACCGCCTTTAGGATTTTTGATAGAAATAAAACCGCGCTGAAAGTCTATGTCATCCCATTTCAGCTTGAACATTTCGCCGCGCCGCATACCAGTATATAAAGCAAGCCTCATCATGTCCGCCGCTTGAATGTCCGTTGAATTGTCAATGGCTTTTAATAGGTTCTTTAACTGTTCCGGGGTTAAGTCTTCTGTCTTCTGATTGTCAACTCTGATTGCTTCAATCTTGAAATTCAGATTGCCGCATAATTGCCGGGACACCCCAAAATTGACAATGCGTTTAAGCAAAGCCAAAACGTGCTTTACGGATTGCGGTTTATATTTCTTCAAAAGTTTTATTCTTAATCTGTCAACATCAAGCCGGACAATCTCATGCGGTTCCTTGTCCCCAAAGTCTGGCTTTAGGTATTGTTCGAATCTTCCCTTGTCAATCTCAAGTGATTTAGAATCGGCCTTGTTAGCTTCATATTCATCCCATATCCGGGTTAAAGTCATCTTCCCGGCCTCTGCTTGCTTTGCGGCCTTTGCTTGCGCTCTGATCTCTTTCCGGGATTGTAGCTTGCCGTCAATCCTTGCGCTTCTTTTTCTGTTAGCTTGCGCGGCAGTCATTTCATCGGCATATTGACGGCCAACCTTTTCTTCATAGACTTTGCCGTTTTTCTTAAAGACAATATAGAATATTTTTTCTTTTCCCTTCTTACTAAGTCTTTCACTAATGCGGTAATAAACGCCTTTATATTCTGTCTTATGCCTTTTCATCGTTGCCCCCTTGTGTTTGTATGCCGTGAGTTCGAATCCCTCATCGCCCACCAAGTCATAATCCATTAAAGTCTTACAAAGTGCAGAAACCCGTTAGAAATAGCGGGTTTTTTGTTGCTTCACGAAATCTTCTCACCAGACGGCAAATATTCGGTTGAACTGTCCACATCAATTCGAAGTATTCCTCAGCATGTTGAGGTTCCGCCGCATACTGAGGTCAAAAGAATCCTTGTATGCATCCCATGGTTCCCCCTTGTTAATCTAAATACCTGCTATTAAAGGATGAATTAAAACTTCTCGTTATTTTCAGTTGTTGGCAGGCTACTTGCAATTACTATGTTTATGAAAAGCACTAGGAGGTGAGCATATGTTAGTTATGCGTAACGATAACCATTATGATTACGTCAATGATTTTATGGCAGACAGCCTGATTAATTCGAACCAAATTGTTAAATTCAAACGTAACACAGAATGGGTAAATGTAGGGGTGGCCCCGACAAGGGATGACAAGAGGGATATTGTATCTAATAGAAAAAATAGATTAGCGATTAATGATTCAATATTTGTGCGCGCAGATCGCAATGCTAGCAAATAAGCACTCTGTCTTGTTTCAACCTATTGCTCATCAATATCTTCATGAAGGAAAAATTATATGAAAAAATACCCTAAGTTGATCGGCACGATTTCAAAAATTCTTGTGCTGTCCGACGGATCAAAAACAGCGAAACGAGCCATCGCGTATGCGGTTGGCCTCGCCAAACAGTTGAAAGCCTCCATCATTGCCCTGAACGTTATTGATCAGCGTTTACTCATAGCCCAGACCGTTTCCGCATCGGGTACAGCAAGCGCGACTCTGATACCTATTGAGGATTATCTCAACGAGGCTGCCGAAAGATATACTGGAGCAATAAAGAAACTGTGCGATAAAAACGGTGTCGCATCCAGAATATTTACAAAGACAGGGCATCCTGTCGCCGAGATTGTGAAAGAGGCTAAGAATTCCAAGGTAGATCTTATTGTGATGGGCTCCAGCGAAAGGAGCGCCTTATCAGCCACCGTCCTGGGTAATGTGTCCTATGGAGTTATCCACAATGATATTGGCTGGTGTAGAATATTATAGATACCGTGATCTGAATATCGTGTAACGTGAGAAACAGGAATATTTAATTTATAGGAGTGTGAATGGAAGGAAAAAGAAGTAAAGACAGCAGCATCATCATGACTCAGCAGATGCATCCTGAAGATGCAAATCTTGCAGGCAACGTCCATGGTGGGGTTATTATGAAATTCATCGATACCGCAGCCCATGCTGTTGCGGTTCGTCACGCAAGAGCCAATGCAGTTACGGCATCCATTGACCGGCTGGATTTTCATTATCCGGTCTTTGTCGGAGATCTCTTGACTGCACAAGCGAGTTTGAACTTCGTAGGAAAAACATCCATGGAAATCGGGGTTCGGGTAGAGACCGAAAATCTCATGACGGGAAATATACATCATACGTCAACCGCCTATCTGACCTTCGTAGCCCTGGACAAAAGTGGACGGCCGATGACGCTGCCCCCGCTGATCTTAAAGACCGAAGAAGAGCAACGACAAAATATGGAGGCAAAAACCAGGAGGGACACGCGTCTGAAAGAAAAGATCAAGGAAAAGAGAAATCATGTCAATCAAGATGGCACGCCAGATAGCGTTGCATGACCGGGGATGATTAAAACTGAAACAGAGGATCTTTAAAGAAAGGAGAAACGTAATGGGAGACAAGGGCGGCAAGAAAGATAAGGAAAAGAGTCTGAAGCAAAACGCTGAAAAGCAGAAACAAATGTCAAAAGACAAGTTTGATAAGCAACCCAAAAGAAAACCTTGATATGAGAAGACGTCATCACTGTGCGGCATCATACCGATGCGGAAGGGATGACAGTCCGGTAGATAAATAAAAAACCGAAAGGAGAATATTATGAAATCGAGCACACAAGACAAAGCAGAAGCCATGTTTCACAAAATTAAGGGGAAGGTCAAGGAGGACGTCGGAAAAATAAGCGACAATCCAAAGTTGGAAGCTGAAGGTACCGTTGAAAAGATGACTGGCCAGATTCAGGAAAAGGTCGGTGAGGTCAAGAAGGTTTGGGGCAATAGTAATACCAATCAGCTATCAAACATTAATAGGGTGATTTAACCAGATTAGGAGAAAGGATAAGGATTATGAGTAACGTTTATAAAGTTATCGAAATTATCGGAAGCAGTGATAAATCATGGGAAGATGCTGCTAAAAATGCTGTTGAAGTCACGGCCAAAAGCCTGAAAGAAATAAGGATTGCTGAAGTAAAAGAACTCGATATGAGAGTGGAAAAAGGAAAAGTTGTGGAGTATCGGGCGAAATTAAGAATATCGTTTAAATATAAACCTGAATAGACTTTTTAAAGTCGAGCTTGCTACCACGCTAGTTCTACCATGGCGCTTTGCGCCTGGGATAATTCCACCAACGCTTCGAACTTCGTCCCGATTCATCGGGACTCGTTCTTAGCGGGTGTCATTAGGAGAAGATTATGAAAAAAGTATTACTTTCGTTGTTGTTGACATTTGTTTTTGCCGTGCCCGCTTTTTCACAGATGAGGGATATACCTATGAGAGGTCATGGGGGAGGTCATGGACAGATGATGGAAATGGACCATATGGACATGATGGGCAGCGATATGATGTACATGGAACATGCAGATAAAATGGGGCTTACCGATGACCAGAGGGCGCAGATGAAGCCTTTGCACAGGGAAATGCAAAGGAAGCAGATTCGATCCAAAGCTGATCTGAAACTTGCAGAAATCGAACTTATGGAAATCATAGAAGTGAAAGATTTTGATTTGGATAAGGCCACAGGCGTGGTCAAGAAAATTGAAGATATAAAAACCGCCCGGCATTTGGAAATGTTAAAATCCATGAAAAATATGCGGGCTATTTTGACGGACGAACAGTTTAGGAATATGCAAAAGATGTGCATGATGATGGGCGGGCAGGAACACGAAAAGAATATGGATAAATTTAAACAAAACAGGAAACACCAAAATCATAAAAAAACAGCGGGCACGAAGAAGGATATGAAACACTAGAAGTGTGAAAGGTGATGTGAAAGATCTCTTCATTACCGCGTAAGCTAAGCACAAGTCCCGACGGGTAGGGACTTGTGCTTAGCAGGTGTCATCAAAAAAAATATGAGAAAAGTATGGATGAAATATTTATAAAAAAAGTGCGGGCGGCGGCAGTGGCTGGATGGTGGACGGTGTTAATTTTCTATTGTATTCTGCTGATTCAATGGTTTGCTTACTGGTTGATTATGAGCAGACAGCCCGAAGGAATGCTTTGCCTCTGGGGTAAAGGTTTTACCTGGGTGGAAATTCGTACTATCTGGCTGTGGGCAATGGTGGCCTATAAGCTCTGTTTCGGCGTGATGGTATTTGTCGTCATCTGGCTGACATTTTGGGCAAGACAACTGGCAAAAAAATAAAACTGGAAGGTTGAAGAGAAAGAGTGGACGGCATAAGGTGTCTGCCGTAAAGTCCTTAAAAAAGTATTAGACCGATTAAAGTCCGGAGAGCGCCAATGCTTAAATACGAATTAAATCGAGCGGAGAGGATATTGATTATTATGCCTGGTGGTCCCCTGGAATCAGCAGATTTCGAAAAATTAATCCAGGAAGTTGATCCTTATATCAAAGAAAATGGCAAACTGAAGGGCTTGATGATTTATGCCAAAGCCTTTCCGGGATGGGATAATTTCGCAGCCTTCCTGTCCCATATAAAATTTGTCAAGAATCATCATCAGAAAATTAAAAAGATTGCAGCTGTAACAGACGGCACTTTTCTATCGATCATGCCGCAGGTTGCCAATCATTTTGTACAGGCCGAAGTAAGGCACTTTGATTACGCTGACCAGGATGCAGCACTAAATTGGCTTAAGGCTGACAAATAAACATAATTAGTCCGTCCTGAAAAATGCGGCCTGGAAGCCGCGTAAACATTGAAGATGCTCTTTGAAAATTGAAGAAAATTGCGGAATTGTAGTTGATTTTTCTTGGAAAAAGTGTTATAAGTATTTGAA
>JBATES010000026.1:0-1811 GCA_049664145.1 Smithella sp.
AATAATTCTCTTCGACTAGCCTATCCAATTCGCCAATGTATTCGGAGTCCAATGTAATTGCTATTTTTGTTTTTCCCATAATTAACCTCCTTCAAAGGTATTCCATTATATCATACCATGAAAAAAGGAATCAAATCATATTTTGTTGTTCCTAGCGTAACAATTAATATACTTGCTTGGTATTCCCTGATTTTCGGCGGCAATATTACTCTTTCTTGTGAGGAATGCAAAGAAAACGATGTTGATGAGTATCGTTTGAAACCTTGCATGTTACTTATAAATGCCGGATGCTCCCTTTCAGTCAACTATCAACCAGATGCACCATTATTTTACATACCACATAAAAGTAACTGATTGCCCAATTCAAAATAAATATTATCGGTTCCGGCGAGAATGGGCCAAACCTGACCTCGTCGGAGCCGGATGTTGTCTTATTAAAGACCTTCACTTTTTCGTTTCCTACCATGCCTTTTTTCCGTCATGATGGAGGACTTCAAGGCACAAAAAAAGATCAGGCATATGGTGAAAAGTATTTCTATAAATGGTGGAAACGTGCTTGTGCGAATTTGAATATTGAAGGCATTGATCTTGATGGCGGCACAAGACATTCGACTGTTCGAGCATTGAGAAAACACTATTCCCCTGAGCAGATCAAAGAGGCGGCAATGAGCAAGACAAATAAAGCCTTTGAGCGATACCTTGGACAGGCCGAAGATGACGACATTTTGTCAATTTACCGCAAAAGTGCCAAAGTAATACCGATTAATGAAACTGGTAAGAAACTGGTAACGCTTTTTGAAGGGCAAAAAATACTAAGTAATCGAAATTAATTAGTATTTTTGGTGGAGGCGGCGGGAATTGAACCCGCGTCCGAAAACCTTCCGCTGGAGCTTCTACGTGCGTAGCCTTCGTTTTAGAACCTTCACGCTGGTTTGCTCCCTAAGGCCGGATCGCCCCGCGCTATCCTGTAAGTTTTCGCCGCCCTCCTCCAGGCATGAAGTTTGGCTATCCTGTCTAAATGACGTCTCCCCCAGTCAACAGGAGAACCAGGTTCGACGTTAGCAGCCTAAGCTGCTAAAGCGTAATCGTAGTTTTCTGCGATTATATGTTTCCTACCTATTTAACGAGGCCTGTAGGAACCTCGGCACGCTTCTACAACTTCAAATGTCCCCGTCGAAACCGTTACGCCCCCTTCGTTTTATTTGGCTATAATATAGACAGTTATTGCCCGTTTGTCAAAGAAAAGAACGAGAAAAGAACATTCAAGAAAAGAACATTCAAGAAAAGAACATTCAAGAAAAGAACATTCAATTGAAGATAACCTGATTCATACAAGAAAAATTCATACCCTTCCGGCCAAGTTTGCGATGATATCTTTGAATTGAAAACAGGATAAAAATAGGCTATTGTTGCCGCGATTTTCGTGGACTTTTCCGGATTTAAACAAATCCGGCAAAGAAATCGTCCAATCGGAAAGGAGACACATGATGTTTACCTGGATTGCCAGTCCTGAACCCTGGATTGCTCTCGGAACCCTGACCGCCCTGGAGATCGTCCTGGGCATCGACAATATCATTTTTATTTCCATACTGGTGGGCCGTCTGCCCGCTGCCAAAAGAAATCTTGCCAGAAATTTAGGATTGGGGCTGGCCATGCTCTCCCGCCTGGCGCTCCTGTTTTCTATCGTCTGGGTGGCCAATTTGACGCAGCCCTGGTTTTCCATTTTCGGGCAGGACATTTCCGGTCGCGACATCATTCTGATCGGCGGGGGATTGTTCCTGCTGGCCAAAGCGACGCATGAAATTCACAAC
>JBATES010000027.1:0-13453 GCA_049664145.1 Smithella sp.
CCTTCTTAGTAATGACGAGGTGAACGCGGTTATCCTGAGCCGTGAATTTGCGGTAGAAATGGAGCGTATGTTTGCCGGTGATCTTGCACAATCCGACCCGATAGAATTTAATCAATGGGATAAAAGGCCTTTATCGCAAAAACTCAAAGAGGCGGCTGCGCATTTATTTTCCCGTTGGCTGTAATACCAAATGAGAAGAATCAAACAGTTTAATATTTATTTCATATTTCTTGCGGCACTTGTAGTTGGCGGAGGTTCTCTAACCGTCAACGCTGTTGTTGCGGAGGGCCTACCGCAAGAGAAGCAGCCGCCGGCGCATCATACGATCAATGGATTTCGCAATATTTATCATAATACGGAAAACGGATTAGCGGATTATCTGCGTTGGAAGTTCGGGATCGTAACTGATGAAGAACCGGCCATGACTCTTGCACAAATGATACCCTATGCGCCGGATATTGTCGCACCGGATTATCAGCGCATCCATCATCCCGATCCCGACAAAATCCAGATTACTTGGATAGGTCATTCAACGTTTTTAATCCAGGTCGCGGGGATCAATATCTTAACAGATCCCGTTTTCAATAGCAGATTATCTCCGGTTCGCGGCATAGGTTTCAAGAGGCGCAGTCCTCCGGGCATACCCCTTGATCGCCTGCCGCCGATCCATGCAGTTCTCATCAGTCACAATCACTATGATCATCTCGATTTATACACGGTTAAAAAGTTGGGCAACTCGCCGAAATATTTTATTCCTCTAAAACTGGGAAAGTGGTTCCGCGATCAGAAAATTACCAACTATGTGGAAATGGATTGGTGGGATACAACAATGTTCAAAGACATCCGCATTGTTTCTGTACCGGGGCAGCATTTCTCCAGGCGAGGCGTCCGTGACGGCAATAAAACGCTTTGGTCAGGATGGGTACTGGAAACGCAGCGCGGGAAGATACTCTTTGCCGGTGATACAGGATACTCTCCCCATTTCAGGGAAATCAGAGAAAAGCTGGGGCCGATGCGCCTGGCGCTCTTACCCATCGGGTCATATCGACCTCGTTGGTTTATGAAGGCCATACATATGGATTCCCCGGATGCCGTGTTTGCCCACAAGGATCTGCAGGCGAAGCAGTCCATTGCCATGCATTGGGGAACATTTCAGCTAACCGATGAACCGCTGGGGGAACCGCCCCTGTATTTGAAAAAAGCCATGACAGAAGCGTCCATTGCCGATGAATCCTTTCTCGTGATGAAATTTGGCGAAACGTGTATTTTTGAATAAAAGCCAGATGAAAAGTCTGCAATAACCTTATCATTCAATCACTTTATTTGTCCTTCTTGAAGTACTCCTCAGTATCCTGAGGACCCACTAAATATGGAGGTCAAATGATTTATTCCATACTGATGATGCCGGTGTATCCAATTAATCTAACCATCTGTTATTAAAGAAGGAAAAAACTTCTGATTATCTTTCTCTTGTTGGCAAGCAATTTGCAAATATTGTCCAAGAGATCATTGTCAATTGGCTCAATATGTAACAACTGAGTCCTCATGAGTGAAGGTTAACCGTTATAAGGAGGAAATATATGAAAAGTATAAAAATTTTGTTTTTACTGAGCTTGGCATTAACATTAATAGTATCTATTTTTAATGTCTATGCCGCCGATCAATCGATTTGTCATTCTGGAGCAAACGTTGTTCTTCATCAAAACGGATCACTAAAATCCTGCCAACTCAAAGATGATTACGATGCGAATACCATCACCTGTAAAAATGGTGGTAAAGTTAGCTTTTATGAAAACGGCAAATTAGAATCTTGTGTGCTCTCTGATTCAGTTACCATAGGGAATAATACATGCAAGGCAGATGCTCAAATTTCTTTCCAAATCGATGGCACATTGAAATCATGCGTGAAACAAGACAACTGAAAAAGGAGATCCGGGAATTCGGAACAGACCATCATTATTGGAAAGCTGTGTCGTGCCCACTTGGAAATCTGCAACAAATGGTGAGGTTCACAACAAGCAGGCAGTGGTCTTAAACAAAGGAGAAAGAGAATGAAAAATGTAAAGAGATTAATGCGTTTAGTAGCGAGTTTGTTTCTTGCGGTGCTGGTGATCGTTCCGCAAGTATTCGCTGCAAATTCGTCCGCCATTACGGTAGGCCGCATATACTATATCGAAGGGGACCTGCTCCGTTATATTCCTGAGGACAATGACTGGGTGGGGATGGTCAGAGACGCGCCCTTCGGAACAGAGGATACACTCTTTTCAGGAAACGGGGGGATGGCGGAGATGATTGTTCCCAACGGGACCTGGATGAGAGTCGGAAACAACACGCAGATCCAGATCATCGCCCTTGACTCAGATCTGTCCGAAATGGATGTGGCTCAAGGCGTGGCGCGTTTCTATAACAAAGGCTCCGAAACGGTCATCAAGGCCACAAGTCCCTTCGGGTACGTCCTGGCTTACCCCGGAGCGGTCTTCGACTTTTACGTGGGTGAAAACTCGGCGGAAGTGATTGCGGTAAAGGGGACAGTCAGTTTCGTCCACGCGGCAACGGATGCTCAGTACGATGTAGATGCCGGTTCCCCGTCCATTCTTGCCGACGAGCGTTGGGTGTCATCAGGCGACGGCACTGTCGATCCTGACTGGAATAGATGGAACAATGCCCGTGAAAACTTTTGGATTTCCAAAGCCCGGATAAGGGGTCGTTCGGTAGAATATCTTCCACCCGAACTCAGGGACGAATCATATTCCCTGGAAGAGAACGGCAGATGGGAAAGCGTTTCCTATGAAGGGTCATCACGCTGGTTCTGGCGGCCTACCACCGTATCCGTGGGATGGTCGCCCTTCACCGCGGGTCGCTGGACCGACTGGAATGGGGATCAGGTGTGGATTCCCGCGGAGCCTTTCGGTTATGTAACCCACCATTACGGCAACTGGATCTATACGCGGAATTCCTGGTACTGGGCACCGCCGGTAGTGCGTGTGCGCGCAGGACTTCCCCTTCTGGACATCGGTTTCTTTTGGTCTCCCGGAAGGGTTTCATGGATTCACCATGACACCTATGTGGGATGGGTGCCTCTGGCGCCGCGAGAGACGTATTACAGTCACCGTCGTTGGGGAGGCCGTCATGAGGTGGTCGTAACCAACAACATCGCCCGGATCAACATCAATATTGGAAACTATGCATACGCAAAGCAGGCTATTGTTGTTCCCCGGGATAATTTCTACCGCGTGAATAATTACAGGAATGTTCGGGTAACCAATATGAACGCCAATGCGATCATCAGCAACTATAAAGCGGCGCCAGTCGTCAACAATGCCGTGATCAACAATTACACCTCGAACAAACAGCGGCATAACTTCACAAACATAGCGGTAAAGGAAAAACCCCATAATACAGTGATCAATCGAATAAAGAAAAACAAACCCGTTATTCAAAAGAGCAGGAATGAAAACGCTGCTGTCGTCCGTCAACAAGTTAAGAGTATTAATGCAGGAAAAGTCAACCGCGAAGCCCGTATCGAAGCGCCCCAAAGTACAAACTATATTGTGCCGGCCAAAGAAGTGAGCAAGCCGAAATCGGAAATAAAACTTAAGCAGAGGCAAATCAAAACCGGCAGAGAGCTTACGCAACCAGCACGACCGGAGCGTGTGGCGCCGGTGAAACAAAGTCAGCAGGAGAAGCCCTTGCAAACCTTACGACCGGAGCGTGTAACTCCGGCAAAGGTTAATCAGCCCAGTCAGCCCTCATCACCTTCGAGGCCAGGAACGATTACTCCCGGTCCGCAGATGCAGCAACAGCGACGGGCTCAGGAACGAGACCAGCAACAGAAGCTCCAGCAACAGAAGAAGCAGGAAGAGCAGCGACAGGCTCAGGAGCGGGGCAAACAACAGCAGCTTCAGCAGCAGCAGAAGCAGGAAGAACAGCGACAGGCTCAGGAGCGAGGCAAGCAACAACAGCTCCAGCAGAAGAAGCAGGAACAACAGCCACAGGCTCAGGAGCGGGGCAAACAACAGCAGCTTCAGCAGCAGCAGAAGAAGCAGGAACAACAGCCACAGGCTCAGGAGCGGGGCAAACAACAGCAGCTTCAGCAGCAGCAGAAGAAGCAGGAAGAACAGCCACGGGCGCAGGAGCGGGGCAAGCAACAGCAGAAGCGGGAGCAACTGCGCGAGTTCTGCAAGCAGAACCCGAATGACCCGCAGTGTAAATAGTTAGCCGGGTGTTCGTTTTTTTCAAATGGATTCAGGCGTATGAAGATCAATTACCAATGGGCGGTCCGAAAAATCCGTCGTATCCACTTAGGCGGATTGCGTTGGCAGAGTGGTGTCGTTCGTTTTCTAATCTTTACAATGGTTATTCCGGTCACTCTCGTTGCCATTGGAGTATATCACGCCTATTTTTACCGGACCAACCTGCCCGATATAGAACCATTTATCCGTTTTGAGTTTCCGACGATCGGCCACGTTTACGATGTCAACAACCAGCCGCTCATGGCATTGGCAAGAGAGCACAGAACGAACATCAAATATGAAGACATCCCGCCTATTGTTCGTGATGCGATCATTGCCACCGAGGACAAGAACTTCTTCACCCATAACGGTGTTGACTATTCCGTAATCCCTCGCGTGTTGAGCAAAGTCAGGATAGGGTCTCTGGTGGCGGTGAATAGTCAGGCTATCTTTCCGCATGGCGGATCGACGATCACCCAACAACTCGTGCGGTGTCATTTTCTCAAAGGCATGACGGTTTTTCAAAACATGACGGATCAGGAAAACAGCAGCCAACTCCGGCAAGGTGTGAACTTGAGCAGAGTACTGTCTTACGTAATCGACTCGCGAAGCGTCAACCGGCTGGTTCGGAAGATGGAAGAAATTCGATTGTCGTTGTGGGTCGAAAACAAGATGCAGGAGCGTTTTGGTTCGAAACGTCGCGCCAAGGAAGAAATCTTGGCCCGCTACGCCAGTTTGATCTACTTGGGAAACGGTCAGTACGGATTTGCGGCGGCGGCGGAATATTATTTCGGCCGTCCTCTTAACACATTCACCGTGGATGACGCCGACAAGGCCGCCCTGCTTGCAGGTATCGCAAAGGCACCTAGCAACTACGCACCCAGTGCGAGAAACACCCAGAGAGTCTTGCGCCGGAGGAATCAAAACCTGACGCTTATGGCGGCCAATGGCTTCATTTCTCCGGCCAGTGCGAAGAGCGTCGAAGAGCGCCCCATTCAGTTGGCCGTGCGGCAAAAGGGTAAAGCGCCCCTGGGGCCGGCTGTCGTTCGCAATGCTCTTGATGATCTCAAAAGCCTCCATGCCGACCTAGGCATTGAAGACCTCCTGCAGGGACGAATCCAGATTTACTCGACAGTGGACGCCCGCGTACAGCAAATTATGAATGAGGCATTGGAGCACGGTCTTGAAAGGTATGAGAGAAGACACCCGCTTTCTAAAGGGCTAATCCAGGGATCAGTTATCGTGCTGAGGAACCGCGATGCGGGAATCCTTGCCGAGTCCGGCGGCCGTCAGTTTTACAATGGCCGCTTTGCATCGTACAGTGATTTTAACCGCGTCACGAAGTCTCTGCGGCAACCCGGATCCGCAATGAAGCCCTTAGTCTATCTCGCTGCTTTTAGTCAGGGAAAATTCAACCTGGATACTCTGGTTCCAGATAAACCGATCGGGATCCCGGATAGTGGGGAGCAAAGTACGAAATGGGTTTCCAACTACGATGGTAAATTCAAGGGCGTAATCCCTATCCGGAAGGCGTTGGCGGAATCCAGAAACGCTGCGGTGATTTGGGTCACAGAGCAAATCGGGATTGACAGCGTCCTGCAGATGTCACGGAGACTGGGAATCCAGACACCGTTGCAGCCATACGCCTCAACCGCTTTGGGTGCATCCGAAGTGAATTTGCTGGAACTAGCCAATGCGTACCGCACCATCGCATCGGGCATCATTGCCCAGCCTCATTTGATCCGAATGATCGTCCTCGATAAAGGTCAGGTGATAGCCGATAATAAACCCCAGGTGGCTCGGGTAGATCTTGACGATGGCGTTCTTTCCCTTGTTCAGGAAGGACTGCGCGGTGTCGTACGAATTCCTGGAGGGACGGCTCATGCCCTTGACGCAAACTTTTTCCCGATTGCCGTTATGGGAAAGACAGGAACGACCAATGAGTTCAGGGATGCGCTGTTCATAGGCTCGACTTACGGGCGCGAAGGAATTACAGTCGCCGTCCGAATAGGTTTTGACGACAACCGTTCCCTGGGACAAAAAGAAACCGGCAGCAGGGTCGCCCTGCCGGTGTTCAGAGAAATCATGCTCAGGATATATCGCGAAAAGATATTGGGCCCCGTGCCGGAGTTCCCGGAGCAGATGGAGCAGAATATTAATAATTATCTGAAGGGAGGACCGGTCGAGAGTGTGTTCTTGCCGGAGCGTGGAATAACTGAAGCCAATGGATAAAAAAAATATGCAGAGTATTATCTGGAAGAAAAATCTGAAGACAGGTGAAGCTGAAAACTATCTAAAGAGAAGTTGGTCCGCGCCTCTCGTGCGGAGAGGTCATCCCCATCGGGATACCATAAAGATCCATCCCAACAGCACACTGCTCATGATTGGCGATTCCATTACGGACTGCGGCCGCATCAGTCCTGCCGTCGAAATCGTTCGTGATTCCCTCGGTTATGGCTATGTCAAACTCATCCATAACCAGATTAGAGCCACCTGCCCAAAGAAGCATATCCGCATGATTAACAGGGGTATTGCGGGCAATACCATACGTCATCTGGCCATGCGCTGGCAATCCGATGTTCTGGACTTGAAACCCGATTGGCTCTCTATTCTTATCGGCATCAACGATGTCTGGCCAAAGTTTGATGTCTGCCAGCCGGATGAGTGGTTCGTCTCTATTGACGAGTACGCCTCCACATTGGAGCATCTGATCCGCACAACACGTTCTCAAGTAAAAGGAATGGTGCTCATGACACCCTACTGCATTGAGTCCAATCGGGATGACCCGATGCGGGCGATGATGGATCGCTATGGAGATGTGGTGCGCCAGTTGGCCGGACAATATCAAACCATCCTGGTCGATACTCAGGCGGCGTTTGATTTTGTCTTGACAGAAGTTCGTCCGACGGCGCTGTCGTTAGACCGGGTGCATCTGAAACCGGCAGGCCACATGATCCTGGCACAGGCTTTTTTAAAGGCAGTGGAGTATGATTCGTGAGCGCTGGAATTACACTGTCCACCTCCCCTCAGCATATTGAGGCTCCACCAAAGATTGAGGCCGACCAAGACAATTCGTGCCTTTGAGGCCGTTCGCGCCTGTTAATCTAACAACCCGTTATTAAAGAAGGAACAAAACTTCTGATTTTCTTTCACTGGTTGGCAGGCCATTTGCAATTATTATCACAGCGATCATTATCAATGGGCTCAAAACGTAACAACGGAATCTTGATGATGTAAGGTTAGCATCTAAAGGAGGAAATTTTTTATGAAAAAAACAGATGATTTGTTTTCCCTGAGTTTGGCATTAACACTAACATTAATATTTATGGTGGTTATTCTTAATGTCTATGCCGCTGATAAATCAATTTGTAATTCTGGCGCAAACGTTATTCTTCATAACAACGGGTCACTAAAATCCTGCCAACTCAAAGATAATTACAATGAGAATAACATCACATGCAAGAATGGTGGGTCTGCCAGTTTTTATGAAAACGGTAAATTAGAATCCTGTCAACTCAATGATGATTATGATGCGAATAATATACGATGTAAAAACGGTAATTCAATTAGTTTTTACAGCAACGGTAAATTACAATCCTGTGTGCTCTCTGCGGAAACTACCATTGCCAACAGTAAATGTAAGGCAGATGCTCTGATTTCTTTCTACAGCAATGGCAAACTGAAATCATGCATGAAACAAGACAACTGAAAAAAGAAAGGGAGTCGGAATGTGAGGAGTTTTAATCATGCAAAAAGAATTGACGATTATCGGCGTTATTCCCCAATACCCGAAGCATTCACAGAACAATATATACGCGAAAATAAAAATGCCACCGGTGGGGATTTTGTCGGTCATGAGCCAGGTTCATCATCCCTGTTGCCAGGAAGTTTACGCGATTGATGAAAATGATTACAGCGGACCGCTGGATAATATGGCCCTGCCTGATCATTCCTTTTTGCAGGCCAGACAACCTGCGCATCTTGCACATTTCTATGGCGGCATGAGCAACTCGATTCCCCGCATGTTTACGGTAGCCCGTCAATACAAGGGTTTTGGTGCCATCACTATTGCCGGCGGTAGCCATGTGGATGCCCTGCCGCAGGAAGCGCTTTCTTCCGGCATCGATATTGTCGTTCATGGTGAAGGGGAAGAGACCTTCACAGAATTGCTAGCTGTATTGTTCGCGGAAAACGGCCATATTGCCATGAACCGGAGCAAATTGTCTAACATTGTGGGGATCAGTTTCCTTGATGAAAACGGAGCCTATGTTTTTACCGGCAGGCGCCAGCCGATAGGCGATCTGAATGATTTAGCCGATACGGACTTAACCCTGGTTAAATATCTCAAAAAGAGATGGAGTGCCATCCCGATCAACCGGGGTCGCGGCTGCAACTGGAATTGCGAATTCTGTGTCGTGAACAGGCAATATGGACGTTATAAATCCGCGTCTATCGAGAAAGCCTTGCGGCAGGTGATCAAATATAATGATTTGGGATACAGGGATTTCTTTTTTACCGATGATAATTTTGCCCAGAACCCGGACGAAGCCATTGCGCTGTGCAGGGCGATTGGCGATTATAAAAAAAAATTCCGAAAAAAAATCGAAATCATAGTCCAAGTGCGCACCGAAGTGGCGGAAAACGACACATTGATCGAGGCCATGCGCTGGGCTGGCGGTCCCGAAGGAGGACATTAGGAAAGATAAGGGCGAGACTGCATGATTTCGGGATAGTGCAGCCTCATGGAATCCCTCAACATGCTGAGGCTCCGCCAAATTCTGAGGCCAAATGAATCATTACCTTCTTCCCGCCGCACTCTCCTGTTAATCTAACACATTGTTATTAAATAATTAATCCGAACTTCTGATTCTCTTTCGTTTATTGGCAGGCTATTTGCTATTACTATTTTTAACGACTTTTTTTATCTTTACTAATGGAGGTTCGATTGATGACACTTTTAATCATACGAATGAATGTAATTGCTGAAAAACGTGTAGAGTTGTCACAGACGATTGCTTCACTTTCTGTTTCCACGAGGAAAGAGAAGGGATGCAAGAGGTGTGACTTCTGCCAGAGTATCGAGGATGCCAATAGATTATTTCTTCTTGAAGAATGGGATACCCAGGAAAACCTTATGACCCACTTGCAGTCGGAACATTTTAAGGTGATCCGGGGAGCGATGAACCTTCTCCAGGGACCTTATGAAACAACGTTCCACAATGTCTGCCACCCGGCGGGAATGGAGAAGATGTGATGGATGGGTTGCTTCTTGCGAAATGTCATCGATGCCGAGGTGCCATGGCTTACGAAAAAATTTACAGTTCCCATGGAGAGTATTGGGGATGGAAATGTTTGATCTGCGGAGAGATTGTTGACCCGGTTATTCTGAAGAATCGGCAAGCGATGATCGCGGGTCAGGAGATAACCGTCCGAAGAGAAAGGCGATAGGTGGATTGTCCCAGGGTTGCCTAAATGGCCTTTAAAGCAGAAGGTATCACAGACATAAAGAATAATCTGATCTTGAAACAGGTAAAGGATGAATATCATGGAATCGAGCAGTAAGGATAACAAGGATGGCAGAGATAATATTCCGATATTGAATATTATTGCTGCCGTCTATCTCATCATCATTGGCATTTTCGGTTTGCTCCGCTGACTGGAATACTAAATTTAAGTCAAAACATAAAGGAGAGGAATATCATGAAATCAAGCAAGAGAGATAAGATGGAAAGCAAGTTTCACCAAATGAAGGGTAAAGTCAAACAGGTCGCCGGGAAAATAACCGATAATCCAAAGTTGGAAGCGGAAGGTGCCGCTGAAAAGATAACAGGACAAGTTCAGGAAAAGATCGGTCAGGTAAAGAAGGTTTGGGGGGAGTAGTATTTTAACAGTAACACCAGGATAGAGGAGAACTAACCAGTGAAAAAAGCAATATATTCCAGATCTCTAATCGTGGCAGCGGTGTCACTGTTTATGCTCGGTCTGCCTGCGCAGGCGTCTCAGATTGATGAAGGTATCGAATCAACTGCCAGGAATTCGTATGTGTTCAAGACCTTCCTTCAGTCTGATGATATAAAAATAGTCTCCAGAGACGGCAATGTAACCTTGACAGGGATTGTCGCGGACAACTTCAACAAGTCACTGGCCCAGGAGACATTAGCCGGCATCCCCGGTGTCAAGAATGTTGACAACAAACTGGGAATTAAAGGCGAGTCACCCACCGCAAATTCGGACGCATGGCTCCGCGATAAAGTGAAGGCCACGCTTTTGTTTCATCGCAGCGTGAACGGCTTGAAAATTGAAGTTAACGTGAAAGACGGCATTGTCAGCTTGCGAGGTGGAGCGGAGAGTCTCTCACAAAAGGAACTGGCGGCTGAATACGCCAGGGATGTCGAAGGAGTTAAAAGCGTAAATAATGAGATGATATTGATAAAGACAGCAAAAGAAACACAGACGGTAGGCCAGAAGATTGATGACGCTTCCATCACCGCTCAAGTCAAGCTCTCATTGCTGTATCATCGATCGACCAGCGCCATGAACACCAAGGTCGAGACGAACAATGGCGACGTTACGTTGTACGGCAAAGCCGGCAGTGCAGCAGAAAAGAATCTGGCCACCAAATTTGCCAGCGACGTAAACGGCGTGAACAGCGTATATAACCGGATGATTGTAGAATAGTTCGAGTCTGGAAAACAAAGATACTTCATCCCCCCTGTCGGTCGGTGCGAGGGTCGCAGGTCGGCGGGGGAATGAACAACAAGAAAGGAGAAGGTTATGTTGTGGACAATCGCTTTGGTACTAATAATTTTATGGGCACTCGGGTTGGTCTCCGGCTATACGATAGGTAATTTTATTCATGTCCTGCTGGTCATTGCCATTATCGTTGTGCTGGTGCAAGTCATTCAGGGGCGAAGAGCCGTATGAATGATTTTCTAATTTAAATGTGCCCGGGGGTAGGTCTATTAACTTTCCAATCTAAAAGAGGAGGAAGAAAAATGAAGAAAGCCGTTTTATTTACAGGACTAATGATTTTGGGGTTAACCATTTTTTGGGGCTGCGCCTCTATGCAAACATGGCCGGATAGTCAAAGAAGTGTGGAAAACAAGATGGTCGTCATCCAGGAAAAAATTGGGGATGGGCTGAAAACCGGCGCGCTTAGCCCGGATCAGTCACAGATGTTTCTGACGACACTGAAAGGTATTCGAATAGATTATGAGGCTCTGAGAGATAAAGATGTTTCCCGGGATAAATGGGACAGCCTTATTGGAAGACTTGATATGCTTGACTCTGAAATAAACAGGGCGCTTGGCCCCCGGAATACAAGAATTGAAGAACCAAGGAATGGGGACAGAATTGTCACCCTCCAGGGAAGAATTGATGATGGAAGTCTCAATAGGCGCTTCCCTATGACAGAGTGGCAGGAATTTCAATCCAGACTGGACGCTATCCGGGGTGATTATTTGCGGATGACGGAAGGGGGCAGATACACCGAACGCGATGAGAGAATGAGTATTTCCCGTCGGCTTGATTCGTTGGAAACGGATATAAACCGGTACCGGTAAAACTTTTTACAAATTCAGCAGAAACTTACTGATTCCTGCCGGCTGGCACAGGGTGCGCAAGCCGGCAGTGATAACAAACAACCCATAAAGGGTGACACAAGAAAAGGGATCGAAATGAAAACAAACGCAATTATAGGCATCATCCTTATCGTGATCGGAATTATCGCGTTGGCCTATCAGGGCATAACCTACACGACGAGGGAGAAGGTTGTTGATATCGGTCCCATCCAGATCAATGCCGATAAGACAAAAACAATTCCCCTGCCGCCGATCCTGGGTGGCATCGCTCTCGTGGGCGGCATCGTACTGCTGGTTGCAGGAGGCAGAAAAGAATAAATGAACAACCCCGCCGCAAGCAGCAGGGTATCCAAAAGAACTTGCGCCCCAAGGGGCGGAGAATTCGACCCACATTTATCCCGCTCGGCTTCGCCTCGGGGATAATTCGACCATCAAATTTCAGTGCACCTATAGTGCACTTCAGGGTATTCGTTTCTGAAATTTGGGTCTCATTAAATGAATAGGAGACAATAAAATGAAAAAATTATTTTTAGGAACATTGCTTTTGGCATTGATACTTGTATCGCCTGTTCCAGCAATGGCAAGAGTAGATGTAAGCGTTGGTATTTCTCTGCCGCCCATCGTATTTGCCGCACCACCGGCTTTGATCGTGCTGCCGGGGACGTATATCTACGTCGTCCCTGATTACGACGAGGACATCTTTTTCTACGGTGGCTGGTGGTGGCGTTCGTGGGAAGGACGCTGGTATCGCTCACATTATTATAACCGTGGCTGGCGTCATTATCGGAATGTTCCAAGTTTTTATTTTGATGTCGACCCGGGTTGGAGAGGATACTACAGAGAACGTAACTGGTACGGACACCGTTGGGATTATGAACGGATTCCCGAGCGGCGAGTTCAACAAAACTGGAAGAACTGGAACAGTAGCCGACATTGGGAAAGGCAAGGTAGTTGGGGCGTCCAGAACTATCAACCCCAACCACAACAACAGAGACAGGAACTAAGGAAACAAAGGCAACAACAGTATCAACAGAGACCTGCGGTTCAGCAGCAAGTACAGCAGCCCCAGATACAGCAGCCTCAGGTACAGCAGAGACAGATACAGCAGAGACAGGTAGAGCAGCAGCAGGTACAAGTTCAACAGCAGAGGAGGCAAGATCAGCAACAGCAGAAGCAGGTGCAACAGCAGCAGAAGCAGGTACAACAGCCAAGAGAACCTCAGGCAAAGCAGCAAAAGCAGGTTCAGCAACAGCAGAAGCAGGTACAACAGCCAAGAGAACCTCAGGCAAAGCAGCAAAAGCAGGTTCAACAGCAGAGGCCGCAACAAGTTCGAGAGGCAGCCAAGCCACGACAATCTAAATCTCAAAAGGGAAAATCTGAAAGAGGGCAGGAAGAAAAACAAGATAGAAAGTAGGATTACAGTCACCCCCTTCCGCTACCACCTATCGTGGGAGGAATCGTGCTCGCGGGCGGCAAGAAAGGCTGATGAGAGGCAAAACATTTATATATAGGAGCCAGTAAAATGAAAAAGTTACTTTGGGGAACAATATTTTTGGCGTTGATAATGGCAGTTCCTATTCAAACAATGGCAATGGGCAGGCTAGCGTAGTGTCTCATAAATAACTTTAGTTATTATTAAAA
>JBATES010000028.1:0-2024 GCA_049664145.1 Smithella sp.
CCTTTAGTTTCCTGGATGCCGTCCTCCGACGGCATGACATATAATGTATCATCCGCTCAACGTAAATTCCGCCAGTTTTGTATAAACAGCGCCCTGCGGTGATAGATTGCTCTGAAACAAAAACAATTTATCAGCAATAAATTCTCCGGCTGTAAACGTGCCGTATTTGACCAGGGCTTCATTCGTTCCCATCAGATCGCGCCAGTCTTTAATCCGCGCTAGAGTCAGATGCGCACGGTAAGGCCGCTCTTCCGCGGGAAAACCGAGAGCCGCAAAATCGCCATCGAGTTTTTTCTGGAGATTGATAAGTTTTTCCACGTCGCCCGTTATGCCGCACCACAAAACCCTTGGTCTGCGGACATCAGGAAAGACGCCCAGCTTTTCAACCTTCAGATTCAATTTCTGCTCGGCGACTGTCCGCTTTTGCACGGCGGCACTAATGTTATTGATATCCTCTTTCGAAATATCGCCGAAAAACTTTAAGGTCAGATGCTGCCCCTGCGGCCGTGTCCAGCTTAGCCTGCCGCTGATTTCCCGTCTTAATTTTTCCTGCAGGCGGGATATCTTTTGCAGAATATCTTCCGGCGGCTCGATAGCCAGAAAGGCGCGGATATTTTTTTCGCTATCGGCCATAAACTAAACTTTCCCCTGCAAGAAGTTTTGCAATAAAAATAATGCTGCTTCGGAAAATATGACCTTATTCATTTTGCGGTCCCAGCGGTATGAGTAATGGCGGCAAATCGTTTTTTTAGAATCGGCCAGCGCAATATAAACAGTGCCGGCAGGTTTTTCTTTAGTGCCGCCGGTTGGTCCGGCAATCCCTGTGGAGGAAAGTCCCAAATCAGTTCCGGCGAGTTTACGCACGCCTTCGGCCATCAGCCGCGCCGTTTCCTCGCTGACCGCGCCGTGCTTTTCGATGATTTCGGCAGGCACACCCAGCATGCTGATTTTGGCGGCGTTGCTGTAGGTTACCAGCCCGCGTTCCAGATAATCGGAACTGCCGGAGACATCGGTGAGACGGCTGGTAATCAGGCCGCCCGTGCAGGATTCCGCGACCGCGATGGTCAATTTCTTTGCCGTTAAAAGTCCGGCAATCACTTCTTCGAGCGTTTGGTCACCGTAAGCGAAGATATAATCCCGTAGGCGTGATGAAACTTCGTCTTGTGCTTTTTGCAGATTTTTTCGCGCTTCTTCCTGATTTTTGCTTTGCGCGATTAAAACAATATGGTTTTCAGGAAACACCGGATAAAAGCCGATGCTCACACCCAGCGATTGGAAATCAATGTCTTTGACTTTGTCATCCACGGCGGCTTCGCCCAGCCCGAATGTCCTGATGGTTTGTTTGACGATATATTGTTCATCCTGCGGAAAATGCTTGCGCAGCGCGGGAAACACGCCGCTGGTTACCATGAGTTTCGCTTCGGCGGGCACACCGGGAATAACAAAAATCAGTTTTCCGTTAACTGGCAGGCAAAAGCCTGGCGCCGTTCCTCTGGCGTTGGGCAGAACTTCGGCTCCCTGTGGGAATATGGCCTGTTTGGCGTTATTTTCCACCCAGCGGAAATTAAATCGGGTAAAGATTTCTTTGATGTAATTCAGAACGTTTTCATCGGTATATAAAGGAAGATTTAAAGCTTTGGCAATGGCTTCGGTAGTAATATCGTCGGCGGTTGGTCCCAGACCGCCGGAGCAGATGACGGCATCGGCCATGGAAAGCAGGTAATCCAGACGGTTTTTGATGGCCGCGAAATCATCCCCCACGGAAATGATGGCTTCCACACTCCAGCCCTGCTGATTGGCTTCACGCGCGATGAAGGAAGCGTTCGTGTCCGCGATGCGCCCGTTCATTAACTCATTTCCTATCGTAAGAATTCCAATTCTCATAAAACACCAAAAAACATCAAGAGCCACATTAGCGTAGCGGCGTAAATTCCAGCGGCGACATCATCGACCACAACACCCCAGCCGCCGGGGAATCCCTGCAGGTTTCGGACAGGAAAGGGTTTCCAAATATCAAAAATTCT
>JBATES010000029.1:0-1582 GCA_049664145.1 Smithella sp.
GCATCAGCCTTTCCAAAGCTCAACGAAGGTCCAACGGTGGCAGACGATGTACAAATACCAAGTGGCGTATCTTCTGGTTTTACAAGTAATTTAATATGATAACTTAATGTAGATTCTCCGGCGTAAATGCCAACAGTCAACTTTTTGTTAGCGTGTAGAAAAATATCGCCGCCATTTTCGATAATTAGGTTTTCCGTCTGGTTCAGAAGGTCGTTACCAACAAATTCAGACACAGCACCCGCAACCGAGGCCATCGGCCCCACGCCGCAGAGTTTTGATTTGGCGATCATCGCCCTGATAATCTGTGGCGCTAAATTATCTTCGGGAAGTGGCAGAAGTGACGTTCTGAATTCAGGATGGATTTTAATGTAGCTTTCTAAAGCGTGACGATGTTTGATTAATGATTTTTCAGCTGAATCGGCCAGATTTACATCCGAACTTATCAACAGATCGCTTTCGCATATCATTACGTTATATATATTAAGATTATCTTTATTAATTAATGACCTATATGTTCTTTCCTCATGTGACATATTTTAACAATAAACGGTAGCGCCCTCCCCTAATATGCCGTCTGCTTCCCGGCGCAGCCGGTCGCAAATATCGATTCTGGTCCCTTCTCCAAGCCTTACGATTGTTTCACTATTTTCATTAAGGATATGTATGTAACCTTCGTATTTACCGTTATATTTCTTAACGGTGTCATAAAGCATTTTGATGTCTTCCGGCGATGTTTTCTCTGTATTAATCATGAATCGAACTTGTTTATAGGGATTCTCAAGAGCCTTAGTCAGGGGACTGACCTCCTGAGCAATGATTTTAAGAGATTCGTCGCCGATATCAATCGTTCCGGAAATGACTACCGGCTCATCAGCATGAAGCAGCTCATAAAATTTCCTGTAAACATCGGCCCAGAAGATGATGCCTACTGATCCATGGAGATCTTCCAGGACAATATTGCACATTATATCTTTTTTCTTGGTTAGCCTCTCCGTAAGTGTGCTGATGACTCCCGCAATGGTGATCGTGTCTTTGTCCTGTTTCGTGCCAATCGAACTGGAATTAGCATTGGTAACAAATTTTAATTTATCAGCATACCCATGCAAAGGATGTCCTGTAATATAAAAACCAAGGGTGTCTTTTTCGATGGAAAGCAGTTCTTTACGATCCCATTCCGGAAGATTTGGAATCTGAAAAGATGTTCCGCTGTCTATTCCGGATGGATTCCCCGTGTCCAGCTGGTCAAAAATACTTGCCTGATTACTTAATAATTCCCTTTGTTTACGCTGTGCCTCCTCCATTGCCTGATCCAGGCAATCCATGAGCTGACGACGGTAATAACCCAGACTATCAAAAGCGCCGCATTTAATCAGACTTTCAATGACCCTTTTATTGACCTTGCGCAGATCGACACGGCTAAGAAAATCCATGAAGGAGGTAAACTTTGCATCTGTCCTCATGGCAATGATTGATTCTATCGCCGCTTCTCCGACATTTTTTACAGCGGCCAGTCCGAAACGGATATTATCCCCGGATACACTGAAATCTTTTTTCGATTCATTCATGTCCGGCGGCAGAATAT
>JBATES010000030.1:0-11405 GCA_049664145.1 Smithella sp.
AGCCGTAGTATTTTTTCTTCTCTACAGCATAACCCACGTTTGCAAGGTTGGCAGGTCTTTTTTGAACCCTTGTTACTTAACAACCATTATGTCTAAAGGCACCACGGGGTCGCTATAGGTGCATTGAAATTTGTTTAGCCGAATTATCCAATCCCGTTTAATCGGGACTGGGAGTTATCCCAGGAGCGAAGCGACGTGGGATTTGACATTCAGTTTCTACTGGATTCCGGTTGGAAACATACCGGAAGGACACCTGGCTATTCCTTAATCTTCAAATTCTTCCGCAGATAATTTTTGAAATCGTCGTAATTTTTTTTGATTGGAATAGCGCTCCCCGTTCGTTGAGCAAGGTTTTTCAGTTTTTGTTCCGGTGCTGTTTTTAAATATTCTTCCAGCCCAGCCCACAGCGCCGTGCTGTTCCAGAACGACATTATAGCGTTTATGTCCGACATTTGATCGAGGATAAGTTTCTAAAGCTACGGAGGTAGTTTGGTTTGTCCCCGTGAGTCGTTTTGTCACTCTGAGCTTACTCACCACTATTATCTTTTTCTATTTTCCACGAAAGCACGGATCACGCTTTTCCAGGAATGATACCACACCTTCTTTAAAATCGTCCGTGGTCGCGGCCAGCCCCTGGTAAGCGGCCTCGAATTCGAGTTGGGTTACCAGATCCGTGTTGAGCGAGCGGTTGAGTAAATGCTTAATCATGCCGATGGAACGTGTTGCCCCCTGGGCAAGCTTACCGGCCAGGGCCATGGCTTCGGCCATCAGATCGGCATCATCAACGACACGGTTGATCATGCCAAGCTCTAAAGCCTTTTCGGCACTAATCGGGTCACCGGTGAACATCAGTTCCTTTGCTTTAGCCAGGCCGACCAGGCGGGGCAGAAAATAGGAACCGCCGAGATCCGGCACGAGCCCGCGACGGGCAAAGATCTGAATGAAACGCGCGCTTTTTGCCGCCAGGATGATGTCGCAGCTCAAAGCCAGATTGCAGCCGGCGCCGGCCGCCACGCCGTTCACTGCCCCGATAACCGGTTTTTCACAATTGGCGAGAGCAAAGCATACCCTGCCATAGATATGCGTGGATAGTTTCATCCCGAGGCCTGTGCCCGCATCGGTCCGGCCGCCGCTCCCGCTTAAGTCCGCTCCTGTGGAAAAGCCCTTGCCCGTTCCCGTTATGATGATAACGCGCACAGAATCATCCTGTTCGAATGCGTTGATTTTCAGCGTCAGCTCCTCGAGTTGAGCCATGCTTAGCGAGTTCAATTTTTCCGGTCGGTTGAGCGTAATAATCGCTATACCGTCCTTTTCTTCGAAAAGAGTATCCGCCATAAATAATCTCCTTGAGGGTTAAATAATTGTATGCATCGCCAACTTGGGGATAAAGACGTTGTCGATGGTCTTGACTCTTTTATTACTGGATTCCGGCTGGAAACATACCAGAATGACACCTGGCTATTCCTTAATCTTTAAATGCTTCTGCAGATAGTTTTTGAAATCGTTATAATCTTTTTTGATTGGAATAGCGTTTCCCGTTCTCTGATCAAGATTTTTCATGCTTTCCGGCAAAGGTGGATTGATGCCAAGCAGATTCTGAATCTCTTCGGGGAATTTTGCCGGATGCGCCGTTTCCAGAGAAATGGCCAGCTTTTGTTCGGGCGCTGTTTTTAAATATTCTTCCAGTCCCGCCCAGCCAACGGCGCCATGCTGTTCCAGGACTACATTGTAGCTTTTATAGACACGCTTAATGGTTTCTCTGGTCTGTTCATCGGTGACACTGACCGAAAAGATATGTTTTCTCATTTCTTCAATATCCGGGTATTTGTGAACCTGCCCTACCCGGTCAACTGTTCCTCCGTATAAATAAAAAAAACGAGCCAGATTGCTGGGGTGCCCAACGTTCATCGCGTTGGAAATGCAGGCGCGGGAGGGAGAAACCTTATTATATTTTCCTGTCGCCAGGTAGATAGGGAATTCATCATTTTCATTGGTGGGCATGACGAGCTTGGCCACCGGAAGACCCATGCGCCGGGCGTACTCACAACCCAGAGCGTCGCCGAAATTTCCTGAAGGAACGGAAAAGATAGCCTGTTCCCCATTTTCAGCAAGCTGGGCGTAGGCGTAAACATAATAAATTATCTGCGGAAGAATCCGGCCGAAATTGATGGAATTGGCCGAGGACAGATTAAATTTTTCAATCTGTGGATCGGAAAAAGCCTGTTTGACCAGATTCTGGCAATCGTCAAATTTGCCGTCAACACTGAGCGCCTGCACATTGCCGCCGATGGTGTCGAGCTGTTTTTTCTGCATGCCGCTGACTTCGTTTTCGGGATACAAGATGGTAACGTCAATGCCTGCCACACCCTTGAAAGCCTCGCCCACAGCGCTGCCCGTGTCGCCCGATGTGGCAACAAGGATATTCAGTCGTTCGCCCTTCGGGCGACAGTTGCCCATCAATCTTGCCATCATGCGCGCAGCAAAATCTTTGAAAGACGCAGTCGGCCCCTGATCCAGTCGCATCACGAAATTGCCTGGTCGTACTTCTTCCAGTGGAACAGGGTAATTATAGGACTCTGTTACAACCTGCTGCAAAACGTCCAGCGGAAACTCATCGGCAAGAAACGCTTTCGCAACCAGCAGTGCCGTATCACTGTAAGGTTTACCTTGCAAATCCTGAATATCTTTTAAAGAAATTTGCGGAACAGTATCCGGCATAAAGAGGCCTTCATCAGACGCCTGTCCCTTGAGCAGAGCTTCCTTGAAAGAAACCTTGCCGGTGAAAGAAGTAATTCCCGCAACATTTTTTAAATTACGATTTGTGCTGTAGTAAAGTATCGACATCATTTTAACCTTTATTATTGTGTTAAGCGTTTTAAACTCATTTAAATAAAAAAATCAATTTAAAAGAAAATCTCCTTTAATAGTCCGGCCAATGCATATTCGTGCATTTTACAAATAATATTACCTTGACAGACAGGGTCTTTGTCTCTATAGACCTCACCCCAGCGCTTTAAATTCAATAATTCAATTTTTTATTAATTATCTGAGGAGGTGTTTGATGTCTGACGATGCAAAGGTGTTGGGGCTGCCGTTAGAAAGCGGCAGATGGTTGTATGTGATTCTGGGGCTGATTATGAATGTCTGCCTGGGAGCTGTTTATGCTTACAGTATTTTTCTCGGGCCTGTAAAACAAGCTTTTAATTCTTCCGCGTTCTTATCGATTCTTCCCTTTATGGTTTTCCTGGGCTTCTTTTCCATTCTCATGTTTTTTGGCGGCCGTTTGATGGAAAAGTTGGGGCCGCGCAATGTCGCGATCATTGGTGGCATCATTGTGGGAATGGGATGGCTCCTTTCCAGCTTTGCCACCAATATCTGGTTTCTGACCCTGACTTATGGTGTTATCGCCGGATCGGGTGTCGGTCTGGTTTATGGTTGTCCCATTGCCGTGGGAGCAAAATGGTTCCCCGATAAAAAAGGCCTGGCCGTTGGTTTAATCGTGGCAGGCTTCGGTGGATCAGCTCTGATAACGGGAAAGATCGCCAATGCCCTGATACCGTCTGTTGGATTATCAAGTACTTTCCTGTATTTCGGAATAGCTTTCGGGATTATCCTTTTTATCCTGAGCCTGCCTTTAAGATTTCCTGCTGCCGGATGGACACCGCGGGGCTGGAAACCTGCTGCCGGGGCGACTGCCGCCGCCAATCTTACTCCGGGCGAGATAGTTAAAACCGGCACGTATTGGGGATTGTTTTTATGTTTTATGATCGGCTCGATTGCCGGCTTGATGGCCATTGGCATATCCAAACCGGTGGGAAATGAAATCATCAAAATATCCGGTGAAACCGGGGCTACGCTGGTGGGAGTTTTTGCCTGCTTCAACGCTTTGGGACGTCCGCTTTTCGGCTGGCTGACCGATAACATTACTCCCCGTTACGCGGCCATGCTCAATCTGGCGATCATTTTAATTGTTTCTGTTATCATGATCACGGCCAAAGAAGGCGACACCAATCTATACATCCTCAGCTTTACCGGATTCTGGATGTGCCTGGGCGGCTGGCTGGCCATAGCGCCTACAGCGACAGCCACCTTCTTCGGCATGCAAAATTACGCCCGAAATTACGGCGTCGTCTTTTTTGCTTATGGACTGGGCGCCATTGTCGGCGGCATCATTTCCGGTCAGGCCAAGGATGTTTTCGGAACCTATACATTTGCATTCTATCCGACCGCAGTTCTGGCTGCTGCCGGAATATTTTTGGCAGCTTTGTTGCTGAAACCACCGGCAAAGGCATAGCTACTATTTAAATCGAGAGTAAAAAAGCGGGCTTCATGCCCGCTTTTTTTATGCCCGGCATTTTATTGTGCGATATGGTATAAGCGATTGACTTAAGAAATGATAATTCCTATACTTCTTTCAACCTTAACAGATAAGAATTAATTTATGAGTGACGAAAAATTATACATTGTTCTGATGGGGCTTCCCGCCCGCGGAAAATCCACGCTGGCTATCCGCCTGAGAGATTACTTTCGCAAAGACGGCATTGCCATCCGCACATTCAACAACGGAAATTTGCGCCGTCGTTATTTACCTGTGCTCAAAACATCGATTTCGGAATTCTATTCTCCCCAAAATAGCGACGCAATGGAATTGCGGAAAAAATTCGCCCTGATGAACATGGACCGGGCTAAAAATTATTTGAACAACAATGGCAGGATAGCGATTCTGGACGCAACCAACGCCAGTCGCGAGCGGCGCGCCACCATCGAAAAGACGCTCAACGACCATGACCTTCTATTTATTGAATGCGTTAATGATGACGAAGACATCATGAAGATGACCATCCAGGAAAAAATCAGACTTCCCGAATTCGCTCACCTGAAAGACCGTGCGGCAAAGGAATTCCTGCAAAGAATTGATTATTACCGGATGATCTACACGCCGTTGAAAGCCGAAAGAAACTACATCCGGATAAACTCTCTGCAAAATATGATTATTGAAGAGAAACGGAGCGACGTCATTCCTTTTTACGACCGCCTGCGGGATTATCTGGTAACGGATGAGGTAAGGAATCTTTTCCTGATTCGCCACACGGAAACGGAATATAATGTTGAAGGCAGAATCGGCGGAGATCCGGCCCTGACGGCAAAAGGACGGAAACAAGCCCTGGCCCTCGGGCGATTTTTCGAGAAAAAGAAGATTTCCTATATTTTCACCAGCACCAAACTTAGAACCATTAATACAGCCGAAGCCATCGCTTCCATGCCGCCCGACTGCCGCATCATACCGCTCAGGGAATTTGATGAGATCAACGCCGGTATTTGCGAAGGAATGACTTATGAAGATATCGAACAAAAACTGCCGCACGTTTTCAAAAGAAGAGGCGCGGACAAATACAGTTATGCTTACCCGGAAGGCGAAAGTTACGCGCTGATGAAGCCCCGCGTCATGGAAGGGATCAAAAAGGCCTTCTTTCTAAACCGGCACGCGAACAACATCATGATTGTCGGTCATCAGGCGGTCAACCGGATGATTTTATCTTATTTCCTTTACCGCCGCGAAGACGACGTGCCTTATATCTACATCCCCCAGGACCGTTTTTATCATATCGTTTCCAAACAGGATAAAAAGATATTCGAACTCAAGCGGTATGATTCAGACTGAAGGGTAAAGAGTAATAAGTGGATGTCCGGGCGCCAATGACTGCCCTCCTGATGGTTTTTGAGATGACCCATCAATTTTCAATGGTCCCGGCATTAATGATTGGTGTTATTGTCAGCCAGACTATCGCCCGTCTTGGAGCAAAGCATAATTTCTACGATTCCCTTCTTCTTCAGGACGGCCATGAACTGATAAAGATAAAACCGCCGCGCGATTTCAAAGGTTGGCGTAATTTGCGGGTTCACGTAATAACCAATAAAAAGCCGGTTTACGTGAATGACATGTCCGAGGCGTCATTAAGAACACTTTTAGAGAATCATCCGTATAACTGTTTTCCGGTTGAAATCAATGGTGCCCTGGCCGGTGTTGTTACCCGTTCGGAAATTGAATCGGCCCTGCAGCAAAAACGACAACCTGTTGTCGAACCAGCCGTTATATGCCACGATGAAGAAAAACTGCATAATATTGAAAATAAATTTATTCAATCCACGACCGGCATGGTTATTGTTGTAAATAAAAGTGATTCCTCCATGATAGGATTAATCACGTTGCATGATCTTTTAAGAGCGCAAGCCGCAATTATGGAATAATAAGTCATTAAGGAGCATGTAAAATGACACAACATCGCATCGTTTTTGCCATTTCGATATTGGTCATTCTGTTGATTGGTTACTTTGACTACCAGACCGGTGCACAAGTTTCGATGATGCTGTTCTATGCAGTTCCGATCCTTGTTTCTTCCTGGTACTGCGGTAAGGTCGAGGGCATTATTGTTGCGGTTTTCGCGACTTCCGGTTGGCTGATAGTTAATCTTGTTCATCAACAATTTAGGGAAAGTGCTACCATTATCTCCTGGAATGCCTTTACGCGGCTAAGTATATTTATTCTGATCGCCTACACCGTTGCATTGCAGGCCCAATTGCGAAAAACGCTTAAACGCGAAACGCTACGAGCAAGCACCGATAGACTGACAGGATTGTTAAATACAGGAGCCTTTCGTGAGCAGGTGGAGCAGGAGATACGTCGGGCACAACGCTACAAACATCCGCTTTCACTGGCTTACATCGATCTGGATAATTTCAAACAGATCAACGACCTACAGGGACATGCACGCGGGGACAAACTCCTGAAACAGGTCAGTGAAACCATCGCAAATAACATACGAAAAACCGACATCGCCGGACGTCTCGGTGGCGATGAGTTCAGCATCTGTTTACCGGAAACCGATGACGAACAGGTATGCACGGTTATAGATAAATTAGTCAAAGCGCTGGACACTATGATCGGTCAATCCGGATGGCAGGTAACCGCAAGCATTGGAGTCTTGACTTGTACTGAAATTAGTGAAACTTACGATGAACTGCTGGGAAAGGCTGACAAACTGATGTATGCTGCCAAGGAAAAGGGAAAGAACACTGTGGAATTTGAAACTATCGGTACGGGCAAAAAAGCAAATCCGTTCAAAAGATAAAGCAAGTTCACCCAAGATATTCAATCCAGCAGGGCAAGTGATTTTTTTATGACATATTACATACTGATTGCCTTCTGCGTCATGATCCTTCTGGCGTATTTTTTTGATATTACTGCCAAGTATTCAAAAATTCCCGGTGTTCTGATGCTTATTCTGACCGGTATAGGCATTAATCATCTTGCTGGTTACTTCAGCATATACATACCGGAAATTGCCAAAATGCTGCCGGTCATGGGCACGCTGGGATTGATTCTCATTGTTCTTGAAGGCAGTATGGATTTGACGCTTTGTCGTGAAAAAAGTAGACTGATTGCCAATTCGTTATCTTCTGCCGTCATGCTGATTCTGATTTTTGTCGCTTTCTTTACCTGCCGTCGCGGTCTATTTTCTTCATTACGACATTAAAACATCCATGATTAATATCATTCCCCTTGCCATCATCAGCAGTGCGGTTGCCATTCCCTCAGCCGCCGATTTGTTGCCGGCAAACAGAGAGTTTGTTACCTATGAGAGTTCTCTATCGGACATCATCGGCATTCTTTTTTTTAATTTCATTTATTTTAGCGACGGCAATGTGTTTGCGGGTGTTTTCATATTCTTTGCAGAACTGATTATCATGTTGATTCTCTCCGTATTATTCAGCGCCGGTCTTGCCGTTTTGCTGCATAAAATTAACCACCACGTAAAACATGTCATCATCATGACTGCCATTATCCTGGTTTACGCACTGGCAAAACTCTTTCATTTGCCATCACTGCTGGTTGTTTTGATTTTCGGGCTGGTTATAAATAACAGCATGCTCTTTAAAAACATGATTTCCGCACAGATTATTAATTTTGAAGAATTCAACACCGACTTAATGTCATTTAAAAATATCGTTGCGGAACTGACGTTCATTGTTCGTTCGTTCTTTTTCCTGCTATTTGGATTTTATACAAGTATTTCGGATTTGATGAGTTTAAAAAATCTTTTAATTGCTTTCATCGTTACCGCATCAATTTTTATTTTACGTGCGTTAATCTTGAAAATTGTCCTTAGAGTTTCTTTAAATCCACTGCTCTTTTTCGCACCGCGCGGATTGATCACCATCCTCCTGTTTTTAAGCATACCGGCAACAATGCTGTTACCGCTTATAAACGTGGGTGTTGTCACTCAAGTTATCTTTATGACCATTTTGATGATGACCTTTGGAAATATGTTTTTTCAAAAAAAAGATCAGTTTGTAGAATCTGATATAAAAAAGAATGAATCGTGTATTTCTCTCCCATAAAGAAATCGAGGTAATTGATTTTAGGGAATAGTGCTTGCGTGCTATTCATTTGTATGATAGCAAAACTGTCAATTCATTAACGGCTTTTGTAAAAATATAATTGAGTAAGAGAAAAATGGGTCCATAAGTCTTAAAATGCTTATGGAGAGTTTTGTTGATAGTCGGGCCGCTATCTGATTGATGTAATCAGGTGGCGGTCTTTTTTGTTTATGGCGATTTAAGATGCCGATACCTTTAGAGCCTGAAGAATTTCTGGTCATAGCCGTACTGATTATACTTTTGGTACTAGTTTTATTTACTTTTTCCTCGGTTATTACTTGATTATAAAGGGCATCGTTAATCTTCTGAAGAGAAAAGATAAAAAATAATATTGCAGGTATTTACGCATGAAAATAAAAAAAGAATCAAGATAGGCCTTTTTGGTTTCGGAAAAACAGGCCGTATAGTGGCAAAGGAGTTTATTGAAGACAGTCTGTTTGATTTGAAATGGGTGATGAGACGCACTCACAAAGAAAATCACAAATATGCATCTCGTCTTTTGGGATATGAAATAGATGATGCCCCGATTTTTTCGGTTGATGAAGTATCACCCGATTTTTTCCAAAAATATCCTGTGGACATTATAGTCGATTTTTCGAGTGCCAGAGCGCATAACCAATACGCCTCCGCCACTGATTTTGGAATTAAAATTATTTCCGCCATTTCAAGATACAAAGAAAAAGACTTGGAAGAATTAAAACAGCTGGCGGAAAAAACATCGGTGCTTTATTCGCCAAACATTACCCTGGGTATCAACTTTCTTTTGGTTGCATCACAGATACTTAAAGGGATCGCTCCTCATTCTGATATTGAAATCGTAGAGGAACATTTCCGTAACAAGAAGGAAGAATCGGGAACCGCTTTAAAAATAGCGGAGGCTCTCGGCCTCGAAAAAGACAGGCACGTAAATTCAATTCGCGTGGGAGGAATTGTAGGTAACCACGAAATTATTTTCGGATTGCCTAATCAGACCATAAGGCTTGTTCATCAAAGTATCAGCAGGGCAGCTTTCGGGCAGGGAGCGATTTTTGCAGCAAAGTGGCTGATAGACGCGCCCATAGGCCTGTACTCAATGGAAAATATAATCATAGATATGTTTAAGAAAAATATTCCCGTTTATTAGCTTTTACGTTAAAAATTGACATGCAAGATCATTCTTCATATCTTTAATTTAAGAGGAAAGAAATGGATTTATTGCAAAGAGTTTATATTGGAAATACGCTGCAGAGCTGGCTGATTGCCGCCTGCATTTTAATTGTTGTATTCACCGTGCTTAAAATTATTCTACGCGTGGCGATTCATAAGCTCACCAAGCTGGCGGCGGCAACGGAGAACCAAATCGACGATCTCCTGGTTGAGACGCTCAAAAAAACAAAGTTTTTCGTTCTGCTTGTCGCTTCCGCTTACCTGGCGTCTTACGCCATCACGCTCAAGCCTTCCATTGCCGTTCTGTGGCAGAAAGCGGTTATCCTGATATTAATTTTGCAGTTAGGACTCTGGACCAGCGCCGGTATTTCCTTCTGGCTAGGCAGGACCATTCGAAAGAGAATGGATCAGGACACATCCAGCGTGACAACAATAACCTTTCTCGGATTCGTCGCACGCCTGCTATTGTGGATTATTGTGCTGCTTTTGATTCTAGACAATCTTGGTGTCAACATAACCGGTTTGGTCGCAGGGTTAGGCATAGGTGGAATCGCGGTAGCGCTGGCATTGCAGAACATTCTGGGAGATTTGTTTGCCTCTTTATCCATTGTATTGGACAAACCTTTTGTCATCGGTGACTTTGTCGTAGTCGATTCACTTTCCGGCACCATCGAACATATCGGTTTAAAAACTACGAGAATCCGCAGTCTCAGCGGGGAACAATTGATCTTTTCCAACAATGATCTCTTGAAAAGCCGTGTCCACAATTATAAGCGCATGTCGGAAAGACGTATCGTTTTCAGCTTCGGGGTCGTGTATCAAACGCCTATGGAAAAGTTGAAAGCCATCAAAGAGATCGTCAGTGATATTATCAAAAAAGAGAAAAATGCCCGCCTTGACCGCGTTCATTTTAAGGAATATGGAGACTCATCGCTGAATTTTGAAGTCGTTTATTTCGTGAATGACCCGGATTATAATATTTATATGGATGTTCAGGAAGCTATAAACCTGGAAATATTCCGTCGTTTCCTGGAAGAAGGAATCGAGTTTGCCTATCCGACTCGAACAATATTTATTCAAAACGAAACCACCTAGCATTGTATACCTTACAGCGGGAAGCCGGTTTGATCAGATAACTGACGAAATGTTATTTCTATCTATTGATTATCTCAAGATTGCTGTTTATTTCGTGCAAAAGTCGGACAATTTCATTCTGATCCTGGACATAGAATAGCGCATCGCTAAATGTATTCATTCCAACGCGGACGGTAAAAATGTTTGCATCATTTAGACGAAACACATCTTCGTCTGTTTCGTCATCTCCGACAAAAAATCCCTTTCGACATCCTGATTTTTCCATTAAAAGTCTGAGAGCAATGCCTTTGTCCGGAGCACCTGCAGGAAGAAGATTTTCAATAAACTGCCCTCCGATTCGCCGGGGCTGAGGCATCAGCTTGCTGATGGCCTCAAGAATCATTTTATGAGCACTTTTAATATTACAGACATAACGGTAATGAATGGACAAGGTTACGCCTTTGTTCTCGATCATGATGCCCTTACGGTCATTGCCGGGCAGAAGTTCGTCTAACTGAGATTGCCATTGATTTGTAATGATGGAAAATACTTGTTCCCGATCTTCCCAGCCGGGCAGTCCTTCAGCGCCATGGTTTCCGATCAGATAACGGGGTGATATGCCAAGATGATGCAACGCATCCGAATAGTTGGAGAATCCGCTCCAAGTCGGCACCCCATTCCGGTGCAAGTCGGCACCCTAATCCGGAACATGCCGGCAGGTGATTCCGGAGCAAGTCGGCAGGTTT
>JBATES010000031.1:0-33903 GCA_049664145.1 Smithella sp.
ATTATGAACAAAATAAAAATAACTAAAGATCTGTTGGAAACACTACACTAGCTGCTTCGTAGGTATCTTTTACTCTATTTGAATGAAATTAATAAATTTCTTTATCAAATCCATTCCGGGATCTGTAAATATGGCGACTAATATAAGGAAGAGAATGAATACGATGATCAATTCGCGGTTGTGTATTTTCTTATATTTTCTTTTTACTATCCAGAGAAGAAAAACACCTATAATCAAAGCAATCACATGCGGCAAATAGTTCATGCTGGTCTCCTTTTTTAAAAAATCTTTAACTAGGAAAAACTCTCTTGAACTTAAAACAAAAAACCATATCTATATATTATATATAATGCCTGATTAAAGTCCACCCTATTTTTGAGAATCATTAATGAAGAAACAATAAAGGGGATGATCCCTCGTTTCAACTAACTTCTATGAAGTTGCCTTTCTGGAATATATGTTTTCATTTCAAATACTTATAACACTTTTTCCAAGAAAAATCAACTACAATCCCGCAATTTTCTTCAATTTTCAAAGAGCATCTTCAATGTTTACGCGGCTTCCAGGCCGCATTTTTCAGGAGGGACTAATTAAAATAATTTCTTTGCCGCCTTTTCTAGAGTTTCTTTGGATTTTATTCTGCTGCCCTGTTTAATTTTTGCTTGAATGTCCTGAAGCGCTTGTTCGTAGATATCCAGCATATGACCGGTGTGCGGGTTTCCCGTGATGATATCCACATACAATGCCGGACTTTCCATGAATACATTTCTCATAATATCCATCTTCGCCCGGAAAATCGGTGTGGAGAATTTGTTGATTTCCGCAGGAGTTATTTTCATCCGGGAAATAGCCATGCCCAGAGTAATGGTGTTAAGATGGTTAAGTGCCTGAACAACGGCCATCATTTTATCATGTTTTTCGGGAGTTGCTTCCGATACCGCCAGTTTATTTCTTTTCAAAATGCCTTTAAGCCAGCTCAACCATTTTTTCCCGCGTCCCGGACACACAATCACATTCTGCCCGGCAACATCTTTCAGTTGCGGCCCGAAAAGCGGATGACAACCGATGACTTCCGCTGGAGAATTTTTCAGCATCAGTTTCAGCGGTTCTTTTTTGAGTGACGTCAAATCCATCAAAAGCTGGTCTTTGGTGAGTTGCGGGCCGACCTGTCGGATGATATCAGCCGTAACGGAAATGGGCACAGCGACAACAATCACATCACAGAGTCTGGCCAGATCATTGATCTGCAGTCTGGTTTTTCTGCCGCATACATGGATGGTGCATTTTTCTTTTCTGAGCAGGCGGGCAAACCATTGTCCCATGCCGTTGGTGCCGCCGATGATGCCTATTTTTATTTTTTTCATCTGCCAATCGCTTTCTGCCGGAGCAAATGGTCTGCCACCACCATACTCACCATCGCCTCGCATACCGGCACGACGCGTGGAAGGACACAAATATCGTGTCTGCCCCGAATCTCAATAATTCTTTCTTTTCCTTTGGCATCAATCGTCTGCTGAGGTTTGGCAATGGACGGAATCGGTTTGCAGTAAGCACGTAAAACAATCTGCTCGCCGTTGGTGATACCGGCAAGAATTCCTCCCGCGTGATTGGTTTGAAATCCCTTTCGGGTCATCTGGTCATTGGACTGAGATCCCTGCAGACCGGCCATGGCCAAACCGTCGCCTACCTCAACGGCCTTTACCGATCCGATGCCCATCAATGCCTTCGCCAAATCGGCATCCATTTTATCAAAGACAGGTTCGCCAAGGCCTGCCGGACAGCCCCTAACCATAATTTCCACCACCCCGCCCAGCGAGTCTCCTTTTTTGCGGACCGACGCCAGCTTCTTCTCCATTCTAACGGCAGCCTGAGCGTCGGGACAAAAGAGAGAATTTTTCAGCACCGACTTTCTTAAATTTTTCTCCGCCGGCATTTTACTGTGGTCAATGGAAATTGAACCGATGGAGTGCGTGTAGGCGAGCACATCAATCCCTTGCAGGGCAATCAGTTTCGCGGCAATGGCTCCCGCGGCAACACGGGCGGCTGTTTCCCGTCCGGAGGCTCTTCCACCACCCCGCCAGTCACGAATCCCGTATTTCTTCAGATAGGTGAAGTCTCCCTGTCCGGGACGAAAAACGTCTTTCAAGTCATTGTAGGATGAAGATTTCGCGTCAACATTTCTGATCATTAAAGAAATCGGGGTGCCGGTGGTTTTCCCTTCAAAAACGCCGGAGAGAATTTCCACCCGGTCACCTTCTTTCCTCGTCGTTGAAGCAACAGAACTCGATGGCTTTCTCCTGTCCAGCGCCTGCTGAATATCAGATTCATTCAAGACCAGTCCCGGAGGGCAGCCATCCACCACCGCACCCAGAGCGGGCCCGTGCGATTCCCCCCAGGTGGTCACGCGAAAAACACTGCCGATTGTATTGCCGGACATTCAAATACCTTTCTTAATTTTTTGTTTGAGTTATTTTATCTAAAAATCCCGATTTACGCAAATACTGATAAGTTTCTTCGACAATCTGTTCAGGATTTTTGTTAAAAGTATCCACCGTGTAATCGGCTGCACTCTCATACAAAGGAAACCTTTGTTTCATCATCTCTGTCGTTTCCTGAATGATATTTCCGGCTGTAAACTGAGGACGCTTTGCTTCGTTCAGGGCGTCCCTCTTCAGTCTTTCGACAATATCCTGAAGAGGAGCATTCAGCCATATGATCAAACCTGACCGTTTAAAAAAATCCACGTTTTCGCTATTGAGAATGACGCCTCCACCGGTAGCAACAACACAGGAATCTTTTTGATCAAGAGATTGAACGGCATCCTTTTCCTTCATTCGAAAGGATGGCCAGCCTTCCAGCGCCACGATTTCCTTAATGGGCATTCCTGCGGTTTGTTCGACCATCGTGTCGGTATCGCAAAAAGCCACTTTCAGCCTACCGGAAAGAATCCGGCCAACAGTTGATTTTCCGGTTGCCCGGTAACCGATAAGGAAAATTTTCATAGTTTTTTCAATTCCTCCCAGAAAGAAGGAAACGATTTATCAACGCATTTTTTGTCGCTGATTTCGATGCCGGGCACAACAAGGCCGACGATGCCGAAGCACATGGCAATACGATGATCATTATAGGTTTCAATGGTGGCCGGATGCATCTGTCCCCCTTGCATCACCACACCATCGGGCAATTCGCGGGCCCCAATGCCGACGCGGTTCAATTCCGCAACGATTGCCGCCAGACGATTACTCTCTTTAATTCTCAAATGCGCCACATTCCTGATGATGGTCTGTCCCTCGCGAAACGCCGCCAGAACCGCCAGTGTGGGGACCATATCCGGCATATCTTTGAGGTCGAAAGTGAAATCGCCCTGGACAAGATTTCCTCCGGTGACTTCCACCCAGGTTTCTCCCGACTTAACTTCACATCCCAGTTTTTCAAAGATATCGAGCAGATGAATGTCACCCTGTCTGCTCTGCCGGCTGATACCTTCGATCCTGATTGTCTTTTTCAAAAGCGCGGCGGCCAGAAAAAAATAAGAAGCGCCGGAAGCGTCTCCTTCGACAAAATATTTTCGTCCCCGATAAATCTCGCCGGCTTTCACGTGGTATTCAAATTGAGCCGTCTGACAAATATTGGCGCCGAAATCTTTCATCACGGCAATCGTCAGGTCGATATAGGGAGTTGATACCACGCCTCCTTCCAGATTCAAATCCATGCCTTTTTTTGTGTAGGGCGCGCATAAAAGCAAGGCCGATACGTACTGCGAGCTTTCAATATCCCTGAGCGTAACCTTTCCTCCGGCAAGCCCGTTGGCAGTGATCTGCACCGGCGGGCAATGATTATGCGTATGAATATCAACACCCATTTCCTGTAACGCATCCGCCAGAGCGCCCACCGGCCTTTCGCAGAGACGTTTTTCTCCGGTCAATACATATTTTCCTTTTCCCAGGCAAACCAGTGCCGTCAGAAAGCGGAGCGCTGTGCCGTTATTCCCCAAAAACAATTCCTGGCCGCTGCCTGATAATCTGCCGCATGTGCCGGAGATGTAAAACCCGTCTTCATTTTCTGTTATGGTTGCACCCAGCGCACGTAATCCGCCGATTAAATATGTCGTGTCCTGCGAAACCAGAACATTGCTGATGACAGAATCACCTTCGGCCAGCGCAGCCGCCACCAGCGCCCGCTGACTCAGACTCTTGGAGCCGGGAACTTGAACCGCCGTCTTCAACTTTCCTTCCGCCCGGAAATTTTCATTATTCACTTTTTGTCAACCTCTCCAATATTACTTTTTTCATCAGCGCGCGGGGCGTCTCCTTGCCTGTCCACAACAGCAACTGTTCCGCTCCCTGATGGACAAACATATCCGCTCCGGAGAGAATATGGCAACCCTGCCGCTGGGCATCTTTGAGCAATTTCGTCTGCAACGGATTGTAGATAACATCCATGACATATTGATAACCGGCGAGCGCTGTGGCTTTCACCGGCGATTTATCCTGATGAGGATACATGCCCACCGACGTCGTGTTAATCAGACAGTCGGCCTTGATTCTGCCTGCTTCCGAAAGGGGATAAAAAAAGCAATTCAATTTACCGGAAAGAATCTTTCCCTTTTCCGGCGTGCGATTAACAATGACGGGGATCCCGCCCTCCTTTTTTATTCCATAAGCTGCCGCCCGCGCCGTCCCGCCCGCACCGACAATGACAAAAGTTTTGTTTTTGATGGTCATGGCCGATTTCAACGTCAATATTAATCCCAGCCAATCGGTATTGTAACCGGTCAGGATACCGTCACGGTTGATAATCGTATTCACCGCGCCGATTTCCAGAGCATCATCGTCAATGTCATCCAGATATTCCATTACCGCGACTTTAAACGGAATGGTGACGCTGGCCCCGTGAATATTCATTCCTCTGATGCCGGCCATGGCCCCGCCGATATCCTGAACGCAGGCCGCGCTATAGTTTTCATCAATGCCCATTTTTTCCAGGGCTGAGTTTTGCATGAGCGGCGAGAGGCTGTGCCCCACCGGATTGCCCAGTAAAACAAAATTTTTGGGCGGCGACTTTTGCAACGACAAAGCCGGCACTGACGCTGCCTGATGACTTCCGTTGAACCAATTCTGAAACTGACTCATTTCGTTAACAGTGTACTGTCCGGGGGCAGACTGACCGGAACGCTCCAGCGTGGCAAAGCTTAAATAACTGCCCATAAAGGGAGCGATGGCGCGGCTGATGCCGCCTTTTTCTCCCATGCAAAGCGCAATGATCTTCTGAGAACGCTGACGCGCGAAAGAAATCAAATTGAGGGTGATCAGATTATCTTCAATTTTCTTTGCCGTGGTCACGATTTTCACAATGGCCGGTTTGAACTTTACGCATTGGTGAAATACTTTTTTCAGTTCGGCCTGCGCCGGCGTTTCCTGAATATTGTGATAAGAAATGATCATGCCGGTTTTATTGCCTTGCTGCGCGCATAAAGATTTCAGTTCATGAATGGCGGCGACTCCTTCGGCCAATTCGATATCAATGAAATCAGCACCTAATTCAATGGCCTCTTTGAGCAGCGCTATTTTCGCTTTTTTATTTCTAAAAGCTTTTTTCACGTTCGCCGCAGTGCCGGTAGAAGCAGCTTCCTCTTTCTTCCGGCAGGTGACAATTACTTTAACAGAATCGGAATTATCGCGAACGGCCGCAATCAATTCAGCCAGATTAACCTGTCCGATTAAATCCATTCTCAACTCGATTAAATCGGCAAACCGGCAGTTTTTTTCAATGGCGCGCAAAGCTTCCCCCTTGCCGGGAGACGTAACGGGAATACAAATCATAGCCCGCCTTCACTTTTCGGGTATGATCCCAATATTTTCAGGAAAGTGGTTTTCTTTTTCAATTCCTGCAGACAGCTTCGGACGTGTCTGTCGGTGACATGGCCGATCAGATCGACAAAAAAACTGTACTCCCACAGCTTATCTTTCACCGGATGGGATTCTATTTTGGCCAGATTAATCTTCCGCCGGGCAAAAGCGGACAGCGCGCTGTGCAGAGAGCCGGGAGAATGAGGTGTGGCAAAGATCAAAGATGTTTTGTCATTGCCCGTGGCGTCGCTTTCTCCGCTGCCGATGACCAGAAAGCGGGTCATATTGGAAGAATTATCTTCAATACCTTCCGCCAGCAGATGGACACCGTAAATTTTGCCGGCCAGCGAACTGCCAATCGCGGCTTCATTTTTCTTTCCCCTGATCACTTGCACCGCAGCCGCCGTGCTTTCTGTTTCGTGCAAGACACTGTTAGGGAAATTTGTCCTAAGCCAGACCTGACACTGGGCCAGCGCCTGGGGATGCGAATAAATCCTCCTGATATCTTTCATGCTTTTTGCTGACGATATAAGACACTGACTGATCCGCAAATAAATCTCCGCCCTGATTTTCAACGGCGTGGTAATGAGGCGGTCCAGTGTAACATTGACAGAACCTTCCAGGGAATTTTCCACGGGAACAACACCCCAGTCGATCGATCCCTTTTCCACTTCGTCAAAGACTCGGGAAATACCGGTTTGGGGAAAAAAAATGCCGGACTCACCGAAATGCAGACGCGCCGCGAAATGGGAAAATGACGCTTCCGGCCCAAGAAAAGCAATCGTCATGGGTTTTTGTAAATCACGCGAAGCGGAAATGACCTCCCGAAAAATGGTTGTCAAAGCTTTCTGCGGCAACGGACCGTCGTTCACTTCCCGCAGGTAATCGTGAACCTTCGCTTCCTGGGCAGGATCATAAACCTGCATTCCGCCCTCCCCTTTCACCTTGCCGATCTGAACGGATACCTGCGCTCTTTCATTGAGCAGCCGGACAATTTCTCTGTCCTTATCCCTCATTTTTCCCCTTAAAATTTCCAACCGGCGCGGCTTCATTATTTCATCTCCTCCATCACTGCGGCAATCAGTCTATGTTCAATATTCCCATTAATAAAAGGCATGCCTATTTTTTTCAGTAAAACGAAATGAACAATATCACCTTTTTTCTTTTTATCCATTTTCATTTGAGCTATGATTTTTTCCCGATCCAGTGTCTTCGGTATTTTTACGGGAAGTCCCGCCTGACGAATCAGCGCTTCAATACGCGCCGGTTCAGTGCTCTTCAAGTAGCCCATTTTTTCGGAAATGCGCGCCGCGGCGACCATTCCCATCGCCACACCTTCGCCATGCGTAATCGAATATTTTGAAATGGATTCCAGAGCGTGTCCCAGCGTGTGACCGAAATTAAGAATACGCCGCAACCCTTCTTCCTTCTCATCAATTTCTACAACCGATTTTTTTATCTGGCAGCAGTTCTCCACAACATTGAGCAACAGCTTCGGATCTTTCGCTTTAATCGCCTCCATGTTGTCTTCCAGCGTACGGAACATTTGTTCATCATCGATAATGCCATACTTGATAATTTCCGCCAGCCCGTTATTGAACTCTTTTCCCGGCAGCGTCTCCAGAATATTCAGACTGGCAAACACAGCCGTCGGCTGATAAAAACTACCCACCAGATTCTTTCCGTACGGCAGATCAACGCCTGTCTTGCCGCCGATGCTGCTGTCCACCTGCGCGACCAGCGTGGTGGGAATCTGGATGTAAGGAATGGAGCGCATGAATATGGAAGCGACGAAACCGACAACATCGCCGACAACACCACCGCCCAAAGCAACCAGACAGGTTTCCCGGTCTGCTCCCATTTCCATCAATTTGCCTGTAATGTTCATCACCGTATTGATGTTTTTGGAAGCTTCACCGGCCGGAAATTCAATCAGTGCAGCGTTCAATCCGATATCCTTCAAAGCGGACAGAAATTTTTGACCGTAAAGACGACCAACACAATCATCAGTAATTACCGCGTAACGTCCCGCTTTGTGATTCTTGGCAATCAGCAGAAGCATTCTGTCGATGATGTCTTTGCCGATGCGGATGTCATAAGAAAAGGAACTCTTCCTGTCCAGATTAACTTTAACCGTTCGCATATTTGCACAATTCCTTTCAGGTTCGTAAGAAAATCAAATTAATTTTTTTTGGATTCCCGCCTCATCGGAAATGATCGGATGTAGCCTAGTGCTTCATCACGGCGGTAATCGCTTTTAATTCCTCCATCATCTGATAAAACTTTTCCGGTTTCAGCGACTGCGCTCCATCGGAAACGGCTTTTTCCGGTTCCGGGTGAACTTCCACGATAATGCCGTCCGCGCCCACGGCTGCCGCAGCGCGGCAAAGCGGAATCACATATCTCCAGTTGCCGGCGGCATGGCTGGGATCAACAATCACCGGCAGGTGGGTCAGCTCCTTCAGCACCGGGACAGCGCTCAAATCCAGCGTATTGCGCGTGGCCGTCTCAAAAGTCCGGATCCCGCGCTCACAAAGAATGACATTGGGATTGCCCTCGGAAAGAATATATTCCGCCGACATCAGCAGCTCTTCAATCGTCGTGCTCATCCCTCTTTTCAAGAGCACCGGTTTGCGCGACAGACCTACTTTTTTCAGCAGGGCAAAATTCTGCGTGTTCCGCGCACCGATCTGGAGCATATCGGCATACGTTTCCACAATGTCCACATCCGCCGGATTGACGACTTCCGTCACCGTTGGCAGACTGGTTTTCGCGCTCACCTTATTTAATATCTTCAGACCTTCTTCTTCCATTCCCTGGAAACTGTAGGGCGATGTGCGCGGCTTGTAGGCGCCGCCCCGGAGAACCTGGGCGCCGCCTTTTTTGGCAACATAGGCGGTCTCCAATAACTGTTCTTCGCTTTCAATCGCGCAGGGACCGGCCATAACCACAAAATCCGGCCCGCCGACTTTAACCGAACCGACGGCAATCTCCGAATTGCCTTCATGAGATTCACGACTGGCCAGTTTATAGGGCTTTAAAATCGGCATCGTTTTTTCAACACCCGGCAGGGATTCGGCGTATCTGAGAATCTCTTTGCCTCGGTTGTCACCCACCGCCCCGATAATCGTTCTTTCCACACCAATTGACGGATGCGCTTTATACCCGACGGATTCAATCCAGCGAACCACATCTTCAATCTGTTTTTCCGTAGCGTGATTTTTCATGACAATAATCATAATTTTCCCTCCTGAAAATTAAAAAGCCAGAGCGCTTTTGCCGCCCCGGCTTTTAAGAAAGAAAAGCCACGGGCGATTTCGATCTACCCGTGGCTGTTTTGGTTTATTGAACCTTAATGCGTTCTCCTCAGCGACAGGCAGACCGATGTAAAATAGGTATAAAACCAATAACCATAAAAATTAACTTTTACATTCATTTTTCTGTCCATCGTGAAATTCCCGTCTTTTAATGGGGCAGTACTTAATGCGGCCAGAAATATTTGTCAAGAATTATTTTTTAATTTTATCAGTTCAATACTTTCATCCGCTTCAAATCCTCAACCGTCACTGCCGGCGGCATTTCGTTTTTTCTGATTTTTTTCACCACAAACTCGGCAACTTTTTGCGCTTGTTTCTTTGTCTTAAACCCCTCATTCCCCGGTAGCGCCGGAATACTGGGTTGATGAATCATCGGTTTACCGGACATAAGAATATCGTACCCGTAGGTTTTATTGACAGAAGGAATAATCTTGATGGATATTTTGGCGGTGGCGTAAGGATTTACAGGTTCATTAGCTTCCTGCTTTAAAGTCTGCTTTACTTCTTTTTTCACCTGATTGTTATCAGCCGATATTAATTCTGACGGCGCACCCATAAAAACAAGAAAGGAAAAAAACGCTGCCAGGAAGACGATTCTACTTTTTTTCATATTTTATGCTCCTCATTACTGTAATTGTGTAACCGGACGCATGTTCGCATCCGTTCTCATCACTGCTTATTGACCGGCATTTTCATTCATTTTTTTTGTTGCTTCTTCGGCCGCTTTGACGGCACGGTCTGCGGTGTCGGAGGTCTGATGAGCTTTTTCCAGAGCCGGCTTGGCCTGATCAGCACCCTGCATCATGACAGTAGCCATCGGCTTGGCAAAATACCTGGACCATACAACACCGGCAGCAATGAGCAGCGCAATAATCAAAACAACAGCCCACGTCGAAATACCTTTTTCATTCTTCATAGTTTTATTCCTCCATTGTCAATAATGTTATCCGTTCAAGATACTTTTTTAACTGAAACGGGTAACGAAACAAGAACATTTTTAAAAAACGGTATTTAATCCACGCGGAGGACAACGGCGTCTCCCTGCGCGAGGCCTCCGCAGATTCCGCAGACTCCGTAACCGCCGCCACGGCGTTTAAGTTCATACATCATAGTCATGAGAATTCTGCCGCCGCTGGCACCCACCGGATGACCGATGGCTATCGCCCCGCCGTTGGGATTTGTCTTTTTGAGCATTTCCCGCCACTTGGTTTCATCACCCCCTGCCAGCATTTTCGTGGAAACCAACGTTACTGCGGCAAAGGCTTCGTTTATTTCGATAATTTTCATGTCGTCTATTTTAAGAGACGCTCTCTCCAACGCTTTGCCGATAACTTTCGCGGGCAATTCCGCCATGCGCCTGGGCTCACCCGCTCCGCTGGCAACAGATAAAATGGTAGCCAGCGGTTTAATGCCCATTTTCTCAGCCTTGGAGCGACGCATAATAATCACAGCGGTTGCTCCGGCATCCAATCCGGGCGCATTGCCCGCCGTAACGGTGGGACTTCCGTAAATGGTTTTGAGTTTGGCCAACGCCTCCATCGTGGTATCGGGACGGGGGAGTTCATCTTTCATGAACATCACCGGTGTTCCTTTTTTAGAAGGCAGTTCAACGCTGACGAGTTCATCATTGAAAAGTCCGGCTTTATCCGCGGCTGCCCATTTCTGATGCGAGCCCAACGCCCAGGCGTCCTGTTCATCGCGCGAGATACCGTGCTCCATGGCAATTTCACCGGCGTCGCGTCCCAAAGGAGTATATTCACGATAGGTAATGGGATTGAGGTAGTCCTGCACCAGAAGCGGCTTCATGCCCTGTCCCCAGCGATGACCGTTGATTAAAAGCGGCGTGTTGCTCATGTTTTCCGCGCCCACAGCCATGCAGGTATCGGCTTCGTCCAGAAGGATGGCGCGGCGTCCAAGCTGCACTGCACACAAAGAAGAACAGCATGCACGGTCGATAGTCAGAGAAACCAACTTATCAGGAAGACCGGCACGGAGAATAGCCTGACGCGCGTTCACGTTATCGTAAAGCGCCGCTTCAGCCTGATCGCACATGCCGTAATACACTTCATCCAAATCTTCGCCCTGGAGACCGGCGCGATTGAGGCTTTCTTTGATGACCATTACGCCAAGATCGGTGCTGTGAATTTCCTTCAGCGCCCCGCCAAACTTACTGAATGGCGTACGCACCCCGCTGACAATGACTATATCGTCCTTGTTGCTCATGACATCCTCCTGACGATTCCGGATTGAATTTACGCTTCCATGATGAACGGATTATTTGTTGTCCGCAAATTACACGTTATCATAGAGCGCGCGCAGTCTCTCGCCATATCTTTCCATGACATTGCGACGTTTCAATTTCAGCGTCTGGGTCAGCATTCCATTGTTCACGGAAAAGTCTTCTGCGACATAAAGGAATTTCTGGGGAATTTCATAGCCGCCGAAAGATTTTCGCAAATGTTCGGTTATTTGCTTGGAAAGAAAATCGGCGCACTCTTTATTGGCAATCGTTTCTTCAGGTTTGCCCTGCGCCCAGGCAGAAGTATGAGAATCGTTTTTGAGTGCTTCGAAATCCGGAACAACCAGCGCAACGTTAAACACCCGTCCTTCACCGTAAACAATCACGTTAGAGATGTAACGCAGAAGTTTAATCTCGTTTTCAATGGATTCGGGATGGACGTACTTGCCGTTTTCCAGTTTGTATTCATCCTTGAAGCGTCCGGTGATATGCAGATAACCTTCCTCATCAAGCCAGCCGCGGTCTCCGGTTCTAATTCCGGGCAAACCGTTCCAGGTATCGGGCATCATCACCTCTTTAGTGACTTCCGGCTTGTTATGATAACCCCGCATGACCTGCGCTCCGTACACCACGATCTCGCCATCCGGACTGTCTTTGCCTACATTGGATTTATCGATAACCACATTCGTGTCCTTGAAAGCCTTGCCGACGGTACCGTATTTATTACCGCGCTTGGGTCCGTTGTTGGAAATGACGGGCGAGGTTTCCGACAAACCGTAGCCGTCATAGGTGGGCACGCCGACATCGCTGAAGAACATCGCGATCTCCGGTTTCATCAATGCCCCGCCGGTAACGACCTGTTTAAGCTGTCCGCCAAAGATGTTACGGATCTGGGAAAAGACGAGAGCGTCAAGATCTTGAAATTCTTTTGTTTTTTCTTTCAGCCCCCGATTCTTGATGGCTTCGGCACAAGCCGCATCAAAAAATTGTTTCTTGACCGGATCCGCCGCCACACCCTGCTGGATTTTGTCATAAATAATGTTGAAAACACGCGGCACGGCGGACATATGTGTGGGCTTGATTTCACCGAAATTGATCAGGAGCTTGTCGGCGGATTCGGCAAAGCCGAGTTGCCAGCCACTCAGGATGAAGGTATGCAGATCGACGGTCAGGCCGAAACTGTGCGCCCAGGGGAGAATGCTCAAACCTATCTCGTGTTCCCCTACGTCGAAAGTATCTCGACACCCCTGGGAGTTGTGCGTCATGTTACCGTGACTGAGCAATACGCCTTTCGGATCACCGGTGGTGCCGGATGTGTAGATAATAAAAGCGGTTTCCGACCAGTGCGGTTTGTAGGACGGGACAGGATTTGCCTTGCCCATTTTTTCCAGAGCAGTCAGAGAATTTTCATCATCACCATACAGAATGAATACTTCCTTAAGGGGTGAAATATCTTTTTGAAAGCTCTTCACGGTATCATAAATTTTCTGATTGCTGACAAAAAGATATTTAATCGCGGCATCTTTAATGACGTATTGCCACACCTTTTGCAGCTCCTTTTCATACATGGGTACAAAAACTCCGCCGAGACCCTGTGTGGCATTGGCACACACGAACCATTCCACAGAGTTGCCGACAATAACGCCAACCTTCTCGCCTTTCTGTAAGCCAAGTTTATGCAGGGCTCCCCGCAGATTGTTCACTCGTTGGGCCACCTGAGCGAAGGTTACCCATTCATATTGATTGGTTGCTTTGTTTTTTGTGCCAAACAAGTTCTTGGCGGCGAATTGCGCCGCGCTGTTCTCAAACAAATCAATTAGGTTGTTCGGTTTTGTGTAGTAAGAATCAAGTTTTTCTGTGTTCATTTTATGCTCCTTTGCAATGAAAAAATATTTTTTTAACGGCTATTGAGCCGTATATTTACCAATTGTGTTATAATAGTACATTCTCGAAATATAACGTTGTGTTTATTGGCATAAAAAAGTAAATTGTGTCAATTAATTATTCGCATCAATTATCACACGGAAATAAAATAACTCGCATTCTCTTTGACGCAAAAATGGACATTTGCCTTCAGCACAAAAAAATGTTATATAAAAATCAAATTATTACTTATAGATAAACAAGCTGATTTCAGTAATTTACCCGATTTCAGCCATTACTTAAGAAAATCAATGCTTATCGGGGGAGGAAATAATTTTGAATTTTGAAATGCAATTAAAGGCAATGGACGTTCTTGTTAACGTGCACACGGCCATCAAGAATGTACACACATACGCATCTGACAGTCCTGTCATCACCAATTCCATTGAAAGAATTTATTTGTACCTGATGGATATACTACGGGAAGTCTCTCCGCTGGTTTTTGCGGAATCAGGAAATCAAGCCTTACTCTGCGGAGACCTTTTAAAACAGAAAGATCAGGAATCGATGCATGTTGCATATCTGTTAAACATCATGCAGGATTTCAGTCTGCAAAGCATTTCTTTTGCAAGAGGATTGTCAAAAGAAGAGCTTAATGTTTTTATAAGACTTATCGCCAGAAAACCGGAACAGTTACGCGCCGAGGGCGGTTTGGCTAAGTTGATGGAAAAGAACAACATCTTCCACATTCAGGCGGAGAAAAAAGAGCTGATTTTATCGATTGAGAAGGTTGAGGATACTGCCCAGCCAAAGATCAGCAATAATGAATTACCGGATTTACATTTGAACCCTCAGATAGAAACGGCGGATGATCCCGTTTCGCAAAGCATTGCCGAAATGGCAAAAGCATTAACACGTCTGGGCGATATGGACGGCAGCATCGAATCTTTTATCTCTGAAGAACAAAGAGATGTCATTAAAAAGTTGTCGGAACAAGTGCTTGAATGGCTCGAAACGGAAACGGTCGTTACGCCGGAATATAAAACAATCATTGACCGTTTGCAAAAACTTGTTCAGGATTTCATTTATCGTGGACTTTTTGCCGAGGCAAATTCTTTTATATCTATTTTCAGTAGAATCAATGGCGGCGAGTTACCCAAAGATGATTCGGTGCGAGAAATATCCCTGAGCGTCCTTCGCAATCTGGCATCGGAAAACAATATTAATTTACTCTTTAAAGAAATCAATGTCAGTGAAAAAAACAAAACAACGGATGCCTTTCATATCCTTGCCGGATTTGGCGACGATCTGATTATTAGAAAATTACTGGATACGGTCAGGAATGCCAAGGACAGTAAAGAACGCATTCGCACCATCCATATTATTCAAGAAATGGGGCAAAAGTCGATACCGGCCATTAGAGAAAGCATGACGACTGATGAACCATGGTATTTTTTACGGAATATGGCCTATATCCTCGGGCGTATCGGCAAGGAAACCGACACCGATGTGCTGAGACCTCTTTTGCTTTATAAAGACAAAAGGGTTCGGATGGAGGCATTTAGAAGCATCAGTCAAATCGGTGGAGACAAACGGGGTCCCTTATTCTTGTCCGTTCTGACAACAGCCGATCCTGAATTAAAAATGAACATCATTGAAATGCTCGGTAAAATTAAATGCGCGGAAGCAGTGCCCAACCTGTTGGATATGCTGAAAAACAAGGCAGCAACGGATAAGAGCGAGCAACTAACCTTGCAGGAAAAAATATGCAACGCTCTGGGAGCGATTGGTTCGCCGGAAGCAATACCGGTTCTTTCCGACATCACAGAATCAAAATCCTTTTTAGGGATATCGTCTTATCCGACGGAAGTCAAATACGCCGCAAAAAGAGCTTTGGCATCCATTAAAAGGAATCAGGAAGGGTAAGCTGCATCAGAAAGCCGTTCATCAAAGACACAGGCCCATCATGATTTTTTTCCTGAGGGGCCTTTCATTTTAGTCTGAACGGATGATTGCATCAATTTCTCTCGCCGCCGTTTCGGGATCAGCCGACGCACAAATCGCCGAGACAACAGCAACGCCGTCGGCACCGGCATCCAGAACTTCCCGGACATTGGATGGATTAATTCCACCGATGGCAACCAGCGGATGCCTGCTGAAAGATTTGATCCGTCGAAGACCTTCCAATCCCCACGCACCTTTTGTATCCGTTTTTGTCGGTGTGGCAAAAACAGGACTGACACCGATGTAATTCACGTCCAGTTTCTGACTGGCCAAAACATCTTCCCATGTTTCCACAGAAAGACCGATGATCGCTTTCGGCCCCATGAGCTTACGCGCAATTTCATAAGGCATGTCATCCTGACCGATATGAACGCCATCGGCACCGCAGGCCAGAGCAACGTCAACACGATCATTGATGATAAGCGGAACGTCATACGGTTGTAAAATATTCTTAATTTTAATTGCTTCTTCGACAAAGAAACGCGTGGATACTTCTTTTTCACGCAATTGCACACAAGACACACCGCCTTTGACCGCCTGAAGAATAACTTCCTCCAGCGGCTTTGCCCCGCACAATCCCCGATCCGTCACCAGATACAATCCGCGCATCCTTAATCCTCAATTTTCAAAAGACGGGCAAGATCATCCTGTGACAGGCGATAGAGACAATCCAGAAAATGCACCTGCATGCTTCCCGGTCCGGCGGCCGTTGCGGCGGCCATCTCGCCGGCAACACCCATCACAGCCATAGCAGATGCAGTTGCCTTGAACGAATCCCTGTCCACCGCGGCAAAGGCTCCGCATAAAGCCGACGCCGTGCAACCCAATCCGGTCACGCTCGGCATCATCGGGTGGCCGTTTTTAACTTTTGCAAATTTGTCCCGATCAACAATGTAATCAACCGCCCCGCTGACACAAACCACACACCGATGGGTTTCACTTAATTTTCGCGCTATATCCATCGCCTTATCTGAAGAAGCGGCGCTGTCCACACCTTTTGTTTTCGTTTTATCATCATAAAGCGCCATGATCTCTGAGGCATTCCCTCTGATAATTGCAGGCGTATTGGCGGCCATCAAATCTCTGGCGGTCTTCGTCCGATAGGATGTGGCTCCGGCGCCCACAGGATCCAGAATAACGGGAATGCCCTTTTTCCCTGCCTGACGCGCGGCCTTGAACATGGCGCTGATCCAGTGTTCACTCAAAGTACCGATGTTGATGACAAGCGCTGAGGCAATACTCACCATTTCCTCAACTTCTTCCGGAGCGTGCGCCATCACCGGAGAAGCGCCTATTGCCAGAAGCGCATTGGCCGTGTTGTTCATGACCACGTAATTGGTAATGTTGTGCACCACCGGTGCCTGAGAACGAATCATTTCTATCGACTGGTAAATTTCTTCCGCTGTTATCTTCATGATCTGCCAACTCCTTGTTTGTTATTCACGTAAAATACTTAACCCTTCCCGACTGGCAATTTCGGAAAGGGTTTCTAAACAACTAACTTTTTCCCTCCGCTGGCATTACCCAGATCAGGTTCAACGGGTATAATCTCAGATCCGGCATGTGCCGGACCACCCCTTTAAAAAACTATTTATCAACTCGATTGATTTACGTCAATCGGATTTAATAATGAACGGATGATTTCGCCTTGCCTTTAAAAATACGATAAACAAAAATCGTATAGGCAATGACGATCGGCATTCCGACCAGTGCGATAACGCTCATTAACTTCAATGTCTGCAAGCTGGTGGAGCTGTTGTAAATGGTAATGTTCAGCATCTGGTCATTAGTGGCTTTAATCAGGTTCGGGAAATGAACCGCCGCCACGACCAGCCAGAGACCGATAAAAGCAAATGATGATTCCCAGAAAGGAGCGGAATCGTTTTTATGTTTGACGGAAAAGAAAATTGCCGAAAGCCACAGCAGAGTGAACAAAACCGCCAGATAGAACATCCAGTTTGTAAAAATATCATCAAAGGCAAAAACAATGGTTATAAAATAAACAAGTGCGGTTATTAGATTTACCGCTGTCAGAATATTGACCACGCGAAATGCTTTCTGCCGCAACTCTCCTTCCGTTTTCATCACAGCGTAGGTAGCGCCCTGCAAAAGAACGGCAGCAAAACCGGTAACGCCGAATATCAGCGGCACCGGCCGAAGCAATGTGAAAAAGTTTCCGGTAAATTCCATTCTATTATCCAGCGGCACGCCGTAAACCACATTGCCCAGCGCAACACCGAACAACAAAGCCGCCAAAGCGCTGCCGGCAATAAAAGCCTTTTCCCAAATCAAGGCATGCGCCTCATCATAAGCACGAAACTCCATCGACACAGCCCGGAATATCAGAGCGAACAGCACGAGCATCATCGCCAGATAAAATCCGGAAAAAGCCGTGGCATAGGCATGGGGAAAAGCAGCGAACAGAGCGCCGCCGCCGGTAATCAGCCAGACTTCATTGCCGTCCCAGACCGGACCGATGGAATTGATCAGTATGTCTTTCTCCTCTTTGGTCTTTCCCAGAAAAGGAAGCAGCGCTCCTATCCCCAGATCAAATCCATCCAGTAGAGAATAGCCCATCAGCAATACCAGAATAAGAACGAACCAAAGAGTCTGAAAGTTCTGTATATTTTCCATTTATTCCTCCGTAACTTCTATCAAAAATTGGATGGTTCTATTGACTTTCCATTTTTCAATTGTTTTCATTTCCATTACGCTGCCGGACCTTTTTGAACAATTTTTAGAAATATTTTAATAAACACCGCCGCCAAAAGCAGGTAAATCAGGAAGAACATTATTAGACTGAATGTTATTTCTCCTGCCGAGACCACCACTGACGCGGCAATGGATGTCTTCATTAATTTATAGATTATCCACGGCTGGCGCCCTACTTCCGCCGCTATCCATCCTGTTTCATGAGCGATATGCGGCAGCGGTATCAGGAAAGGCAAAATGAAAAGATACAATTTGTTTTCATATAGTTTCCCTCTCCAAAGCAGATACGCCCCCAGCAGTCCCAGCGCAATCATGGCAACTCCGGCACCCACCATAATGTGATAAACCTGAAATGTAAAGTTCACCGGTGGCCAGTCTGCTTTCGGATAATCATTCAATCCTTTTATCTCGGAGTTCCAGTCGAAGTTGTAGAGGAAGCTCAGGCCTTTGGGAATGTATATTCCATAGGTCTTCTGGTTTTGTTCATCAACATAACCCAGAGCATAGATAGGAGCTCCTTTGATTGTATTAAAATGCCCTTCCATGGCCGCGGCCTTTTCCGGTTGCATGTTGATGACTTCAATCGCATGAACATGTCCTGTTGCCAATTGTAGAAGTGGCGTGAGCGCAAAAAGAATTATGCCGATTTTAAGCATTGTTCTGGCAGTCTCGCCATGCAGGCCTTTTCTGACGTAATATCCGGCGATGCCCGCCACCATTACCGCACTTGTTATCCATGAAGCAATAATTGTGTGATGATATCTGACAATCGTCGAAGGATTAAAAACGGCAGCGTTAAAATTTCCCAGAACGATTTTTCCCGCTTCATTTATTGTGTAACCGGCCGGAGTCTGCATCCAGGAATTGGCGACGACGATCCAGAAAGCGGAAAGATGGCCGCCGATAAAAACCAGCAGAGCGGACAGCCAGTAAACTCCGGGAGAAACTTTGTTTCGGCCGAAAAGCAGCACCCCCAAAAAGACCGATTCCAGAAAGAATGCGATAACGCCTTCAGCAGCTAGGATCGGCCCGAAAATGTCTCCCACGGCGCGTGAATATCCCGACCAGTTGGTGCCGAAAGAAAATTCCATAACAATACCTGTTGCAGCGCCCAGAACAAAAATCAGTCCCAGTAGCTTGACCAGAAAATCCGTTATCTTTTTATAAGTTTCGTCTTTTTTAATCAGATAAAGCGTTTCGGATATAACGATAATCAGGGATGTTCCCAGCGTCATAGCCGGGAAGAGAAAATGGAAACATATGGTAAAGGCGAATTGAAGTCGGGCAAGGAGTAAAGCGCTCATAAACACCTAATTTTGAAAGTTAAATTTAATTATATCTGTAAAATTTGGTCTAAGATTAGCTAATTACCGGTAACTTTTCAACAACTTATTTTTTGCTGTTAATTAAACAGTTAATATATTATCATTTGCCACCCAAAGATTACCGATTTTAATTTTTTAAGGAGGTATACCATGAAAAAAATCACCGCAACTGCAATATTTCTTTGTATCGTTTCTTTATTTGTTTTTTTGATTTGTTTTTCCGCTCCACAAATCTCATACGCCGACGCGCCCAAGGATGTAACCATTAAATATGATTCCGGTTCGCAAACTCTTTCAGTTGCAATCACGCACAAATCTATGTTTCCTGGTATGCATCATATTAAAACCGTGGCGATAAAGAAAAATGATGCCGCTGTCAGCACAACCAATTATGAAACTCAACCCAAAGAAGTGCCTTTTACCTACACATACAAAGTAGACGCTGCCAAGGGAGATAAACTGGAAGTTACCGCGACTTGCAGTTTATCGGGAAGCAAAACAGCAACCATGACGGTAGCAGCACCGGCAAATGCAGAAAAATAAATTTGATATATCTATTACCGGCGGAACATTAATAACCATGTCCGCCGGAATGGAGATTATCGAAGATGGTTTTGTCGGCATCAAAGACGGCCTGATCGTTGCGATTGGCGGCAATAAGGAAGTTGACCGCTCCAGCAATCAAGCGAAGGAAACCATCGATGCCTCCGGATGCGTTGTCATGCCCGGACTTGTCAACACGCACACGCATCTGCCGATGGTTTGCTTTCGTGGCATGGCTGATGACCTGCCGCTCATGGAATGGTTGACTAAAAATATCTGGCCGGCAGAGGCACGTTTCGTCAGCAAAAAGATGGTTTACGATGGCGCCATGCTGGCCATGGCGGAAATGATTCTCTCCGGCACAACAACTTTCTGTGACGGCTATTTTTTTGAAGACAGCATCGCCGAGGCCGTCAGTGCCGCCGGGATGCGCGCTGTTGTCGGACAGGGATTTGCCGATTTTATTATGAAGGACGAGCAGATCGCTGCAAAAACGATGGCTTCTGCTCAGTCTTTTCTGGATAAATGGCTGCCTCGTGCTCCGCTGATTACGCCAGCGTATTTCTGTCATTCTCCCTATACCTGTTCTCCGGAAACGCTTGTTCGTGTCAAGAAAGCTTCCCGCGATGCAGGCATTCTGTATCTGATACACTTGCTGGAAAACAAAGATGAAACAGAAGTCATTCTGAAACGCTACGGTAAAGAACCGGTGCAGCATCTGCAGGCACTGGGCGTGCTTGATGAAAAGACGGTTGCGGTGCACTGCAACTGGCTGACAACCGAGGATATGAACGTCTTTGCCGATTACGGGGTAAAGGTTTCACACAATCCGGAAAGTTCCATGAAACTGGCGGCAGGCGTCGCGCATATTCCCGAAATGATGACAAAAGGAATAACGGTTGGACTGGGAACGGATGGATGCGCCAGCAACAACGATCTGGATATGTTTCGGGAAATGGACACAACGGCAAAAGTGCATAAAGTAACATCCCTTGATCCCACGGTCATGAACGCGGAAACCGTTTGCACCATGGCCACCATGGGCGGAGCAAAAGTACTGGAAATGGATCAACTCATTGGCTCAATCGAAACAGGTAAAAAAGCCGATATCATCATCCTGGATATGAATCAACCGCATCTGACCCCGCTGTATAATTATTATTCACAAATGGTTTACGCGGCACGCGGCGCGGACGTTAAAACCAGCATCATCAACGGCCGGATGGTTATGAAAGACCGGCGCCTGTTAACGATCGATATGGATATGGCGATGAGGAATGTGCGTTCCATCGCCGCACAGGCTTTGAGCAGTCCTCTCCCGTGATATGAAGAAAACAAAAACTGCTCCGATGATTCGCCGGTCAAAATCTCATTGACACCCCCATGAATATTACCTATATTCTTCCCCGCTGAGACGACATTTTAATATATAAAAAGGATATTTTATGAACATTATTGTTTCCGGTTCGATGGCGTACGACAGGATTATGGATTTCCCAGGACATTTCTCCGAACATATCCTGCCTGATAAAATTCACGTCCTCAACGTTTGCTTCCAGGTAAACGGTATGAAAGAAAAATATGGCGGCACGGCGGGCAACATCGCCTACGCTCTCAAACTGATGGGAGAAAATCCGTTCATCTGCGCCACCATCGGTCATGATTATCAGAGATATTTCAAATGGCTCGCCAAAAATGAAATCGCCACGGAAGGCATTAAAATCATCGCTGACGAATTTACCGCCAGCGCTTACATCACCACCGATAAAGCCGATAATCAGATTACCGGTTTCAATCCCGGCGCGATGAAATATCAGTCAACACTGGACTTTGATAAATTCAATCCCAAGAATACCATCGTGATCGTCTCCCCCGGCAATTTCGAAGATATGGTCATTTATCCGGCCGCCTGTAAAGACAGGGGAATCGATTACATCCTTGATCCCGGACAGTCTCTGCCTATGTGGGACAAAAAAGACCTGATCCAGGCGATCGAAGGATGCCGCATATTAATCGTTAACGATTACGAATTAAGTCTGATTATCAGCAAAACCGGTCTCGATAAAAAAACGTTATTGAAGATGGCCGGAACGATTATCACGACACTGGGAGAACTGGGATCACAGATTTCCACACGGGAACGAGAAATTTCTGTTCCCGCGTTCAAAGTAAAAAAAGTCGTTGATCCGACGGGCGCCGGAGATTCTTATCGCGGTGGTTTGTTAAGCGGGCTGTTGCACGGCAAAGATATCGAACAGTGCGCTTGGATGGGCAGCGTCTGTTCTTCGTTCTCCCTGGAAAGTTACGGAACGCAGGAATACAGTTTTACCCCGGAAGAATTTGACGAACGGCTGAACGGCAGAAAATAATAAAATGTTCAGTTTGAGCCGTTACCGGCAATTCTTCGGTAATCGGCAATATTTTTTCGATGATTAAATAAGATAAGCACAAAAGACGCAATCGCGCCGGTGATCACGCCCGTTTGCCAGCCCAGAGCGATAACCTGTCCGCAAGCCAGCGTAGAAATCATAAAAAAAGAAGCGATAAACGGCACTCTTGCAATTCCATAGTAAACGATCAGCCAGATAACCGCCGCCGCAATGGCTGCCCACGGCGCGACGATCAGTGTAAATCCCAAATAGTTGGCCACACCCTTTCCGCCGCGAAAACCGTGAAAACACGGGTAGCTGTTGCCCAATACAAGAAAAAAGCCAGCCCAGGGGAGAAAAGCTTTTTCCAGAAAATAAATCGCTACCAGCGCGACCGCCAATGCCCTGCCGATATCCAGTAAAAAAACAACTGTCGCCCATAATACTCCCGCCTGACGGTAAACATTGGTGGTTCCCGCATTGCCACTGAAATGGAGACGGGGATCTCCCCTGCCGGTGAGATTAAAAAAAATAATTGCAAAATTAATCGATCCCGCAAGATAAGCAGAAAGAAATATTAGTAATGTCTTACTCATTCGCTATTCTCTCTTCACTATCCATCCCACGTCGCTGCGCTCCTGGGATAATTCCACTTACGCTTCAAGCTTCGCTTCGCTCGCTTTCAGCGAGTGTCATTACTATTAACTATCCACTCCGGCGCACGGACACGCCCTCTGGTTACATCCATCATTTTAATGCCGTTGATAAATTCACAAATGATGTCCTCTTGATAAATCCACGCGTCAACAATCAAGGATTCACTCGTAACGCTTACCGGCACAATGCGACCCAGATATTCCTCGCCCTTTTTCGTTTTCTGATAAATTATTCTTTTTTCAAATCCAACGGGAAACGCCACCACTCCGGCAAAACGCTGTCCCCAGACACAGGCCATGTGCATCGCGGCATCCAGAGGAAAAGGCGAGCCCAGAAAAGTTTCATCAGCCTCATGATGTCCTCCGGAAATATACGCCAGAGCGCCTTCATCGGAGATGGCCAGATCACCTATGATGTTTTGATAGGCTGGTCCAAAAGGGACCAGGTCACCATAAACGGCAGAGAACGGAATACTGATGCATTCACCTTTGAGCCGGCGCAAGACGGGAAACGGAGGCGCGGAGAATTCAGGCAAACCAGCATTAATAAAATTTACACGCGCGTGCTCTAATTCCCGGCTGATATGCCCTGTTTTTGATTTTAACAATGACCACAGCGAAGCGGCGATACCCGCATCGTCGGACAATTCAAGCTTGATTATTGCCGGCTGACTTTTGACATTCGGCGCAATCGGCAGAAACCGGTGAAAGACAGCGTTTTGCTGATAAGTTAGCTGCCTTTGTGGATAATTCGCTTGCACGGCACGGGCAAGTACATTCAGAGATTCCACCGCGGGCAGAATGGTTTTGCCTTCCAGATGATGATCCCGCAGATAGGGATATATTTCGATATCACGGAAATATTTTTTTTGCTGATTTAAGTCGGAAAAGCTTTCCATAATTGAATCGTTTTCGGATCTACGGCAACGGGAACACCGGACAGATTTAAAGCACAATGTTTTGTAAAGCCGGCACAGATCATGTGTCCTTTTTCCGCGTGCGTGATGAGATAGTCGAACTGCAAACGCACACGCTCCAGGTTCACCGGTCGCGTGTGAACATACATGACATCATCATAATACAGCGGCTGATAAAAACTGACTCCCATATCAAAAATCGGATAAACATAGCCGCTGTCCTCAATTTCCTTGTAAGGATAACCCACATCGCGCATCAGCGACGTCCGGCCAAATTCAAAATAACGCAGGTAATTGGAATGATAAACCACCTGCGAGCGATCAGTATCAATATACAAAACTCTGTACATCGAGCGATGCCAGACCAGTCCGGATGTCAGGTCGCGCACGTAGTGTTCGTCATGATTGTATATTTCCGGTTTAAAAGGTTTGGGTCTCATGCCTACACTCCTCTGAAAATAACGCAGCAATTTGTTCCGCCGAAACCGAAAGCGTTGGAAAGAGCGATTTCAAATTTCTGTTTGCGCGTTTCATTGGGTACGACATCGATATCCGAAAATTCCGGATCAGGCAGATGATTGATGGTCGGCAGGATAATCCCTTTTTTCATGCCTTCAATCGTCAGGGCCGCTTCAATGGCCGCGGTAGCGCCCAGCGTATGTCCCAGTTGCGATTTGTTTGACGACACGGGAATCTTTCCAATTTTTTGCCCGAATACCTCGCGCAGACATTTTATTTCCGTGCTGTCGCCCTTCGGGGTGGAAGTGCCATGAGCGTTGATATACTGAATATCTTCCGGCTCCAATTCCGCATCTTCAATCGTTTCCCGGATGGCACGGATAATGGTCGGCATGTTGGGACTGGTATAATGATGAGCATCTGATGACCAGCCGATGCCCAGAACTTCGGCTCTGGGTTTGAGACCGTGGGCTTTGACAGCCTCATCAGCCGCCAGCACAACAACGCCAGCTCCCTCGGAAAGAACAAACCCCTTGCGGTCGGCGCTGAACGGACGTGACGCCTGTAAAGGATTGCCATAGGCTCGATCTTTCGGAATCACCTTGATCGAAGCGTTCATGTTGGCAAAGCCGTGAATCAACTCCGGCAAAATGGGCGTGTCGGCTCCGCCGGCCAGCACAAAATCGCAGTCGCCGTCGCGAATCATTCTTGCCCCGATGCCGATGGCGTGGTTGCCCGACGCGCACGCGCCCTGCGGCGAAAAAATCGGCCCGGTAAATTTCAGCAACATTCCCGCCTTGCCGGAAGGAAGATTGGCGCACAAATTGGGCAACAGATAGGGACTGACCCGGAGCGGCCCGCGATGTTCCAGATCATGAACCGCCACGCGGAAAGCATCCGCCCCGTTGAGCGCCGAACCGATCAGGCAGGCCATCCGAGGAGCAATATGCGCATCGACAACGATACCGGAATTCTCCAGGGCCTCCTTACAAACGGCCATCGTTAGTATCACAAACGCCGCATTCCAGTTATAAACTTCCTTCGCGTCCGTAAAATCAAGCTCCAACGGATACCAGTCCGGTATCTCACCGACGACATCGCAGGAGGATTCCACCTTGCAGCGGGTTACCTTGCGAAAACCGGCCTCGCCTTTCACCGCCCTCTTCCATGTTTTTTCAAACGTGCTGCCCAGCGGCGTGGCTGTGCCGTAACCAACAACAAATACTCTTCTATTTTTCGGAGCTTTCATATTATCAAAACTTTCTCTATGCGATTTTGCGCAAGATGATGCAGGAATTGCATCCGCCGAATCCGAATGCGTTTTTTAAAACAAATTCCTGTTTGAGTTTTCTAGCGCCTTCCGCAACGCAGTCTATCTCAATTTCCTGATCGGGGCTGTAATTGATCGTCGGCAATAACGTATCCTGTTTCATTCCTTCCATGGCCAGAATCGCTTCAATGGCGCTGGACGCGCCCATGGCGTGTCCAAGCTGAGATTTATTTGCTGATACCGGCGGAATTTTACCGCCGAAAATATTGCGCAGCGCGTCTGCCTCTACCTTGTCGCCTATTTTGGTCGATGTTGCATGGGCATTAACCGCGTCAATGTCCTCCGGTTTCAATCCCGCATTTTTAATGGTTTCTTCGATACATCTCTGTACCGTAGCCAGATTCGGCGAAACAAAATGAGTCGCATCCGATGTCATGCCCCATCCGGCCAGTTCAATATTGGAGGTGAGCCCATGGATTTTGACAAATTCATCCGTCGCCAGAATAATGCAACCCGCCCCTTCGGAAACGACAAAGCCGCGCCGGTTGATGGAAAATGGTCTGCTGGTTTTTTCCGGCGGTTCTTCCGGCTGCCCTTCCTTGGGCCGGTACGCGCCGTTCATCGTTGCAAAGCCCGCGACAATCGGTTCGACCAGCGGAAAATCGACTGCCCCGCCGATAACGACATCAGCCATATTCCGCTGCAGCAGCATCTCGCCGATAATCAGAGAAGTTATGCCGGTAGCGCAGGCCGTGATTGTTGAAGAAATCGGTCCCGTTGCCCCGGTTAATATTGATACTTTGCCGCCGACCATATTGATGCAGGAATTGGGATTGGTAAAGGGATGCGGCATCTTACCTTGGGACATCATCAGGCGATCCGCCTGCAAAACCGCGTCCAGACCGCCGACAGCCGAACTGAAGGTTATCGCTACCCGTGGAGCTAATTCGTTGGTAATGACAATGCCGCTGCGCTGAAGCGCCCGATGCGCCACCAGCAGTGCATGTTTGAAGATGGGTGAGGTCCAGTGCGCCATTTCCCGCGGCTGTAAAAAGGGATACGGCCTTGAATCGATTTCCGCCACTTCACCGGCAACCCGCACCGGAAAGTTTCCACCTAGCGGAAACCGGGTCAGATTTCCGATGCCGCAATCTCCGGCAACGGCTCTCTGCCATTGAGTTTCCAGATCAGTTCCCAGAGACGATACGGCATCGTAACCCAGAATTAAAGTTTTCTTTGCACCCATAGCAATCCAAAAAGATAAGAAAAATCATCTCGCCTGGTGAAAAAACCGGGTATGATTATTAGGATTAGCTATATCAAAAATCTTCAGGGATTACCAAGGAATAAAGTGGTACAGTTTGGCAAACATTTCATAGACTTCGATCCAGTTGTGCAGGTCTTGCGTCGATTTTAGATGTTCGCGTTTGTTGACCATGACCCAGCTCATGTGCGCCGCGCCGTCCTTGCAGGTGGAGCAGTCGCGCGTCGCCGATGTGCAGCAGCGGTGAACGGTTTTCAAATCGGATGCCCAGCGGGCGAAATGAATCAGGCGTCGGGGGCGGTTTGTTCTGTTATCGAGGGATTCCGTAACAGACGGGCACTCCCCCCAGCCAAAATTTCGTCCCATCATTTTGCCGGTGGTAATGACTTCATGATAGTACTTGCAGGAAATGACCGTCTGCGGATATTTGTCCAGCATTTCGTCCATCTCGAAACGCAAATCTTTCAACTCGCCTTCGCGCCACGAAAATCCATCCACACCTTCGTCATTGGACAAAAGCTGCAAGTGGACTTTCAAGCCAACATCACCAATTCTCCTGATGACCGGCTCAATCTTGCCAACCTGTCGCGGCGTGATCGTATAAAGATAATAAGTGTAGGCATCTCCTTCATAATTTTTGCTGGAAATGGCGAAAGTATCGCGTCCGCGCAGAATCTTTTCATCTTCAGCGCTTCCCCAGAGAGAAATCCCCACCATCATATCGGGAAACTTATCCCGGGGAACCTTGATCAAACCGTTAGTGGCGCAGTACGTCGGCAGGCGTTTGTAGAACGCTTCGACGCGATCCATGCAGAGCGTCGGTTCGCCTCCAATCAGAATGGCCAGATTGACGCCGCGTTCTTTTTCGCGGTCAATAAAGTCTTCCCATTTTTTGATATCTATTTCTTCAGGAGCCGCCTGGTGTTCTCCCGAAGAAAAGAAAAAACATCCCTTGCAGCGCAGATTGCAGCGATTCGTTACATCATATATGGAACTGCGGATATTCAGACTGGAGATCCGTCTGTATCTTTCATGCCATTCTTTATCCAGCAGGGAACTGACTGTTTTCATTGATAAGCGTCCGACTTTTTTCTAAATTTTAACCGCTCCCGGCGGTTCTATCATTTCGTTACAAAGATTTTCGCCCTTCTCGTAATCCATCACCCAGACTGCCAGATACGTATCCACATAATCCAGCCATGATTTAAAAGTAGCCAGATTATTAACGTGGCGATAAAGGCGCGCCGTCACCACCGCGGAACCGGCAGCATAATGACGGCAATCAACGCAATCCGTATCCGGCACACAGCAGGCCACCGACCGGTCCCAGTTCAGGTCTGTCCTGTACTGCCTAAAAGACCTGCCCAACCCGATATCCTGCGAAGGATTCTGACGGGGATAGGAACAAGAGTAGGTATCATGCAGCCCTTTTTCATGCGTATGCGCCACGGCGTTATAAACAGAAAAAAGAACATTGCGCGGATATTGATTCAAAAGCTCGATCATCGTCTGTCTTGTCCGCAAAAGAGATTCATTGTCGTGACGCAGATTTCCTTCATAACCGACCGGTGCCGAAAAAACATTGAAGGTCAATTTGCAATGATGAGCGATGAGTTCAGCGGCAACTTCTTTTACCTCATCAATATTGTCCCGCGTGAAGGTATAAACAAAAACCGCCCGCGGATCGTTTTCATAATTCTCGATTTGTTTTTTCAAGAGATTCTTGGCTTTGCGGACACGCAGACTGGTTTCATCATTACCCCAGACCGAAATATGCAGTTTATAGCCGACGGATGGCGGTATCTTCTTAAAGCCGTTGGTGGCGATACTGCCCAGCGGCATCTCCTGATAACAAACATCGAGCAACTCCGGCACAAGCGAAGGCTCCGCTCCCGCCAGCACAACATAAGTGATCCCGCGCGCTTTTTCCGCGCGCATCAATTCACGCCAGGCATCCACATCGCCGATCTCCCTGGCGAATTGTTTCTCACCTTCATAATAGTAACAGCCGTCGCAGCGGATATTGCAGCGGTTGGACATATCGTAGGTCGATTCGCGCAGAAAGAAATATTTCCTGACCTTTTCCCAGCGCGCTTTGACTTCCGGATGGGCTAAAAGTTCTGAAAATTTTGGCTTGGCGGATTCCAGATTTGCTTTATGATTAACCTGCATGGGTGTTCAGCTTCTAACAATTAATTTAATACCGGAAGTTTCTCTTTAATATATTCGGAAATGAGACGAATGGTTTTCAATTTCGGATAATCGTCTTCATCAATCATCACCCTGTATTCATCCTGCAGAACCAGAGCGATGGTTGCCAGATCCATACTGTCAATGCCCAGTTCATCCACCAGATCCATATCCGGATCGAATGTATCCACCGTTACCTCTTCCAGTTTCAACTCGTCAATAATGATTTCGGACACGCGCTTTATAATGCCTTTGATATCTTGACTGACAGGCATCACTACCCTCCTTGTATATACTTATTTATTATTTATCATTTAATCTTTTGAGCGGCAATCATTCCTCTGCTCACGATGTTTTCTTTACATAACACTTTAAAAGAAAACAAAACATCCTCACCGGTGTTTTCCGCACTGATATTTACAGACAATTTATCACCCGGCCGCACCGGCTGGGTGAATCTAACTCTTCTGAGTGAGTGCAAATGAAGCTTATTGCCTTTTTTCAGTTCCTCCCGCGTAATGGCCTGTTTAACCAGATGGATCAAAGCGATTCCCGGAAGAATCGGCTCGCCCGGAAAATGCCCCAAAAACCAGGGGGAATCAGGCGGCACCTCCGCTAACGCTTCGATACGATTACTATTTGTTGTCCGTACCTCTGTTAATAAACTCCATTGACTTTCCAATCACATACCTCATTGGTTGCCGTTTTTGTTAAACCAGCACCCAAAAAGCGTAAATTCATATCATTGTTTTTTTTCTGAATCAAATACTTTAATGAGCCTTGATTTTCCGAAACGTAGTGATCGGAAAATCTTAGAGCGAATTATCCCCGTAGCGGAGCGAAGTGGGATTTGAGATAAGCTGAAGACGAATGAAATGAAGTCCAAAACGTTAGTCGAATTATCCCGGGAGCAAAGTAGTGAGTCCCAAATTTTAGAAGCATAGCGTAATAAAATTTTTTGGACGAACTCTCCCGCCAATTCTCGACTTGTCGGGATTGGCAGGGACGAATGGGGATTTGAAACCCAAGTTTCAGAAACGCCGTGCACTGAAACTTGCTGGACGAATTATCCTCAATGGTGGTATAAGCTTGTTGCTCCTTTATTAAAATTACATTATAGAAAATATGATACAGGATGAGGAAAAGCATGTTTGTAAAAGCACGCGATGTTTCCATTGCATCCCGCCTTTGGCTGGTTGCCCATGAGCTGTACCCGCCATTTGCGAATCAAGTCATTGTGGAAGGTCATGGAAGATTTGATTCGGAAGAGTGGATTCGGGCGGTTAAACTGGCCTCTGATGCCAACCCCGGTAGCCGCCTTGTTCTCAGGGGGTATATGGGAATGAGCCGCTGGGTGGACTCCGGACAAACACCACCGCTCAGGATGATTGACGCCGGAGATTGGGATGGATGCAGCTCAGCGGGGTCTCCATTTCTTAAAAAATCATTTTCCCCATGGCGGGGGCCCATGGCGGAGGTCGTCCTTATCCAAGGTGATCCACTCAGGGTGGCCTTTCGTTCCCATCATGCCCTCATGGATGGGCGCGGCACCATATTTTGGGCTGAAGATATCTTTCGGGTGCTCAGGGGGGAAAGTCCTTTGGGATCGGACACCGCTATCACGGAAAACGAATTGCTGAATATATCGAATCAAAAACTCAGCACACCCCTTCAGCATAACTACATCGCTCCTACTGGCGGAGCTATCGGGAACGAACCAGGTATTATTTGGAAACGCACCCGTATCAGAGGGCGTTACCCCAGGCTTCTCATTCAGGTCATGCTGCTGACTGCCCGCGAAGCTTGGCAACACGGCAACGGGCCAGTACGACTCGGCATCTCGGTTGATCTAAGGGCACGCCGCGAAGGGATTCGTTCAACCGGGAATCTGACAAACGCGCTTTTTTTGGAGATCACCCCGGATACCACGATTGAGTCATTGGATGCTGAATTGGCTTCCCGACTTAGAGAGCAGCGTGATGGACAGCTTACATGGGAAGATAAGATCATTGCGCATGTGCCCTTGTTTGTACTGAATATGGCATTGAGAGCAGAAACACGCCGAAGCCACCGCACTGGCAACTATCGATTTTCCGGTTTCGTTTCCAACATGGGACGTTTTTCCATGGAGGGATTTTCGGGGGGCGGCTTCAACGCCGAAATGTATTGGGCGGTACCGGTATGTACGGAGTCCATTCCCTTTTCGCTGGTACTCTCCGGTGCGGGCGATTCTGTTGATCTTGTCCTGTCCATGCCGCGTGCATTGGCCAATCAGCAAATTCTGGAAAAAACCCTTGGGCGAATATGCTCGGGCCTGGTCACTGCACAAAGATAAAAGAGGCTGTGAATAAAATGAAAATAAACCACCCAGGATAGTGATAGGAGGTTATCATGCAGGAGCGAGTATACACCCGAAGGCTTTCATTTAACGAACGCATGTTACTTGTATGTGATGAACTCTGCCCGCCGGTTGCGAATCAGCTTTTCCTCGAAGGAACAGGAAATTTTGACCTTGATCGCTGGCGCGAGGCTGTGGCCATAGCCTCAGGAGCCAATCCTGGCAGCCGTCTTGTATTGAAAGGGTTTTTGGGGGGTAGTCGTTGGGTGGATTCCGGCATTACGCCCCATGTCCGTCTTGTTGACGGCACGAAATGGGATGGTACCGGACCAGATGGCGCTCCATTTCTTCTGGATCCATTGCCCTACCGTGAAGGTCCCACCTGTGAAGTGGTTCTTATGGAAGGTTCACCCCTTAGGGTCCTCTTCCGTACTCATCATGGGGTCATGGACGGTCGGGGCACCTTGGTTTGGGCCGAGGATATCTTTCGTGCCCTGCGCGGTGAGGCCGTTCTTGGTGCTTTATCTTCTGTCAATGATGTCGAAATGGCGCGCAGCTATCAGAGTCAGTTTCGCAAGGAGTATCCTGTTGAACATCTGGCTCCCTCCGGTCGGTCTAACGGGAATGAACTGGGAATGATTTGGAAACATCTCCAGATTGAAGGCAAGTTTCCCCGTGTGCTGGCCCACACCATCATCTTACTCGCTCATGAGGCATGGCGTCATCAAGCAGGGGTGGTCCGTTTCGGTATTCCTGTGGATATGCGTGCTCATATGGGTGGTGAGCGATCAACCGCCAACCTTGCATTTTGCATTTATGTCGAGGTGAAACCAACTTCAACGGTGGAAGAGATCGCCCTGGATATCGCCACCCAGACAAAAGAAGGCCGCGAAGGCATGCTTACCAGAGGGGATGATCTTTATCGTTATGTCCCGATCCGGCTCATGAAGCACAAGCTTCGGAAGATTGTCGAAGAACGTCACGCAAAAGGTCTTTACAGCCTCTCCGGGCTGATAACCAATATGGGACGTATCCCGCTGGAGCTCTTTCATGGTGGAGGCTTTACCTCAAAAGCTTTCTGGGGCATCCCTCCCACGATCGAATATTATCCATTTTTTCTGGGGTTGGCAGGTCATGTCAACGGCATGGAATTAATCATCACGATGCCCAAAGTCCTGGCAACCGGTGGCCGGCTCGATGAATTATTCGAGTGTTTAACGCAAGGGTTGAAAAAAGATGGTTGAGCAAAAAACGGACAAATATACACGCCCGCTCTGTCGCACGGAACGGGTCTATCTGGTTTATCATGATCAATGCCCGCCTTTTGCAAATCAAATCGTGCTGGAAGGACGGGGAGCCTTCGATGTGGCGCAATGGCAGCAAGCGGTTGAGAAGGCTTCCGCTGCTAATCCGGGTGCAAGGCTGGTCTTGAAGGGATGCTGGATAGGCAGCTATTGGGTGGACTCCGGAATAACGCCACGCGTGAGAGTTGTAAACGATACAGCATGGGACGGATTGGGGGGGCCTGATGGTTCTCCTTTTGAGCAAGGGCCCTTGAACCCGTATGATGGAACAGCGTGTGAGGTGGTTCTCATGCAGGGGGATCCGCTGCGCGTTGCTTTTCGTTCCCATCATGCCGTGATGGATGGGAGAGCTACTCTGTTCTGGGCCGAAGAGATTTTTCGAGCCCTGCGGGGCGAACCCCTTCTGGGGTCTTGTGCTCGATTGACCGAACTGGATATGGCAAGAAGCTTTCAAAAGAAAGGGCGCATACCGCCTGCGCATGATTTCATTGGCCCCACCGGTAGAGCACAGGGTACGGAGAGCGGTGTGATTTGGCGTCGCCTGCATATGGAAGGCCGATATCGTAATCTCGTGGCTCAGGTCGCTGTTATTCTCGCACAATCGGCCTGGGCCTATGAAGCAGGCAACGTACGCTTTGGCGTTTCTGTCGATATGCGTCACCGGCAACCGGGGTTGCGTTCAACGGGAAATCTGACCAATCTGATTTATCTTAACATGCTTCCCGACTTGTCTGTTGACGATGTAACCCAAGACATGGCGCAACAACTGGCTGACAAGAACGATGGCATGCTTTACTGGGGGGACAGGCTCATTCGATATGTGCCGTTACGAATGCTTCATCGTGCGATTCACCGTGAAATCATCGAAAAACATCATACGGGTCGTTATCGAAATTCCGGAATCATATCCAATCCCGGCCGATTGTCCATGGAACGCCTGAGTTGTGATACCTTTGCCCTGCAGACCGGTTTTTTCATCCCGCCCTGCCAGGAATCCCTGCCCATTTTTATGGCAATGTCGGGCACGGATCAAAGTGTGGAGATCCTGATTTCCATGTCGCGGAAGCTGGCCGGCGGAGGAAGAATGGAGCTTCTCATGGAGCGCCTTCAAAAAGGACTTCAACCATCTTGAAAAGTTGTGACGTTGGGAGAGCCAGGGGGACATCCTATAATGTTCCCGTCAAGAGAAAATAATATTTTTTAAAAGAGCAACAATATCAAGAAAGTAAATTTTACACTTCCTTTCAAATACACGTCTGCCCTGCGCCTGACAGGCAGACGTGC